>NZ_JACCFP010000001.1:1697500-2016645 GCF_013410655.1 Nocardioides thalensis
TGGATAGTGGACGCGAGCAGACCACGCTTCGTTTGCCCCTTTGCGGGGGTTGATCGGGTCGTGGTTTGTAGTGTGATAGTTCGCAATGATTGTAGAAGTTTTGTGTCTTGATATACAGCTCATGTTGATGAGCTCGCAAGATGGCATCTGATGCGCCTGCCTTTCTTTGTTGGGGTGGGTGTGTTTGTTTGTTGTGTTGTGGGTTTGTTTGGCAAGTTGGTAAGGGCACATGGTGGATGCCTTGGCATCGAGAGCCGATGAAGGACGTTCCAGCCTGCGATATTCCCTGGGGAGTTGGCAAGGAAGCGTTGATCCGGGGGTTTCCGAATGGGGTAACCCAGCACGAGTCATGTCGTGTTACCTGCACCTGAATGAAATAGGGTGTTGGGAGGGAACGTGGGGAAGTGAAACATCTCAGTACCCACAGGAAGAGAAAACAATAGTGATTCCGAGAGTAGTGGCGAGCGAAATCGGATGAGGCCAAACTTGTCTCGTGTGATACCCGGCAGGGGTTGCGAGGTGAGGGTTGTGGGATTTACCTGGAGCATTCTGCCGGATGCTCGCTAGTGTGCGTGTTGAAGTCGAAGTCCGTTGGGAAGCGGTGCCGTAGCGGGTGATAGCCCCGTAGGTGTAAGACACGTGTGTTGGTGGGGTTTTTTCCCAAGTAACATGCCACTCCTGGAATGGTGTGTGAATCTGGCGGGACCACCCGTTAAGCCTAAATACTTCTCGATGACCGATAGCGGACCAGTACCGTGAGGGAAAGGTGAAAAGTACCCCTGGCGGGGAGTGAAATAGTACCTGAAACCATGTGCCTACAATCCGTCAGAGCCCGGCTGCCACTTGTGGTGTTGGGGTGATGGCGTGCCTTTTGAAGAATGAGCCTGCGAGTTAGCGGTGTGTGGCGAGGTTAACCCGTGTGGGGTAGCCGTAGCGAAAGCGAGTCCTAATAGGGCGGTTGAGTCGCACGCTCTAGACCCGAAGCGGAGTGATCTATCCATGGGCAGGTTGAAGCGCCGGTAAGACGGCGTGGAGGACCGAACCCACTTCAGTTGAAAATGGAGGGGATGACCTGTGGATAGGGGTGAAAGGCCAATCAAACTCCGTGATAGCTGGTTCTCCCCGAAATGCATTTAGGTGCAGCGTTGCGTGTTGCTTGCCGGAGGTAGAGCACTGGATAGCCGATGGGCCCTACCAGGTTACTGACGTTAGCCAAACTCCGAATGCCGGTAAGTGTAAGCGTGGCAGTGAGACTGCGGGCGATAAGGTTCGTAGTCGAGAGGGAAACAGCCCAGACCATCGGCTAAGGCCCCTAAGGGGCGGCTAAGTGGAAAAGGATGTGGAGTCGCAGTGACAACCAGGAGGTTGGCTTGGAAGCAGCCACCCTTGAAAGAGTGCGTAATAGCTCACTGGTCAAGTGATTCCGCGCCGACAATGTAGCGGGGCTCAAGCCGTCCGCCGAAGCCATGGCAACCATGCAGATACCCGTAAGGGGTGTGGTTGGGTAGGGGAGCGTCGTCTTCCGGGTGAAGCCGCGGAGTGATCCAGCGGTGGATGGGAGACGAGTGAGAATGCAGGCATGAGTAGCGAATCACGGGTGAGAAACCCGTGCGCCGAATGATCAAGGGTTCCAGGGTCAAGCTAATCTGCCCTGGGTAAGTCGGGACCTAAGGCGAGGCCGACAGGCGTAGTCGATGGACAACCAGTTGATATTCTGGTACCGGCGCCATGCCGTCCCTGACGAGCCCGGTGATGCTAACCACCCGAAGCACCACGTATCGATCCCTTCGGGGTGAGAGCGTGGTGTGGAGCGTGGGATCCGATCCGGTAGTAGTCAAGCGATGGGGTGACACAGGAAGGTAGCCCAACCACCGCGATGGTTGACGGTGGGTAAGCCCGTAGGGCGAGTGGTAGGCAAATCCGCCACTCTGACTTGAATGTCGGGCCTGAGAGGTGATGCCGACCCCGTAGGGGGGAAGTGGGTGATCCTATGCTGTCGAGAAAAACCTCTAGCGAGGAATGGTGCCGCCCGTACCCCAAACCGACTCAGGTGATCAGGTAGAGAATACCAAGGCGATCGAGACAACCATGGTTAAGGAACTCGGCAAAATGCCCCCGTAACTTCGGGAGAAGGGGGACCCGGATCGTGACCCCACTTGCTGGGTGAGCGTGAAGGGTCGCAGAGACCAGGCCCAAGCGACTGTTTACTAAAAACACAGGTCCGTGCGAAGTTGTAAGACGATGTATACGGACTGACTCCTGCCCGGTGCTGGAAGGTTAAGAGGACCTGTTAGAGCTCACGCTCGAAGCGGAGAATTTAAGCCCCAGTAAACGGCGGTGGTAACTATAACCATCCTAAGGTAGCGAAATTCCTTGTCGGGTAAGTTCCGACCTGCACGAATGGAGTAACGACTTGGGCGCTGTCTCAACCATGGACTCGGCGAAATTGCACTACGAGTAAAGATGCTCGTTACGCGCGGCAGGACGGAAAGACCCCGGGACCTTTACTATAGTTTGGCATTGGTGTTTGGTTCGGCTTGTGTAGGATAGGTGGGAGACTGTGAACACCGGACGCCAGTTCGGTGGGAGTCATCGTTGAAATACCACTCTGGTCGTACTAGATGTCTAACCTAGGGCCATGATCTGGTTCAGGGACAGTGCCTGATGGGTAGTTTAACTGGGGCGGTTGCCTCCCAAAATGTAACGGAGGCGCTCAAAGGTTCCCTCAGCCTGGTTGGCAATCAGGTTTCGAGTGTAAGTGCACAAGGGAGCTTGACTGTGAGACAGACATGTCGAGCAGGGACGAAAGTCGGAACTAGTGATCCGGCACCACCATGTGGAAGGGGTGTCGCTCAACGGATAAAAGGTACCCCGGGGATAACAGGCTGATCTTCCCCAAGAGTCCATATCGACGGGATGGTTTGGCACCTCGATGTCGGCTCGTCGCATCCTGGGGCTGGAGTAGGTCCCAAGGGTTGGGCTGTTCGCCCATTAAAGCGGCACGCGAGCTGGGTTTAGAACGTCGTGAGACAGTTCGGTCCCTATCCGCCGCGCGCGTAGGAAACTTGAGAAAGGCTGTCCCTAGTACGAGAGGACCGGGATGGACGAACCTCTGGTGTGCCAGTTGTACCGCCAGGTGCAGGGCTGGTTAGCTACGTTCGGAAGTGATAACCGCTGAACGCATCTAAGCGGGAAGCACGTTTCAAGATGAGGTTTCCCCACCCCTTTGAGGGTGTAAGGCCCCCAACAGACTATTGGGTTGATAGGCCGGAGGTGTACAGCAGCAATGCCCAGCCGACCGGTACTAATAGGCCGAACACTTGCCACACAAACCCCCAACACAACACACAAACACCACAGTGTTGCGGGCAATCACACAACACACACGCCGTGTACATCGCGTCCACAATCCAACCACCCCCCCAGGTACACACACCGGGGCACACACGGGTGGTTCATAGAGTTACGGCGGCCATAGCGACAGGGAAACACCCGGTCCCATACCGAACCCGGAAGTTAAGCCTGCCAGCGCCGATGGTACTGCAACCGAGAGGTCGTGGGAGAGTAGGACGCCGCCGGACTTCGTTATAGAGAGAGCGCACAGCGCTCCTCCGGTAGAGGCCACCTTCGGGTGGCCTCTACTGTATTTCGCAGTACCCGACCCAAGAGAAGAGAGATCGTCGTGGCAGAGCAGCGCCGTGGCAAGCCCAACGAGCGAGGCGGCAAGCCCGCCCGGGGCCGCGCGCCCCAGGGCGACGGCAGGTCCACAGGACGGCCCGAGCGTGGCAAGTCGTCGCGCGACGGCAGGCCCGAGCGCGGTGGCAAGCCCGGCCAGCGGGACGGGAAGCCCGGTCAGCGCGGGGGCAAGCCGGCGCAGCGCCGCGCTCCGGGCCGCGATGCCCGCGAGCGGGGCGAGAAGGGTCCCCGCACCAAGGAGCAGGAGCTCTACGACGGTCCGCCTCTGCCCGACGACGTCACGGGCAGCGAGCTCGCGCCCGACGTGCGCTCCCAGCTGCGCGGTCTTCCCGAGAAGCTCGGCATGCGCGTCGCGCGGCACCTCGCCGCTGCCGGCCGGCTCATCGACGACGAGCCCGAGGTCGCCTACCAGCACACGCTGGCCGCGCGGGCCCGTGCGCCGCGCCTCGCGGTCGTGCGCGAGGCCGCCGGCGAGGCGGCCTACGCGGCGGGTCACTACGCCGAGGCGCTCTCCGAGCTGCGTGCTGCCAAGCGGATCAACGGCGCGACGGCGTACCTGCCGATCATGGCCGACTGTCACCGCGCCCTGGGCAACGCCAAGCGGGCGATCGAGCTGGCCAAGAGCCCCTCGGTGGCGCGCTTCCCGGCTGCGGCCAAGGCCGAGATGACGATCGTCGAGGCCGGCGCGCGTCGCGACCTCGGTCAGTTCGAGGCGGCTCTGCGGACTCTCGAGCTGGCTCCGCTGAACAGCAAGAGCCGCGAGTCATGGGTGGTGCGCCTCCGCTACGCCTACGCCGACACCCTCGAGCAGTCCGGCCGCACCAAGGACGCGCTCACGTGGTTCCACCGCACGAACGCGATCGATGCCGACGAGATCACGGACGCGGCCGAGCGTGCCGCCGCTCTGGAGAGGTCCGCGGACTAGGACCGGACCCGGAGCGGACCGGGACCGGGCCGATCAGCGCTCGACGAACGTGATGTCGGCGCCGCTGATCCCGGCGGGCTCGCTGCCGAAGCGGATGTCCTGCCGGAAGGAGATCTCGATCCGGTCGAGGTGGACCTCGGCGGCGCTGTCGGACTCGAGCTCGACGACGATCGAGTCGCCGGCGCCGAGGTCCTCGCCCTCCGGGTCGACCAGCTCGCTGCAGAAGCCCTCGGTCCTCGGGGTCACGCCGTTGAGCGAGCCCCGGCAGAGCAGGGGAGTGACCGTGACGCCTTCCGGGACGTCGCCGGTGACGTCCACGCCCGAGACATGGAGCGTGCGGTCGAAGTCGTCGGACGCATGGAACATCTCGACGTACAGCGGAGAACCGGCCACGCCGGAGCCGCTCTCGGTCCGGTCGCTCGTGGGGAGCGCACCGGGGGAGAGCAGGTACCACACCAGCCAGCCGACGACGATCACGGCGGCGATGACGCCGCCGACGATCCACCGGGTGCGGGACGACCGCCCCGGGGGACGCGGCAGAGCCGGTGGGACCAGGGCCGCGTCGTTGCTCATGGCGGCAGACTAGGACACATCACCGCGGGCCACGGGGCTGGACACGAGATCCGGCGAGGCGACTCGCCGTGGGACACTCCTCGCCATGGTGTTTCCCGTCCCGCGCCGCGAGGCCCGCAACGACTCGCCGCGTCGCCCGACCCTCGAGGGCAGCGTCGCCGTGCGCGACGGGCGACGCCTCAGCTTCGCGGAGTACGGCTCTCCACGGGGACCGGCCCTGGTGTGGATGCACGGCACACCCGGCGCGCGGCGCCAGATCCCGATCGACGCGCGCACGTACGCCGAGGAGCACGGCCTGCGCATCATCGGCGTCGACCGACCCGGCATCGGCTCCTCGACGCCGTACCAGTACCCGAGCGTCCTGGACTGGACCAACGACCTGGCCCTGCTCGCCGACGCTCTCGCGCTCGACACGTTCCGCGTGATCGGCCTCTCCGGTGGCGGGCCCTACGCCCTCGCCGCCGGGGCCGCGCTGCCCGACCGGGTCGTCGGGGTCGGCGTGCTGGGCGGCGTGGCGCCGACCCGCGGGCCGGACGCCGTCGAGGGCGGCCCCATCCAGCTCGCCGTCCGGTTCGCACCGTTGCTCACGCACGCCCGCCGGCCGCTGGGCGCGGCGATCACGACGGCCATCAGGACCGTGAAGCCGCTCGCCGGCCCGGCCCTCGACCTCTACGCCGCGGTCCAGCCGCCGGGCGACAAGAACCTGCTGTCGCGCCCGGAGTTCAAGGCGATGTTCCTCGACGACCTGCTCAACGGAAGTCGCTTCCAGACGTCCGCTCCGCTCGCGGACCTGGTGCTGTTCACGCGCGACTGGGGCTTCGACCTCGCCGACGTCAAGGCGCCGGTGCGCTGGTGGCACGGCGACGACGACCACATCGTGCCGTTCCGGCACGGCGCCCACGTCGTCGCGCGGCTGCCCGACGCGACGATGACCGTGATCGACGGGGAGAGCCACCTCGGCGGCCTCGGAATCGCGCGTAAGGTGCTGGAGGAACTGACACTGGCGTGAAAGCGCCTCATGGGTCACAATAGGAGCACAACTACACAAGTGTCACTCGCTCGTCGAGGTCGACCGTCCGTGGAGCCCGCTGGGGAAGGCGTAGCTCACGCCGGAGATAGGAAGACCGAGGAGAGTCGTCGTGACCACTGCAACAACGCGGGGCGTGTTCTACGTCCACTCCGCACCGTCTGCGCTGTGCCCTCACGTCGAGTGGGCCGTGGGCGGTGTCCTTGGTGTCCCCGTCAACCCGAGCTGGACGCCACAGGGGGCCCAGTCCGGCACCTACCGCTGCGAGTTCTCGTGGTCGGGCAAGGCGGGCTCGGCAGCCGCCATGGCCTCGGCCCTGCGCGGCTGGAACCACCTCCGTTTCGAGGTGACCGAGGAGCCGACCTCCTCGACCGAGGGTGCCCGGTTCTCCTACACGCCCGACCTGGGCGTCTTCCACGCCGTCACCGGCCTGCACGGCGACATCATGATCCCCGAGGACCGGCTCAAGGCCGCGGTCGTCCGGGCCGCGCTCGGCGAGACCACGCTCGACCTCGAGATCGACAAGCTCCTCGGCAAGCCCTGGGACGACGAGCTCGAGACGTTCCGCCACGCCGGCGAGGGCGCTCCCGTGCGCTGGCTGCACCAGGTCGTCTGAGCGCCGGGAGCGAGGAACGAGCGGGTCGGCGCGAAGCGGCGATCCGGGCAGGTCGTCCGAAGGTTCCGTCAGGGCCGCATCATCCGGAAGTACGACGGCTTCACCCATCCCGAGTGGGGGTCGTCGTCCTCGTCGAACCAGGTCACGCGCATCGACAGCTTGTGGCGGCCGAACCACGTCGAGCTCTTGCACACCTCGATCCGCCGGGTCGCCCGCTTCGGGTCCGGGTCGGGCTTGTCGTTGTTGTAGAACCTGTGGCCGAGGGTGACGCCGTCCGGGCGCTTGAGGAAGATCTCGGCCGTCCAGAACTCGCCTGCCGGCGGACGGACGCGGTACCGGAACCGGTAGAGGTTGCAGCCCTTGCGCAGCACCTGGTCGGGCGCCCGGGCCCGTCCCCAGTCCTTGTAGGAGACCGATTCCGTCGCCGGTGTGACCTCGTCGGCGCGTGACGCGGTCGAGGCGCCCACCAGCGTGCTCGTGGCGAGCGTCAGGCCCAGGACGAAAGTGATGACCCTCACAGTGCGTCCAACGTAGTCAGACGGCCGCCGGTTACGCAGCGGCCGTCTGAACTACGGACAGGTCAGAGCGGGATGTTGCCGTGAAGGCCGCGGTGTACGCCCTCGGCCTGCACGGCGTCGGCGAGCGCACCCGCCAGCGCGGACCGGGTGCGACCGGGCTCGACGACCTCGTCGACCACGCCGATCTCGACGGCCCGTTCGACCCCGCCGGCGATCCGCTCGTGCTCGGCGGCCAGCTCGGCCTCGACTCGCGGCCGCAGGTCCGGGGGCACGTCGGCGAGGCGCCTCCGGTGGAGGATCCGCACCGCCGCGACGGCGCCCATGACCGCGACCTCGGCGCCGGGCCACGCGAACACGCGGGTGGCGCCCAGCGAGCGGGCGTTCATCGCGATGTAGGCGCCGCCGTACGTCTTGCGCGTCACCAGGGTCACCCGCGGGACGACGCACTCGCTGAACGCGTGCAGCAGCTTCGCACCGCGCCGGACGACGCCGTCCCACTCCTGGCCGACGCCGGGGAGGTAGCCCGGGACGTCGACGACCACGACGAGCGGCACCCCGAACGCGTCGCACATCCGCACGAAGCGGGCGGCCTTCTCCGCCGACTGGGAGTCGAGGCAGCCGCCGAGCCGGAGCGGGTTGTTGGCGACGACGCCGACCGTGCGGCCGCCGAGGCGTCCGAGCGCGGTGACGATGTTGGGGGCCCACCGGGCGTGCAGCTCCACGGACGTGTCGGCGTCGAGCAGGTCGTCGATCAGCGGGTGCACGTCGTAGGCCCGCTTCACGGACTCGGGCAGGTGCTGGGACAGGTCGCGATCCTCGACCTCGTCGACCGCCAGGCTGCCCTGGCTGCCGAGCAAGCCGGCGACGTCGCGGGCCCGGTCGAGCGCGCCCTGCTCGGTGTCGGTGACCAGGTGCACCACGCCGGAGCGCCGGCCGTGCGGCTCCGGACCGCCGAGACGCAGCATGTCGACCGCCTCGCCGGTGACCGACCGCACCACCTCGGGGCCGGTCACGAAGATCCGGCCCTCGGGGCCGAGGATCACGACGTCGGTGAGCGCGGGCCCGTACGCCGCGCCGCCGGCTGCCGGGCCGAGCACCACGGAGATCTGCGGGATCTTGCCGGAGGCCTGGGTCATCACGTGGAAGATCCGGCCCACCGCGTGTAGGGAGAGCACGCCCTCGGCGAGACGGGCGCCGCCGGAGTGCCAGAGGCCGATGATCGGCACCCGGTCGGTGAGCGCGCGGTGGTAGGCGTCGACGACGACCCGGCAGCCCTCGTCGCCCATGGCGCCGCCCATGACGGTCGCGTCGGAGCAGAACGCCACGACGGGCGTGCCGCCCACGGTGCCGACGGCGGCGATCATGCCGGACTGGGAGTCCGCGCCGCCGGGGGAGATCAGCTCGAGGCTGCCGGGGTCGAGGAGGGCGGTCAGCCGCGTGAGCGGGTAGCGGGGGTCCTCCTCGCGCGGCGGCTTGGCCGGCTTGGCGGCGGCCGCCGGGGACTCCGTGGTGGGTGCGGTCATCAGGACACTCCGAACGCGACCGCGACGTTGGCCCCGCCGAAGCCGAACGAGTTGTTCAGCGCGGCGATCTGGCCGAGCGGGAGGTCGCGGACCTTGGTCGCGATGTCCAGCTCGACGGCCGGGTCCTGGTCGTCGAGGTTGATCGTGGGCGGGGAGACACGGTGGTGCAGCGCCAGCACGGTGGCGACCGCCTCCAGCGCGCCGGCGCCGCCGAGCAGATGGCCGGTCATCGACTTCGTGCTGGTGACGACGACCTCGGAGGCGTGGGCGCCCAGGGTCGCGTGCAGCATCAGGCCCTCGGCGACGTCGCCCTGCGGCGTGGAGGTCGCGTGCGCGTTGACGTGGGCGATGTCGGCCGACGACAGCTCGCCCTCCTCGATCGCCCGCTGGATCGCGCGGGTGCCGCCGCGGCCCTCGGGATCGGGCTGTGCGATGTCGTGGGAGTCGGCGGTGATGCCCGCGCCGAGCACCTCGGCGTAGATCCGGGCGCCGCGGGCGCGCGCGTGCTCCTCGGACTCGAGCACGAGGGCGCCCGCACCCTCGCCGAGCACGAAGCCGTCGCGCCCGGTGTCCCACGGCCGGGAGACCGTCGTCGGGTCGCCCTCGTTCTTCGAGAGCGCCATCATGTTGGAGAACGCGGCCATCGGCAGCGGGTGGATCGCCGCCTCGGTGCCGCCGGCGACGACGACGTCAGCGCGGCCCAGACGGATCTGGTCGGCGGCGAGGGCGATCGCCTCGTTGCCCGAGGCGCAGGCCGAGACCGGGGTGTTGACCGCGGCCCGGGCGCCGATCTCGAGCGAGATGGTGGCGGCCGGCGCGTTGGCCATCAGCATCGGGACCGCCAGCGGGGAGACCCGGCGCGGGCCCTTCTCGAGCATGGCGTCGTAGTTGGTCAGGAGGGTCTGGACCCCACCGATACCCGACGCCATGGCGACGCCGACGCGCTCGCCGTCGAGGTCGCCAGCCTGCTGGGGCACGTCGAGGCCGGAGTCGCGCCAGGCCTCGGTCGCGGCCACCAGGGCCAGCTGGGACGAGCGGTCCAGGCGGCGTGCCCGGACCCGCTCGATCACCTCGGTCGGGTCGACCGCCGCCGTACCAGCGATCCGCACCGGCAGGTCGGCGAAGCGGGGGTCCTCGAGGCGGCGTACGCCAGAGTTCCCGGCGAGCATCGCCTCCCAGGTCGTGGACGCGTCACCACCGAGCGGGTTGGTGGTGCCGAGGCCCGTGACGACGACGCGGATGCGCTGGTTCTTGGTCATCGTGACCTCAGGCCGCCGCGCGGGCGCGCTCGATGTAGGCCACCGCGTCGCCGACCGTCTTGAGGTTCTTGACCTCCTCGTCCGGGATCTTCACGCCGAACTGCTCCTCGGCCTCGACGACGACCTCGACCATCGACAGCGAGTCGACGTCCAGGTCGTCGGTGAACGACTTGTCCAGCTGGACGTCGTCGGCGCTGATGCCGGCGACCTCGTTGACGATGTCCGCAAGCGCGGCGCGGATCTCTTCGGTGCTCATCTGTTCTCCTTCGTGGTGGTTGGGTGAAGCTGGGCAGGGAGGGCCGTCAGGGGAGGGTGACGACCTGCGCGGCGTACGAGAGGCCGGCGCCGAACGCCACGAGCAGCGCGCGGTCACCGGGGCGGGCGTCGCCGTCGGCGATCATCCGGTCCAGCGCCAGCGGGATCGACGCGGCGGAGGTGTTGCCGGCGTCGACGATGTCACGGGCGATGCGGACCGTGTCGGGCAGGCTCATCGCCCGCGCCATCGCGTCGGTGATGCGGTTGTTGGCCTGGTGCGGCACGAAGAGGTCGAGCTCGTCGAGTCCGACGCCGGCGCGGTCGAGCGCCTGGAGGGCGACCTTGGCCATCGAGTACGACGCCCAGCGGAACACCTCGCGACCCTGCATGGTGAGCGTCGGCTCGCCGGGTCCGATCGAGCGGATCAGGTCGTACTGCTCGCCGTCGGAGCCCCACACGACGGGACCGATGCCGGCGGACTCCGTCGGTCCGACGACGACCGCACCCGCACCGTCGGCGAAGATGAACGCGGTGCCGCGGTCGTGCGGGTCGGTGATGTCGCTGAGTTTCTCGACGCCGATGACCACGACGTGGCGGGCGCTGCCCCCGCGCACCAGGTCGGCAGCGACGGCGACGCCGTGGCAGAAGCCGGCGCACGCGGCGGAGACGTCGAACGCCGCCGCCTGGTCGGTGCCGAGCTCGAAGGCGATCCGCGCGGCGGCGCTCGGCGTGGCCAGCGGGTGGCTCACGGTCGCGACGATCACGCAATCGACCTGCTGGGGGTCGAGTCCGGCGCGCTCCACCGCGGTGCGCGCGGCAGCGGTGCCCATGGACACGACGGACTCGTCGGGCCCTGCGATGCGGCGCTCGCGGATGCCCGAGCGCTGCTGGATCCACTCGTCGGTGGAGTCGATCGCGTCGACGATCTCGGAGTTGGGGACGATCCGCGCCGGCCGGTAGGAGCCGACCCCGAGGAGACCGGGCTCGCTCATGCGGCGCCGTCCGGGTAGACGCGCAGCAGTGGCTGGCCCGGCGCGACAGGGTCGCCGTCCTCGACCAGCCACTCGACGACGTGGCCGCCGTGGGCTGCGGTGACGGTGATCCGGTCGCGCAGGCTGGCGACGTCGCCGATCGTCACGCCCGCGGGCAGCAGGCCGGTGTCGGCGACGGCGGCGTCGCGGTGGAAGACGCCCTTGGCCGGCGAGACGACCATGCGCCACGTGGGGGAGGAGTCGATCGGTGACTCCTCGCCGTGCCGGTCACAGAACGCGCGGGCGTCGTCGAGCTGGTCGGGGGTGCTGAGCGCGAAGGTCTCGACGGCGTGGCCGGCCGAGCGGAAGTAGCGCTTCGCGATGCCGGTGAGCGTGCCGGCCGGCGGGACCTCGAGAATGCCGGTGACGCCGAGGTCGACCATCGCCTCCAGGCAGAGGTCCCAGCGCACCGGACGCGCGATCTGGCCCACGATCCGGCGCAGCACGTCCTTGCCGTCGTGCACGACCTGGCCGTCGCGGTTCGAGAGGACCGGTGTGCGGGGGTCGTGGACGGAGACGGCCCGGGCCAGGGACGCCACGTGCTCGACCGCGGGCTCCATGTGGGAGGTGTGGAACGCGCCGGCGACCGAGAGCGGGCGGAGCCGGGCGCCTTCCGGCGGGCCGTCGGCGAGCGCGTCGAGCTGCTCGCGCGTGCCGGCGGCCACCACCTGGCCCGGGCCGTTGTCGTTGGCGGCGGTGAGGCCGTGCCGCTCGAGCGTGGCGAGCACCTCGGCGCGGTCGCCGCCCAGCACCGCGGTCATCCCGGTGGGAGTGGCGGCCGCGGCCTCGGCCATCGCGCGGCCGCGCTCGCGCACGAGCACCATCGCCTGCTCTGCGGTGATCACCCGCGCGCCCGCGGCGGCGGTGATCTCACCGACGCTGTGCCCCGTCACGGCGCCGATGCGCGCGAACGCGTCGGCGGGGTGGGGGAAGAGCTCGAGCGCCGTGACCAGCCCGGCGGCCACGAGCAGCGGCTGGGCGATCCGGGTGTCGCGGATCTCCTCCTCGCCGGCGGCCGTGCCGTAGTGGGCGAGGTCGAGCCCGGCAACGGTCGAGAGCCAGTGGAGCCGCGACTCGAAGATCGGCTCGGCGAGCCAGGGCGCGAGGAAGCCGGGAGTCTGGGCTCCCTGGCCGGGGGCGACGATAACGAGCACGGGATCCAGCCTGCCGCGCCGGTGGCACGCATCGCGCGTGCGGGTGGAACGAAACTCGCGGCGCGAGGTTTGTGAGGTTCCTACAAACGCGTCTCTTCCTGCCGGCCGAGGGCGAGGGCGATCTGGAGCGTGAGCGCGTCGCGAGGCTGGCCGGGCGTCAGGCCGGTGAGGTCGGCCACCTGTCCGAGCCGGTAGCGAACGGTGTTGGCGTGCACGAAGAGGGCCCGCGAGGTGGCCTCGATGCCGCCGCCGTTCGCGAAGTACGCCGTCAGCGTCTCGACGAGGGTGCCGCGGGCGTCGGCGAGCGGGCGATAGATCTGCCCGACCATGTGCTCGAGCGCCGTGGGGTCGCCGGCGAGCACGCGCTCGGGCAGGAGATCACCGCTGCAGACCGGTCGTGGCGCGTCGGGCCAGCCGGCCGCCGCGCGCAGGCCGGCCTGGGCCGAGGCGGCCGAGACGTGGGCGTGGCCGAGGTCGGGCACGACGGGTCCGATGACCACCGGCCCGCCGTCGAAGAACTCCACGACCCGTTTGCCGGCCTTCTCGGCGTCGCTGATGCCGCCGAGGATCACGACCAGCAGGTGACCCTGGACGGCACACAGCGCGTCCATCCCGACGTCGCGCGCGGCGCGGCGTACGGCGTCGAACACGCCCGCCTCGCTCTGGCCCTCGGGTGCCGCGCCCAGGATCACGGCGACGTCGCCGCGGGCGCTCCAGCCCACCGCGCTCGCCCGGGAGAGGACGGCCTCGTCGGTCTCGTCGCGCAGGACCGAGTCGACCACCAGGGCCTCGAGCCGCGCGTCCCAGGCGCCACGCATCTCGGCGGCCCGCGCGTAGACCTCCGCGGTGGCGAACGCGAGCTCCCGGCCGTAACGGAGCACGGCCGCGTGCACGTCGGCGGCGTCCTCCGGCGGAAGCACGTCGTCGAGGCTGTGCTCGACGACGTCGATGGAGAGCCGGACCAGGTCGACGGTCTGCTCCAGGGAGATCACCCCCGCCATCGCCCTCGGCGCGGCGCCGAACACCGCGCTCGCGAGCTGGGACGCCGGCGGCGTGCTGCCGCTGTCGGCGTACCAGTCGACGAAGCTCTTCACGCCGGCCTGGACGATCAGCCCGACGTACGAGCGCGCCTCGGCGCTCAGCGCGGCGAACCAGGGCAGCTCGGCGTCCATCCGCGTGGTCGCCGCGGTGCTCAACCGGCCCGATGCCCGGCGCAGCTGGGTGGTGGCCCGGCGGCGCGGATCCTTCGTCGACACCCCACAAGTCTAGGGGTCTCGCACGCGACACCGACCGGCAGCGGCGTGGCGGGTGCCACGGCGACGCTCAGGACCACGTGGTTGAATCGCGAATCACCATCAGCGGGGAAGGGGCTGGAGATGGACGAGCCGCAGTTCGTGACCGTGCACGGCCACCGCCGCGCCTACGTCAAGCGGGGCAACGGCCCGGCGCTCCTGCTCCTGCACGGGCTCGCGTGCGACCACACCACCTGGGCGCCGGTCGTGGACCGATTGGCCGAGCGGTTCACCGTGATCGCGCCGGACTTCCTCGGCCACGGCCGCTCCGACAAGCCGCGCGCCGACTACACCGTCGCGGGCTACGCCAACGGGATGCGCGACCTGCTCACCGTGCTGGGCATCGACAAGGTCACCGTGGTCGGGCACAGCTTCGGCGGCGGCGTCGCGATGCAGTTCGCCTACCAGTTCCCCGAGCGCACCGAGCGGCTGATGCTGCTCAACGCCGGCGGGCTCGGCCGCGAGGTCACCCCACTGATCCGGGCGATCTCGCTGCCCGGCTGGATCTTCGCGTTCGGCGTGCTCACGATGCCCGGGCTGCGGCAGGCGGAGCAGCTGGCCCTGCGCCGGTTGCGCGACCTCGGGCTGCGGGAGACCCGCGACCTCGCCGAGGTCGCCGACATCCTCGAGAGCTTCGCCGACCCGCGCGCCCGGCGGGCGATCGTCCACCTCGTGCGCGCCGCGATCGACTGGCGCGGCCAGGTGCTGTCGATGCGCGACCGCGCCTACCTGACCGCCGAGATGCCGGTGCACGTGGTCTGGGGTCGCGACGACATGGTGATCCCGGTCAAGCACGCGGAGGAGCTGGCGACGCTCGCCCCGACCGCGGAGGTCACGATCTTCGACGACTCCGGCCACTTCCCGCACAAGGACGACCCCGAGCGGTTCGCCGACCTGCTCGTCGACTGGGTCGACCGCACCTCGCCCGCGACGTACTCGCGGGCGAAGTGGCGGCGACTCCTCAGGTCCGGGGCCCTTCCGCCGGTCGAGGCCGTAGCCACTGCCTAGCGGTCAGGCGTCGCCGCCCTCTTGCTTGACCCCGGCGACCGCGGTGGGGTCGTCGATCCGGTAGCGGTCGAACGCCTCCTTGACCTTCGCGGCGTCGATCTGGCCGGCGTCGGCAAGCGCCGCGAGCGCCTGGACGACGACCGACTGGGCGTCGATGTGGAAGAAGCGCCGCGCCGCGGGCCGGGTGTCGGCGAAGCCGAAGCCGTCGGCACCCAGGACCCGGTAGTCACCGGGGACCCAGCGCGCGATCTGCAGCGGCACCGCACGCATGTAGTCGGACACCGCGACGACGGGCTCGCTGCCCCCGCTGAGCTTCTCGGCGACGTACGGCGTCCGCGGCGCCTCGTTCGGGTGCAGCAGGTTCCACTCCTCGGCAGCGACGGCGTCGCGGGCCAGCTCGTTCCAGGAGGTGACCGACCAGGTCTCGGCCTGGACGCCCCACTCGTCGGCGAGGATCCGCTTCGCCTCCTCGACCCACGGGTAGGCGACGCCGGAGGCCATCAGCCGCACCTTCGGGCCGTCGCCCTCGGAGCTCGACGTCCAGTAGAGACCGCGCAGGATGCCCTCGACGTCGACGTTGTCGGGCTCCTTCGGCTGGTCGACCGGCTCGTTGTAGACGGTGAGGTAGTAGATGACGTTGTCGGGGTCCTCGCCGTACATCCGCTCGAGCCCGGCCTGCATGATGTGCGCGACCTCGTAGGCGAACGCCGGGTCGTAGTGCACGACCGCCGGGTTGGTCGCGGCGATCAGCGGCGAGTGCCCGTCGGCGTGCTGGAGGCCCTCGCCGGTCAGCGTCGTGCGGCCCGCGGTCGCGCCGATCAGGAAGCCGCGCGACATCTGGTCGGCCATCGCCCAGATCGAGTCACCGGTCCGCTGGAACCCGAACATCGAGTAGAAGATGTAGAACGGGATCATCGGCTCGCCGTGCGTGGCGTACGACGAGCCCGCGGCGATCGCCGAGCCCATCGCGCCCGCCTCGGAGATGCCCTCGTGGAGCAGCTGGCCCTGCGGCGACATCTTGTAGGCGAGCAGCAGCTTGCGGTCGACGGACTCGTACTGCTGGCCCGCTGGGTCGTAGACCTTGGCGGACGGGAACATCGAGTCCATGCCGAACGTGCGGTACTCGTCGGGCGCGATCGGCACGATGCGCTTGCCGATCTCGGGGTCCTTCATCCAGTCCTTGAGCAGCCGCACCGTCGCCATGGTGGTGGCGACCTTGTGCTTGCCGCCGCCCTGCTTGAGCTCGGAATAGACGCTGTCGCCGGGGAGCTTGAGCGGCTTCGAGCGGTCGACGCGCTGGGGCAGCGGGCCGCCGAGCTGGCGGCGCCGCTCCATCATGTAGTCGATCTCCGGCGAGTCCTTGCCCGGGTGGAAGAACGGCGCGGTGCCGGTCTCCTCGTAGGCCTTCTCCAGGTCGTGGTCGGAGACCGGGAGGTAGAGCCGGTCGCGGAACTTCTTCAGGTCGTCCTGAGTGAGCTTCTTCATCTGGTGGGTGGCGTTCTTGCCCTCCAGCGCCTCGATCGTCCAGCCCTTGATGGTCTTGGCGAGGATCACCGTCGGCTGGCCCACCTGCTTGGTCGCGGCGTCGAACGCGGCGTAGACCTTGCGGTAGTCGTGGCCGCCGCGCGGCAGCTTCTCGATCTGACGGTCGGTCATGTGCTCGACCATCGCCCGCAGCCGCGGGTCGGGGCCGAAGAAGTGCTCGCGGTTGTAGGCGCCGGACTCGACGGAGAACGTCTGGAACGCGCCGTCGGGCGTGGAGTTCATCTGGTTGACGAGCACGCCGTCGACGTCGCGCGCGAGCAGCTCGTCCCACTCGCGGCCCCAGATCACCTTGATCACGTTCCAGCCGGCGCCGCGGAAGTTGGCCTCCAGCTCCTGGATGATCTTCCCGTTGCCGGTGACCGGGCCGTCGAGCTGCTGGAGGTTGCAGTTGACGACCCACACCAGGTTGTCGAGCTCCTCGCGGGCGGCGACGCGGATCGCGCCGAGCGACTCCGGCTCGGCCATCTCACCGTCGCCGAGGAACGCCCACACGCGCTGCTGGCTGGTGTCCTTGATGCCGCGGTTGTGCAGGTAGCGGTTGAACCGCGCCTGGTAGATCGAGTTGATGCCGGTGAGCCCCATCGAGACGGTCGGGAACTCCCAGAAGTCCGGCATCAGCCGGGGGTGGGGGTACGACGACAGGCCGGCGCCCGTGCCGTGCTGGACCTCCTGGCGGAACCGGAAGAGCTGCTCCTCGTTGAGTCGGCCCTCGAGGAACGCGCGGGCGTAGATGCCGGGGGAGGCGTGACCCTGGATGAAGATCTGGTCGCCGCCGCCAGGGTGGTCCTTGCCGCGGAAGAAGTGGTTGAAGCCGACCTCGTAGAGGCTGGCGGACGACTGGTAGGTGGCGATGTGGCCGCCGACCTCGAGGCCCTTGCGGTTGGCAGCCGACACCATCACGGCCGCGTTCCAGCGGATGAACGCCCGGATCCGGCGCTCGACGTCCTCGTCGCCGGGGAACCACGGCTCCCGCTCCGGCGGGATCGTGTTGATGTAGTCGGTGCTGCGCAGGGCCGGCACTCCGACCTGGGTCTGGCGGGCGCGCTCGAGGAGCCGCAGCATCACGTAGCGGGCGCGGTCGCGGCCTCGCTGCTCGAGCATCGCGTCGAAGGAGTCGATCCACTCCTGGGTCTCGCCGGGGTCGATGTCGGGCAGCTGGGTCGGCAGGCCCTCGTGGATGACAGAAGGGGTGTTCTGGGTCACGCCTGCAATCGTCCCACTGAACCGGTCACCGGGGAATTTACCCAGCAGTAGCCTGGCGGCCGCGGGCCGCGCGGCGCGCCGGAGGGGCGGATGGGTTGCCCTTTCGCGCCGACTCCGCTGGACTACTCCGCAACCTGACCGTCTGTCGCACCTGGAGGAACTGACCGTGAGCTCGACCGCTGGTGGCGGTGCTGCACCGACCAGCCCCGTCGACCGCCTGGGACTCAAGCCCGGGATGGTCGTTCAGGAACTCGGCTGGGACCAGGACACGGACGACGAGCTGCGGGTCGCGATCGAGGACGCGATCGACGGCGACATGGTCGACGGTGACTACGGCAACGTGGTCGACGTCGTCATGGTGTGGTGGCGCGACGACGACGGCGACCTGGTCGACGGACTGGTGGACGCGCTGACCGACCTCGTCGGCGGCGGCGTGATCTGGCTGCTGACGCCGAAGGTCGGCCGGCCGGGCGCGGTCGACCCGGCCGACGTCGCGGAGGCGGCGCCCATCGCTGGCCTGTCGCAGACCACCACGGCGGCGGTCAGCCGCGACTGGGTGGCGACCCGGCTGGTGGCCCCCAAGACCGTCTCCTGAGCAGGTGTCCGGCGCCGCGGCAGGACGCGATAGTTTCGACCGCATGGGAACGATCAGCGCGAGGGTGCGCGACGCCGCGACGAGCGTCAAGATCCTGACCGAGTCCGGCATCGTCCGGCCCTACTCGCCGGTGGTCCTGGCGGGGATGCTCAAGACGCTGAAGACCTGGGGCACCGCGCCCGCGGGCGGCTTCAAGACGATGGCGCTGCGGCGACCCGACCGGACCGCGATCATCGACGAGCTCGGTTCGCTGACGTTCGCCGAGGTGCACGACCGCACCAACCGGCTGGCCAACGCGCTCGCCGCGCGCGGGGTGAAGACCGGTGATGGCGTCGCCGTCATGTGCCGCAACCACCGCGGCTTCATCGAGGCGTCGATCGCGATCAGCAAGCTCGGCGCCGACGTCCTCTACCTCAACACCGCGTTCGCGGGCCCGCAGCTGGCCGACGTGGTCGAGCGCGAGAAGCCGCGCGTCGTCATCTACGACGAGGAGTTCGAGAGCCTGCTCTCGGGCGTCGACATCAACGACCGGGTGGTCGCCTGGACCGACGGCGAGGCCGGTCCCGACACCCTCGAGGGCCTGATCGGCTCCGGCTCCGCGACCGAGCCCACGCCTCCGTCGCGGATGGGCCGCACCATCATCCTGACCTCCGGCACCACCGGTACGCCGAAGGGCGCGCCCCGCCCGCAGGGCGGCATCCCGGCTGCGGTGTCGCTGCTCTCGCGGATGCCGCTGCGCAGCGGCTGGACCTGCTACGTCGCCGCGCCGCTGTTCCACACCTGGGGCTTCGCCCACTACCAGCTCGCGATGCTGCTCGGCACCACCCTGGTGCTCAACCGCAAGTTCGACCCCGAGACCGCGCTGGACATCCTCGAGAAGCACGAGTGCGAGTCGTTCGCGGTGATCCCCGTGATGCTGCAGCGCATCCTCGCGCTGCCGGAGGAGACGCTCGCGAAGCACTCGCTGCCGAAGCTGCAGGCCGTCGCCTCCTCCGGGTCGGCGCTCCCCGGCGACCTCCCGACGCAGTGGATGGACCGGTTCGGCGACAACCTCTACTCGACCTACGGCTCCACGGAGATCGCCTGGGCGAGCATCGCCTCTCCGCAGGACCTCCGCGAGGCTCCCGGAACCGCCGGGCGACTGCCGCTCAACACCGTGGTCCGGATCTACGACGCCGACGGCAAGGAGGTGCCGGCGGGGGAGCCCGGCCGGATCTTCGTGGGCAACGACCTCCAGATCGAGGGCTACACCGGTGGTGGCGGCAAGGAGATGATCGACGGCCTGATGTCCTCCGGCGACGTCGGCCGGTTCGACTCCGAAGGCCGTCTCTTCGTCGAGGGCCGCGACGACGAGATGATCGTGTCCGGGGGTGAGAACGTCTTCCCCAAGGAGGTCGAGGACTGCCTCGCCACCCACCCCGCCGTGACCGAGGTGGCCGCGCTGGGCGTGGACGACGACGACTTCGGCAAGCGGCTGCGTGCGTTCGTCGTCCGCAGCGACGAGTCCGTGACCGAGGACGACCTGAAGGGGTGGGTCAAGCAGAACCTCGCGCGCTACAAGGTGCCGCGCGAGATCGTGTTCCTCGACGAGCTGCCCCGCAACGCGACCGGCAAGGTCCTCAAGCGGGAGCTGGCGGAGCACGAGTGAGCGACTCCGTCCACTCCGGTCTCGAGCTCGGCGGCCCGGCGCCCGACTTCACGCTGCGTGACCAGTTCGGGCAGGACGTCAGCCTCTCGTCCTTCCGCGGCGAGAAGGCGGTCGCTCTGCTGTTCTACCCGTTCGCGTTCAGCGGCGTGTGCACGGGCGAGATGTCGGGCATCCGGACCCGCCTCGACGAGTTCGTCACCTTCGACACCGAGGTCATCGCGATCTCGTGCGACCCGGTCTACGCGCTCCGCGCGTTCGCCGACGCCGACGGCATCAACTTCCCCCTGCTCAGCGACTTCTGGCCGCACGGGGCCGTCTCGACGGCGTACGGCGTGTTCGACGAGAGCAACGGCGGGCCGCGCCGGTCGTCGTACATCGTCGACAAGGCCGGCAACCTCACCTGGGCCGTCCACAACCCCGCCGCGCAGGGCCGCGACCTTGAGGAGCACCTCGCCCGCCTGCACGAGGCAGCCGAGGCCGCGACGAGCGTCTGAGCCGCCGCGCTCGGCGCCCGGGGTAGTCCGAACGGACTACGTTACTCATCACTTCGGATGATTTTCGGGCCGAGCCCTTGGAAGGCCGCGGCCGCGTGGATATCGTTCTTCTCGTTGAACCGCTGGTGACCCGAGACGCCAGCGGTTCGACTCATTTCAGGAGTCGGCGCGCCGGCCGGTAGGGTGCCGCCCGCGGGCGCATAGCTCAGTTGGTTAGAGCGCTTCCCTTACAAGGAAGATGTCGGGAGTTCGAGTCTCTCTGCGCCCACCGAGGACGCACGTGGGTGAGAGGGCTCTCATCCGTGACTCATGGGCACCTCACCGCGGGCCGGGAGTCTTCCTGGTGTCAGCTCAAGACACCACGGAAGGACACACCACGATGAAGATCAAGCTGCTGCCGCCGGCCGTCGTCGGCCTCGCCGGGCTGGTGACCGCCGGCCTGATCGCGATGCCGGGCTCGGCCGGTGCCCAGGAGTTCGCGAAGCGCGACGACGACGGCGCCGACGTCGTGCTCGTCTCCGACGATGACGACGAGAACGACGACGACCGCCTCGCCCGCGACGACGACTCGAGGTCGCGGAGCAACAGCCGCACGGGCAGCCGGAGCGGCCGCGACAACAGCCGCAACCGGGCCTCGAAAGACTGGACCCGCGACGGCACGAACTCGCGCAAGCGGGACTGGTCGCGCAACAACACCAACGACCGCTCGCGCCACAACACGCGCTGATGTCCGGCACCCGCGAAGAGACCGAGCTGTCGAGCTGGGACCTCCACCGCGGCGACGCGATCACCCCCGAGCTGACCGCCCTGCGGCTGCTCGGGGGCGGTTCGTCGTACGAGGCGTTCCTGGCGTTCGACGAGATCACCTACGGACCCGTCGTGGTGAAGGTCGTCCGGCCGGCGGAGGTAGACGACCCCGACACGCTCGACGGCCTCGAGCGGGAGGCGCGGGCGCTCGACGTCGCGCACCACCCCGTCGTGGCGCGCGGGCTGCGCCACGACGCCGACGGCCCCCGGCCGCACCTGGTGCTCGAGCACGTCGAGGGGCCGTCGCTGGCGAAGCTGATCCGCCGGCACGGACGGCTGAGCGAGCAGCAGTACCTGCCGCTGGCGATCGACCTCGCGTCCGCCCTGCACTTCTTCCGGCACGCCGACGTGTGCCACCTCGACATCAAGCCGAGCAACATCATCATGGGCTCGCCGGCCCGGCTCATCGACCTGTCGGTGGCGCGGCCCGCGGACAGCGCCGCCGAGATCACGGCGATCATCGGCACGGACGCCTACCTCGCGCCCGAGCAGGCGGACCCGGGCGGCCGCCACGGCGTGCCCGGCTACGCCTCCGACGTCTGGGGCGTGGGCTCGACGCTGTTCCACGCGATCGCGGGGGAGCGGCCGTTCCGGTCGGGCGACAGGTCCTCCAGGGACCCGTCGGTCAGCCACCCGCAGCTCGTCGACGAGCCGGGTGAGCTGCCGGGGCGGGTGGCCCCCGAGGTCCGCAAGGTGGTCGCTGCCTGCCTGGAGAAGCGGCCCGCCGACCGGCCGCTCCCGCACGAGGTCGCCGAGGCGCTCGAGCCGGTGCTGGCGCGCCAGCCGGCGCCGCGGCTGACGTTCAAGGTCAACGCCCGCCCGGTGTGAGCGACCGCGTCACGGCTCGAACCGGTAGCCCATCCCACGAACCGTGGTGATGGACTCCGGTCCGAGCTTGCGGCGCAGGTAGCCGACGTACACGTCGACCACGTTGGACCCGGGGTCGAAGTCGAGGCCCCACACGTGGTCGAGGAGCTGCTCGCGCGAGAGGACCTGGCCGGCGTTGACGAGGAACATCTCGGCCAGGGCGAACTCCCGCGCCGACAGGTCGATCTCCTTGCCCGCCACGGTGGCGCGCCGCGTCCGCAGGTCGAGTCGTACGGCGCCCGCGGTGAGCGCGTCGGGACGCCCGCCGTCGCCTCCGCCGGCGGCGGCGCGCAGCCGCAGCTTGATCCGGGCGTTGAGCTCGGCGAACCGGAACGGCTTCGGCATGTAGTCGTCGGCGCCGCCCTCGAGGGCCGCCACCGTGTCGGTCACCGAGTCGCGTGCGGTCAGCACGATGACCGGGACCCGCGACCCCTGGGAGCGGAGCTGGTCGAGCAGCTCGAACCCGTCGAGCCCCGGGAGCCCGATGTCGAGCACGACGAGGTCGATGTCGCCGCTGAGGGCGTGGTCGAGCCCGGTCGGGCCGTCCTCGGCCGTGATCGTGGTGTGGCCCTCCGCGCGGAGGCCCTTGGCCACGAACGACGCGATCCGGTGCTCGTCCTCGACGATCAGGATGCGGGCCACGGGCTCTCCTCCTCCAACGGCCGGACGGCCGGCAGGTCGATCACGAACAGGGCGCCGCGGGGGCGCCCCGGCGGCGGGTCGTCGGCGTAGGCGCGGCCACCGTGGGCCTCGGCGATCGCGGCCACGATCGAGAGGCCGAGTCCGAACCCCTCGTCGTTTGATCGGACCGCTGCGCGGCCGAAGCGGTCGAAGATCCGCTCGCGGTCCTCTGGCGGAACGCCGTCGCCGGAGTCGCGCACCCAGCAGCGGACCCGGCCGTCCCCGACCTCGGCGCCGATGCCGATCTCGTCGCCGGCGTCGGTGTGCTTGACCGCGTTGTCGGCCAGCTGGAGGAGCGCCTGGGTGATCCGCTGCTCGTCGAGGACCACGCGCGCGCCGGCGTCGTCGTACGGCGTGTCGAGCACCCAGCGCCGATCGCCGAGGGCGCGGGCCTTCGCCACCACCGACGCCGCCAGGTCGCCGAGGTCGGTCTCGCGCGGAGCGAGGAAGTCGGGACGGCCGGTCTTGGCGAGCAGGATCAGGTCGCCGACCAGCCGGGCCATCCGGTCGACCTCGTCGAGCAGCAGGGTGCGGGTCTCGGCGACCTCCTCCGGGCTGCCCGCGTCGAGCAGCTCGAGGTGCCCGCGCAGGACGGTGAGCGGCGTGCGCAGCTCGTGGCCGGCGTCGTCGAGGAACTGCCGCTGGCCGACGAACGCCGCCTCGAGCCGGTCGAGCATCGTGTTGACCGTGCGGGTGAGGGCGGTGATGTCGTCGTTGCCGGTCTCGGGGATGCGCTGCGACAGGTCGGTGGCGCTGATGTCGTCGGCCGTCCGGCGCAGCGTCCGGAGCGGGCGGAGCAGCCGGCCCGCCTGCCACCACGCGACCCAGGTGATGATGAACAGCGACAGCAGGGCGACGATCGCGTAGGTGCGCATCGTGGCAGCGAGCTCGGCCCGGTCCTCGTCGAGGTAGGCGACCACGAGGAGGGCCCCAGTGACCTTGCCCTGCCGCACCGGCTGGCTGGTGATCCGCACCTCACCGCGCGCGGTGTCGAGGTACGCGCTGCCGCCCTCGGTGACCAAGGGCTCCGCGGTCGCGCGGAAGGCGGGGTCGGCGACGAGGTCATCACGCGGGAACCAGTACTCCGGGGCGTCCTCGACCCAGCCGACGAGCAGTTCGTCGTTGTCGGGCACGTTGCGTTCGAGGAACGTGAAGAGCAGGGACGGCACGTCGAAAGGCCGTCCGGTCCGCGGGTCGATGCCCTCGGACTCCAGCCGGGTGAACTCGTCGAGCTCCTGCTCGACCTCGCGCTGCACGGAGTTGTCGATGCGCTCGCGCTCCACGACGTAGACGATCACCCCGGCGCCGGCCAGAGCGACGGTCACCAGCAACGCGACCGCAGTCGCGATCCTGGTCCGGACCGACCAGCCGGCGCGGCGGGAGGCGGGATCAGTCGTCCCCGTCCCCGTCATCGTCGTCGTCCCCGTCGTCACCGCCGTCGTCCCCCTCCTCGCCGGTCGTGCCGTGGTCGTCGCCCGAGTCATCATCGCCGTCCTCGTAGGGCTTCGGCGAGACGACGTGGTCGTCAGGGTCGTTGACGTCGTCGTCGGACGAGCCGTTGCGGCTCTCGCCGGACCTCGGGCCGGGGGACGGGGAGGGGGCATCGCTCGGGGCCTGGCTCTCGTCGCCCTCGCGAAGCACGATCGGCTGACGAGGAAGTGGATCGTCGTCGGCGGCGCTCGCCAGGGACCCCACGACGAATCCGCCGAGCGGTAGCACGACCGCCAGGGCGAGCAGGATCTTCCACGGGAGGCTCATGTCGCCAACGATCCTGCCCCAAGGTGGTGCGGGGGTGAGAGCCCGATGAGAGCTCTCTCATGGCGCGGACCGGTCGTCGTGCGGCGCGCGCCGTTCGCCGATCGGCGGCGGCCGCTCGTCCTACCCACGGTCCAGGCAACCTCTTCGCAACCCCGGCGGTGCCTAGAGTGGCGACGATCACAGACTTCGCGCAGGGGAGGCACGCCCATGTTCGTCCCGTTCAGCGTCAACGACTTCCTCGACCGCGCCGTGCAGGTGTACGGCGACCGGGTCGGGGTGGTCGACGAGCCGGACCAGCCCGCGCCCAGCCAGGGTTCGCTCACCTACCGCGAGATCGGGGAGCTCGCCCGGCGGCAGGCTGCGCGGCTCGACGAGCTCGGCCTCGAGGTCGGCGACCGCGTGGCCGTGGTGAGCCACAACAGCAGCCGGCTGCTCACCTCGTTCTTCGGCGTGTGCGGGTGGGGCCGGGTGCTGGTGCCGGTGAACTTCCGGCTGCGCCCCGACGAGGTGCAGTACATCGTCGAGCACTCCGGAGCACGGGTCTTGTACGTCGACCCCGAGCTCGAGGACGCGCTCAAGGGCGTGGACTGCGAGATGAAGTTCGTGCTCGGCACCGACGAGGACCTCTACGCCGCGCCCGGCGCCGAGCCGCGGCCGTGGGAGCACGACGAGGCGGCGACCGCGACGATCAACTACACCTCGGGCACGACGGCCCGGCCCAAGGGCGTGCAGATCACGCACCGCAACATCTGGACCAACGCCGTGACGTTCGGGCTGCACACGACGATCAGCGACCGCGACGTCTACCTGCACACGCTGCCGCAGTTCCACGCCAACGGCTGGGGGATGCCGTTCGCCATGACCGGCGTGGGTGCCCGGCACGTGATCCTGCGGAAGGTCGACGGCGCGGAGATCCTGCGCCGCGTGCGCGACAAGGGCGTGACGATGATGTGCGCCGCACCGGCCGTCGCGGCCGCCGTACTGGACGCGGCGCAGACGTGGGAGGGCGAGATCCCCGGCCGCGACCGGGTGCGGATCGTGATGGCCGGCGCGCCGCCGCCGACGAAGACCGTCGTGCGGGTGCAGGAGGAGCTGGGCTGGGAGTTCATCCAGATCTACGGCCTCACCGAGACCTCCCCGGTGCTGACCGTCAACCGCAGCCGCGAGGAGTGGGACGACCTGTCCGCCGAGGAGCGCGCGGTCCGGCTGACCCGCGCCGGGGCGCCGGCGCTCGGCGTCACGCTGCGCACCGACGAGTCGGCCGAGGGCTCCGGCGAGGTGCTGGCCCGGTCCAACGTGGTGCTCGAGGGCTACTGGGAGCAGCCGGAGGAGACCGCGAAGGCGCTCGAGGGCGGTTGGTTCCACACCGGCGACGGCGGCTTCATCGGCGAGGACGGCTACCTGACCATCGCCGACCGCAAGAAGGACGTGATCATCACCGGCGGCGAGAACGTCTCGTCGATCGAGGTCGAGGACGCCCTGTTCTCGCACCCGGCCGTCGCCGAGGTCGCGGTGATCGGCGTGCCCAGCGAGAAGTGGGGCGAGACGATCAAGGCACTCGTCGTGCTCAGCGCCGACGCCGAGCCCGGCCCGGACACCGAGGCCGACCTGATCAGGTGGTGCAAGGAGCGGCTCGCCGGCTACAAGGCGCCCACGTCCGTCGAGTTCCGCGACGAGCTCGCGCGGACGGCGACCGGGAAGCTGCAGAAGTTCAAGCTGCGCGCGCCCTACTGGGAGGGACGCGACCGCCAGGTCAACTAGCGCGGCCCATGCCCTAGCCTCGCGGCGTGACCGCTCTCCTCGTCGCCGGCATGTCCTCCGACGCGGGCAAGAGCGTGGTGGTGACCGGGCTGTGCCGCGCGCTGGTACGGCGCGGGATCCGGGTGGCGCCGTACAAGGCGCAGAACATGTCCAACAACTCGATGGTCGTGCCCCTCGGGACCGGTGACGGCTACGGCGAGATCGGGCGCGCGCAATGGGTGCAGGCCCGCGCAGCCGGCGCCGAGCCCGAGGTCGCGATGAACCCGGTGCTGCTGAAGCCCGGCAGCGACCGGCGCAGCCACGTCGTGCGGATGGGGCTGCCGGACGGTGAGGTCTCGGCGCGCGACTGGACGTCCGGACGGGAACGGCTGGCGACGACGGCGCACGCGGCGTTCGACGACCTCCGGTCCCGCTACGACGTCGTGGTGGCCGAGGGCGCGGGCAGTCCTGCCGAGATCAACCTGCGCGAGTCCGACTACGTGAACATGGGGCTCGCACGGCACGGCGACGTGCCGACCGTGGTCGTGGGCGACATCGACCGCGGCGGCTGGTTCGCGTCGGCCTACGGCACGCTCATGCTCCTCGACGACGCGGACCGGGCGCTGGTGAAGGGCTTCGTCGTCAACAAGTTCCGCGGCGACGTCGGGCTGCTGCGGCCCGGGCTCGCCGACCTCGAGCAGCGCACCGGCCTGCCGACGTTCGGCGTGCTGCCGTGGCACCCCGACCTGTGGCTCGACTCCGAGGACGCGCTCGACCTCGACGGCCGTCGTGCCCGCGAGGCGACCCGGACGGTCGCGGTGGTGCGGCTGCCGCGGATCAGCAACTTCACCGACGTCGACGCGCTCGGGCTCGAGCCGGACCTGGACGTCGTGTTCGTCTCCGACCCGCGCCGCCTGGCCGAGGCCGACCTGGTCGTGCTGCCGGGGACCCGGGCGACGACCGCCGACCTGGCCTGGCTGCGCGAGCGCGGCCTCGACGCCGCGATCCTGCGCCACGCCCGCGCCGGGCGGCCGGTGCTCGGCATCTGCGGCGGCTGCCAGATGCTCGGCCGCACCATCGCCGACCCGGACGGCGTCGAGGGGCCGCCCGGAGTCGTGGACGGTCTCGGCCTGCTCGACGTCGAGACCGTGTTCTCGCCGGACAAGACGCTGCGCCTGCACGAGCCGGCGGGCTACGAGATCCACCACGGCCGGATCTCCGGTACGACGACCGCGGGCGCCGTCACGGGCACGATGGCGCACGGCGCGCTCGAGGACGACGGCCTGCGGGCGTCGTACCTCCGCGACGCCCTGGGCGTCGAGTCCGCGGCGTCGTTCCCCGCTGCTCGCGAGCGGCGGCTCGACCTGCTGGGCGACCTGGTCGAGGAGCACCTCGACGTCGAGGCGCTGCTCGACCTGGCGCGCCGCGGCTGATTGGTCAGGCGGCCAGCGGGACGCTGCCGGGCAGCGCGCTGACCTGGCACGCGCAGGTGTCGCTGCACGGCAGGTAGGTGTGGACGGCGTGGCCACAGCCCGCGCACGGCAGGTCGTGGGAGAGGTGCGTCGGGGTGGTGTGCTCGGTGTCCCACATGGTCGTGCCTCCTTGTCGTGCGGGCTCGGGGTGCTCTTGCCCTGTCCACGAACCGGAGTCCGCGATTTCGACACCTCGGCGGAAACTTTTCCGCGCCGCTGCCGCCCCGATCCCGCTCGTGCCGCCCCGCTAGCCTCTGCGGCATGCCTGCGCTGAAGGACGTCGTCGACCTGATCCACGGGTGGTACCCGCCCGAGACCGCGGAGGACTGGGACGCCGTCGGGCTCGTGTGGGGCGATCCCGCGCAGAACGTGAAGCGGGTGCTCCTCGCCGTCGATCCCGCGCCCGCGGTCGCCGAGGAGGCCGCGGACTGGAAGGCCGACCTGGTGATCGTCCACCACCCGCTCTTCCTCAAGCCGGTCAACGGGTTCGCCGCGACGACACCCAAGGGCCGCACGCTGAGCACGCTCGCGAAGGCCGGCTGTGCGCTGCTGACAGCGCACACCAACGCCGACCAGGCCGCCGGCGGGGTGTCGGAGGCGCTGGCGAAGGCGATCGGGCTCACCGACCTCGCTCCGCTGGTGCCGGCCGTGGGGGAGCCGGTCGACAAGCTGACGACCTTCGTCCCGACCGACGCCGCCCCGCCGGTGCGGGCGGCGCTGGCCGAGGCGGGCGCCGGCCGGATCGGCGACTACGACTTCGCGTCGTACACGAGCGGTCCCGGCGAGGGCAGGTTCCGCCCTCTCGACGGCGCCAACCCGATGATCGGCAAGGTCGGCGAGCTGGAGACGGTGGAGGAGGTCCGCGTCGAGGTCGTGCTCGCCCGGCACCTGCGACCCCGGGTGGTGGCGGCTCTGCTCGCCGCCCACCCCTACGAGAAGCCGGCCTACGACGTCGTCGAGCTCGCCGACCCCGGCATCACCACGACGGGCACCGGCCGGGTCGGGAACCTCCCGCCGGTCACGCTGGCGGAGTTCGCGGAGCACGTGGCCGCTGTGCTCCCGCTGACCCAGCACGGTGTACGCGTGGCCGGCGACCCGGGCCGCGTGGTCAAGAGGGTCGCGGTCTGCGGGGGAGCGGGCGACTTCCTGCTGGACCGGGTCGCCCGCAGCGACGTCGACGTCTACCTGACCAGCGACCTGCGCCACCACCCCGCCGCCGAGTTCGTGGAGAAGGGCGGCCCCGCGCTGGTCGACGTCGCCCACTGGGCGGCGGAGTCCACCTGGCTCCCCGTCGTCGCCGGGATGCTCGAGCAGGCCCTCGGCGCCGACGTCGAGACCCGGGTGAGCACCGTGGTCACCGACCCGTGGACAATGCGCCTGTGAAGGCCGACCCGAACGCCCAGCTCAAGCTGCTCGACCTGCAGGGAGTCGACTCCGAGGTCGACCAGCTGCGCCACCGCCTCGGGAACCTCCCGCAGGAGGCGGAGATCAAGGAGCTGACCCGGTCCCGCGGCGTCACCCTCGGCAAGCTGCGCGACCAGCAGATCGTCGTCGACGACCTCGCGGCCGCGCAGGAGAAGGCCGACGCCGACGTCGAGCAGGTCAAGGCGCGGCGCCAGCGCGACCAGCAGCGCATCGACTCCGGCGCCATCGCCAACCCCAAGGACATCGAGCGGATGCAGCACGAGATGGAGACGCTGGAGCGTCGGATCTCGGTGCTGGAGGACGAGGAGCTCGAGGTCATGGAGCAGCTCGAGGAGGCGCAGGGCCTGCTGCGGCGCCTCCAGGAGGAGATGCACGCGACCGACGAGCGCCTCGCCGAGCTGACCGGGGCCCGCGACGTGCAGGCCGGCGAGGTCAAGGCCGAGCTGGCACTCGTCGAGACCCGGCGCGCGCCGATCGTCGCCGAGCTGCCCGACGACCTGCTCGCTCTCTACGAGAAGCTCCGCGCCAGCAAGGGCGGCGTCGGCGCCGCGGCGCTGCGCGCCCGCCAGTGCGGCGGGTGCATGCTCACCCTCGACCCGTCCGAGATCGCCCGCATCAAGGGGCTCGGCGACGACGAGGTCGTGCGGTGCGAGGAGTGCCAGCGGATCCTGGTCCGCACCTCCGAGAGCGGCCTCGGTGCCTGATCCTGGTCGTCACCGGTCGGTCCTGATCGAGGCCGACGGCGGCTCCCGCGGCAACCCCGGCCCCGCGGCGTACGGCGCCGTCCTCAAGGACGCCGAGACCGGCGAGGTCATCGCGGAGGAGGGCACGACCATCGGGGTCGCGTCCAACAACGTCGCCGAGTACTCCGGCCTGATCGCCGGGCTCCGGATGGCGGCGGAGCTCGCGCCGGACGCCGACGTCGAGGTCCGGATGGACTCCAAGCTGGTGGTCGAGCAGATGAGCGGGCGCTGGAAGGTCAAGCACCCCGCCATGAAGCCGCTCGCGCTCGAGGCCAGCCGGCTCGCCCCGTCCGGCACGACCTACACCTGGGTGCCGCGCGAGCAGAACAAGCACGCCGACCGGCTCGCCAACGAGGCCCTCGACGGCAAGCGGTCGGGCGTCACGGTCGCGGGAGAGGACCCCTACCGCGAGCCGGCGGACGAGGCCGAGTCGCTCATCGAGGAGGTCGAGGAGCCGGCGGCCGAGCCGGGCATCACCGGTACGACGACGCTGGTGCTGGTGCGGCACGGCGTCACCGAGCACACCTCGTCCAAGCGGTTCTCCGGAGGACTCGGCGGCGCCAACCCCGGACTGAGCGAGGAGGGCCGGGCGCAGGCGCTGGCCACCGCCGAGTGGCTCAAGGAGCGGGGGATCGGCGTCGACACCGTCGTCGCGTCTCCCGTGCGCCGCACCCGCGAGACGGCCGACATCGTCGCCGCCGCGCTCGACCTCGGGGTCGAGGAGGAGCCCGGCTTCGCCGAGATGGAGTTCGGCGAGTGGGACGGGCTGACCTTCGTCGAGGTCATGGAGAAGGACAAGGACGCCTTCCAGGCCTGGGTCTCGGACATGGCGGCCGCGCCGCCCGGCGGCGAGTCCTTCCACGCCGTGGAGGAGCGGGTGCTCGCCGCACTCACCCGCCTCGTCGCCGCCCACGCCGGGGAGACCCTGGTGGTCGTCAGCCACGTGACGCCGATCAAGACCCTGGTCGCCCACGCGCTCGGCGCACCGCTCGAGGCGGTGTTCCGGATGGACCTCCAGCCGGCCGCCGTGTCCATCGTGTCGTTCTTCCCCGACCACCGCACGGGCGAGCGGCGCGGGGCGCTCAAGCTCTACAACGCGCTTCCGGCCGCCCGCACCGACGGTCCGCTCTGACGGCCGCTCGTCGGCACGAGTCCGCGAAAGCGGCTCCCGAGCAGGCGCGGTTCGTGCCACGCTCGGCAGGTGTCCTACCCGCCGCCTCCGCCGCCGGGGCAGCCGCCGCCGCCCGGACAGCCGTACCAGCCCTACGGCCAGCCGGTGCCGCCGTACGGCCAGCCGCCGTATGCCCAGCCGCCGCGGAAGAAGGGCAGCGGCTGCCTGATCGCGGCCATCATCACGCTCGTCGTGCTGGTCGTGGTCTGCGGCGTCGGCGGCTTCGTCGTGTGGCGGGTCGTCGACACGGTGAAGGACAGCGTGCCGGGGCTCGGTGACGTCGAGTGCCCCACCGCTGCCGAGGTGTCCGACGTCGTGGGCCACGACGTCGAGCTGGTCCTCGACGCTGACATCATCATCGCCGCGGGCTGCAACTACAGCGGCAGCGGCGTCGGCGTGACGATCACCGAGGGCGCCGGGCTGATCGCCGACGAGGAGATCGAGGCGGTGCGCAGCACCGCCGCGGGCTACGGGGTCGAGCCCGAGCCGATCGACGTCGGTGACGACGGCATCGCCTTCGGCACGCCGCAGCGGAGCGAGGCGATCACCAAGCACGACGGCTCGGTGATCGGCGTCGAGGTCTTCTCCGAGGGCACGCGCAACATCGGCAACCAGAAGGACGCTGCCGTCGAGCTCCTCGAGGCGTTCATCGACCTGAACTGACGGGCGCCCTCACAGGTCGCTGACCACCACGTCCAGCTGGGTGCCCTTCTTGGTCCGCTCGCCGACCTCGACCGTCCAGCCGAGGTCGCGCAGCGCGTCGGCGAGCGCCGCGGGGGTGCGCGGGTCGGCGCCGTCCTCGAGCAGCGCCCGCACGATGCGGCCCTTGGTCGCCTTGTTGAAGTGGCTGACGACCTTGCGGGTGCCGTCGACCTCGTGCAGCACCCGCACCGTCGCGACGCGCGGCGCCAGCTCGGCGGGCGGACGCCAGAACGCGGCGTACATGCTCGAGCGCAGGTCGACCAGGAGTCCGCGGCGGAGCGACTCGTCGACAGCCGGGCCGAGCGCGTCGCGCCACACCCCCGCGACCGGCCCGACGTCCGGCAGCGCTGCGTCGCCGGACAGACGGTAGGCGGGGATCCGGTCGCCCGGGCGCACCAGGCCGAACAGGCTGGACGTCACGGCGAGCCGGGTCGCCGCGCGCCGGCGGGCAGCGGGGGACAGGGTGGCGGCGTCGAGCGCGTCGTAGAGGACGCCGGTGTAGACGCGGTCGGCGCGGGCCGTCGGCGCCGACTCGAGGCCGGCGTTGCGGGCGACGTGCTCGGCCTGGCCGGCGGTGAGCCCGAGCGCCGTCACGGCGACCTCCGGCTCGTCGCGGCACAGGCCGACCAGCGCGTGCAGCACCCGCTTCCGCGCGTCGGTGAGCACCGGCAGGGCCAGCGAGTCCAGGTCGAGGGCCCGGCCCCGGCCGGGCGCGGTCTTGCCCTCGCTGGGCGGCAGCAGGATCAGCACGGGGGCCACACTAAGGTCGCTGCTATGCCGAGCAATCTCGTGGTCCGGGTCAAGGCCGAGTCAGCAGGGTCCGCGGACCTGAAGGAGGCGCTGGCGAAGGTCGAGCAGGAGCTCGAGCTCCCCACCGGCTTCCCGGCCGACGTCACGGCCGCCGCCGAGCGGGCCGCCGCGGGCGCGGTGCTCCCCGAGCTCGACCGCACGGACATCGAGTTCCTGACGATCGACCCCGAGGGCTCCCGCGACCTCGACCAGGCGCTGCACATCGAGCGCGATCCTGACGGCGGTTTCGTCGTCCACTACGCGATCGCCGACGTCGCGGCGTTCGTGAGGCCGGGCGACCCGATCGACGTCGAGGCGCACCGCCGGGGTGAGACGCTCTACGGCGCCGACCACCGGATCCCGCTGCACCCGCCCGGCCTCTCGGAGGGCGCCGCGTCGCTGCTGCCCGACCAGACCTGCCCCGCCCTGCTGTGGACGATGCAGGTCGACGCCACCGGCGAGGGCACGTCGGTCCGCGTGGAGCGGGCGCTGGTGCGGTCCCGCCAGCAGCTGTCGTACGTCGGCGCGCAGGCCGCGCTCGACGACGGCTCGGCGGGCGAGGTGCTGCAGCTGCTCCGCGAGGTCGGCACCCTGCGGGAGGCGAAGGAGCAGGAGCGCGGGGGCATCTCGCTGCCGCTCCCCGAGCAGGAGGTGCACGAGGAAGGCGGGCGGCTCACCCTGGAGTTCCGCGAGCAGCTTCCGGTGGAGCTCTGGAACGCCCAGATCTCGCTGATGACCGGCATGGCTGCCGCGACGCTGATGCTCGAGGGCCGGATCGGCGTGCTCCGCACGCTGCCGCCGCCCGACCCCCGCGACGTGGCCCGGCTCCGAAGGGTCGCGAAGGGCCTGCGAATCGACTGGCCCGGCGACGTGGACTACCCCGAGCTCATCCGCTCGCTCGACCGGACCCTCCCGGCCCACCAGGCGATGGCCGTCGCGGCCACCCGGCTGCTGCGCGGCTCCGGCTACGCGGCGTTCGACGGCGAGCTGCCGGAGCAGACGCTGCACAGCGCGATCGCGGCGCCGTACGCCCACGTCACTGCGCCGCTGCGACGGCTCGGCGACCGCTACACGGGCGAGGTGTGCGTGGCGCTGTGCGCCGGGCAGCCGGTGCCCGACTGGGTGCGTGCCGCGCTGCCCGACCTGCCGAAGACGCTGCAGGACTCCGCCCGCCGTGCCAACGCCTACGAGCGCGCGATCCTGGACGTGCTGGAGGCCGGGCTGCTCCAGGGGCGGGTCGGCGAGGAGTTCACGGGCGTCGTGACCTCCGTCGACGAGAAGGACGAGCGCCGCGGCGTGGTCCTGGTCGAGGCGATCGGCGTGGAGGCGCCGCTGGTGTCGGCCTCGGGGCCGCTGCCGCTCGGCACCGAGGTGGCCGTGCGGCTCACCGTGGCCGACCTGTCCGCCCGGAAGGTGGAGTTCACCGTTGGCTGAGCCCGGGGCGGCGTCGGCCGCTGCGAAGGTCCTGGTCACCGGGGGAGTGCGCTCCGGGAAGTCGGTGCACGCCGAGAGCCTGTTCTCGAAGTCGGCGCCGGTGACCTACGTCGCGGCCGGACCCACCTACGACGACGCCGACTGGGCCGCGCGCGTCGCCCGGCACCAGGAGCGGCGGCCGGCGTGGTGGACGACGGTCGAGACCATCGACGTCGCGGTGGCGATCGACCAGGCGGCGGGCCCGGTGCTGGTCGACTGCCTCGGCACCTGGCTCACCGCCGTGATCGACGAGGCCGGGCTGTGGGAGGCCCCGGTGGGCGAGGTCGAGGACGCCGTGCTCTCGCCGCTCGCCGAGATCGTCGACGCGGTCGCCGCCTCGCCCGGCCGGGTCGTCCTGGTGACCAACGAGGTCGGCCTCGGCGTGGTGCCCGAGCACCGGTCCGGCCGGGTGTTCCGCGACCTGCTCGGCACGGTCAACCAGCGTCTCGCGACCGCGTGCGACGAGGTCCACCTGGTCGTCGCGGGCCGCGTGCTGGTGCTCTAGCCGGCTCCGGCGAGCCCGACCAGCAGGACGGCCAGCGCCACCTCGATCGCGGCGCCGTACACGTCGCCGGTGACGCCGCCGAAGCGCCGCACGCACCGCCACGTCAGCAGCAGTACGGCGGCCGCGGCCACCGTGACGGCCAGGAGCCCGCGCACCGGGTCGACCAGCGCCGCAAGGGCCGCGAGCGCCATCCACCCGGTCACCGTCACCGCCACGGGGACCCGCCTCGCGAACGTGGCGCCCAGCCCGTCCGCCCGCGCCGGCGGCACGACGGCCGCGCACACGATCCACAGCGCGCCCCGGGACGCCGCGACGCAGGCGCCGGCGACGACCGCGTCCCGCGCGCTCGCGCCGTACGTCGCGAGCGCGGCCGCCTGCGCCCCGAGCACGACCACGAGCGCCGCGGCGCCGGCGGGGCCGGCGGTGCCGCCCTTCATGACCTCGAGCGACCGCGCGCGGTCGTAGGACGCGGTGAGCCCGTCGGCGACGTCGGAGAGGCCGTCGAGGTGCAGCGCCCGCGACCCCAGCGCCAACAGGCCGATCGCCACGAACGCGACGGCCAGCGGCGGCAGGTCCGCCCGCCCTCCGGCCCAGCACGCCAGGCCGACCGCGGCACCGAGCGGCGCGACCGCCAGCGGGGCGCACAGGAGCGCGCCGCGCGCGACCCGCGGCGTCACGTCCATCACCGCCGGCACGGGGATGCAGGTGAGCATCCCGACCGACAGCCGCAGCGCCTTCATCACATGAGGTCGGAGAGCAGCGCGACGTCGCGCAGCACTGCGACCGCCGAGCGCAGCACCGGCACGGCCGCGACGGCGCCCGAGCCCTCCCCGAGCCGCATGCCGAGGTCGAGCACCGGCTCGAGGCCGAGCTTCTCCAGCGCCAGCGCCTGGGCGGGCTCGGTCGAGCGGTGCCCGGCGGCGAACCACGCGGCGGCGCCCGGTGCGAGCCGGTCGGCGGTGAGCGCGCAAGCGACGGACATCAGGCCGTCCAGCAGCACCGGGGTCCCGCTCTCGGCGGCCTGCACGAGGTAGCCCACGGTCGCGGCCAGGTCGGCGCTGCTGACCGCCTGCAGCGTCTGCAGCGGGTCGTCCAGGCGGTCGCCGGCGCGGTCGAGCGCGGTCTGCACGACCGCGGTCTTGTGGTCGAGAGTGGCGTCGTCGACGCCGGTGCCGCGCCCGGTCACCTCGGCGGCCGGCAGCCCGAGGGCGGCGGCGACCATCGCCGCCGCCGGGGTCGTGTTGCCGATGCCCATGTCGCCCGACAGCAGCAGCTGCGCGCCCGCCGCGATCTCGTCGAGGGCGACGCGCCGGCCCGCCCCGAGCGCTGCCTCGAGCTCGTCGGCCGAGAGCGCGTCCTCGAGGTGGATCGCCCCGCTGCTGCGCCGTACCTTGTGGGCGGTCACGTCCGCGGGCACGTCGTCGAGCTGCGCGAGGTCCCAGTCGACGCCGAGGTCGAGCACCCGGACGTGGACACCGTGCGCGGCGGCGAGCGCGTTGACGCCCGCACGCCCCGCGACGAACGTGCGCACCATCGCCGCGGTGATCGCCGGTGGGTAGGCGGAGACGCCGTGCGCCGCGACCCCGTGGTCGCCGGCGAAGATCACCAGCCGCACGTCGTCGAGCGGGGCGGGCGGCACGCTGCCCTGGCAGGCCGCCAGCCAGGTGCCGAGGTCGCCGAGCCGGCCCAGTGCACCGGCCGGGGTGGCCAGGCCCGCGAGGCGGTCGCGGGCGGCGGCGAGGACGTCGGGGTCCGGCGGGCGTACGGCGGTAGCTGTCACGGAGAGGCAACCTACTCCGTGGCCGGTCGGCCCGCGGCCTCGGTCGTGAGGACCGTCAGCCGGTAGCGCAGCACCATCGAGCGCACGCCGAGCGCCTGGAAGGACAGGTTCGGCCAGGTCCACGCCGGGTCGGTGTGCGGCTGGGTCCCGGCCACCACCTGCGTCGCCCCGGCGCCGCTGAAGTGGTCGTAGCCGCTGCCCGCCAGCAGGATCTGGCCGATCGTCACCTCGGCGGCGAGGAGGGGCTCGGTGCCCGCGGCCAGTGCCTCGGCGTCGGGCGGGACGAACGTGACCGGGACCGCGTCCACCTTGCCCGGCGTGTAGAGGATGACGCCGGAGTCCTGCTGGAGCACGACGTCGCCGGAGTAGGTCCGCAGCCGCCCGGGCTCGCCGGAGGGCAGGAACGCCGGCTGGTCGAGGCGGGGTGACGGCGAGACGTCCACCAGCCGCAGCGCCACTAGCGGCGGCCGGCGGGGTCGGGGGTCAGCCCGTCGCCGAAGGTCACGACGACCTCGCAGTCCGGGTCGGCGACGTCGCCCTCGTCCATCCGCACCTTGTCGCGGCCGGCGCCGCACACCGCGGTCTCGTCCGGCTTGCCGTCGGCGAGGATGATCATGTCGCGGCCGTCGCCTCCCTCGGTGAGGTCGTCGGCGCCCTTGCCCGGGTTGAGCAGGTCGTTGCCGGCGTTGCCGATCACCCGGTCGACGCCCTGGCCGCCGAACCCGCGGTCGTCACCGGCGAGGCCCACCAGGAGGTCGGCACCCTCCTGGCCACGGAGCTCGTCGGCGCCCGGCCCGCCCTCGGTCTGGTCATCGCCGGTGCCGCCGCGCACGACGTCGCGGCCACGGAACGCCTCGAGCACGTCGTTGCCCGCGCGGCCGCACATGATGTCGCGCCCGGCGGTGCCCTCGAGCAGGTCGTCGCCCGCCGTGCCGCTCACCGACTGCTCGCACGGCGGCTTCGGCGCGGCGGGCACGGCACCCGGGCCGGCCGCCGCGACGAGCGGTGGAGCGGCCAGGCACACCGCGAGGCCGAGCAGGGAGAGGGGACGGATGACGGCGCGCATGGCGGCCTCCCGGGGACGAGGTGGCGTTCACCGCTCAGCGTGTCACAGTGTCGGCGGTGTCTGCCACGATCACGGGAATCGGTCGCGTACGCTGAGGTCCTTCCCCTGGCGCCCGCCCAGCGACTGCTCAGCGACACTGCGCCGATCCGACCGCCCACCCTCGACCCACTTGAGGAGCTCGCAGCACCGATGGCAGCCGGAGGGGACCGCACCGACTTCGTCCACCTGCACGTCCACACCGAGTACTCCATGCTCGACGGGGCGTCCCTTCTCGACGGTCTCTTCACGCGCGTGAGCGACCTCGGGATGTCGTCGATCGCGATGACCGACCACGGCAACCTCCACGGCGCCTACGACTTCTACAAGAAGGCCCACAAGTACGGCGTCAAGCCGATCATCGGCATCGAGGCCTACCTGACGCCCGGCACCGAGCGGGGCGAGCGGCGCCGCGTCAAGTGGGGCAGGGGCAACGGCGTCGACGGGGCCGAGGAGGGCGGCGACGACGTCGCCGGCGGCGGCGCCTACACCCACATGACGATGTGGGCCGAGAGCACCGAGGGCATGCACAACCTGTTCCGGCTCTCGTCGCGCTCCAGCCTCGAGGGCTTCTTCTACAAGCCCCGCATGGACAAGGAGCTGCTCCAGGAGCACAGCAAGGGGCTGATGGTCTCCACCGGCTGCCCGAGCGGCGCGATCCAGACCCGCCTCCGCCTCGGCCAGTGGGACGAGGCGGTCCGCGAGGCCGGCGAGCTCCAGGACATCTTCGGTCGCGACAGCGTGTTCCTCGAGCTGATGGACCACGGCATCGACATCGAGAAGCGCGTGCGCGACGACCTGCTCCGGCTCGGCAAGGAGCTCGGGATCCCGCCGGTCGCCACCAACGACTCCCACTACAACAACCCCGAGGACGCCGCGGCCCACGACGCCCTCATCTGCGTCGCGTCCGGCAAGCGGCTCTCCGACACCAACCGCCTGAAGTTCGACGGCGGCGGCTACTACATCAAGTCCGCCGCCGAGATGCGCGAGCTGTGGGCCGACCGCTTCGGCATGCCGGAGGCCTGCGACAACACGCTGGCGATCGCCGAGCGCTGCGACGTCGAGTTCACCGAGTCCACGGGCGGCTACATGGCGCGCGCCGACGTGCCGGAGGGCGAGACCGAGGAGAGCTGGTTCCGCAAGGAGGTCTGGCGCGGCATCGAGTCGCGCTACCCCGGCGACCGGCTCGACCAGGAGGTGCGCGACCGGGTCGAGATGGAGCTCGCGATCATCTCCCAGAAGGGCTACTGCGGCTACTACCTCGTGGTCGCCGACTTCATCAACTGGGCCAAGGACAACGGCATCCGGGTGGGGCCCGGCCGCGGCTCCGGTGCCGGGTCGATCGCCGCCTACGCGCTGCGCATCACCGACCTGTGTCCCCTCGAGCACGGGCTCTTCTTCGAGCGGTTCCTCAACCCCGAGCGACCGTCGATGCCCGACTTCGACATCGACTTCGACGACCACCGACGCGGCGAGGTCATCCAGTACGTCACCGAGAAGTACGGCGCCGAGCGGGTCGCGCAGATCGCGACGTTCGGGCGGCTGAAGTCCAAGGCCGCGATCAAGGACGCCGCCCGCGTGCTCGACCACGGGTTCGCGATCAGCGACATGATCACCAAGGCGCTCCCCGCCGACGTGATGGGCAAGGGCGTCCCGCTCAAGGACCTCTTCAACCCCGAGCACAAGCGCTACAACGACGGCCAGGAGTTCCGCGCGCTCCACGAGCAGAACCCCGACGTCCGCACGATCTACGAGACCGCCCGCGGGCTCGAGGGCCAGATCCGCAACTGGGGCGTCCACGCCGCCGGCGTCATCATGTCCAGCGAGCCCCTGATCGACGTGGTGCCGATCATGGCCCGTCCGCAGGACGGCGCGATCATCACCCAGTTCGACTACCCGATGTGCGAGTCGCTGGGCCTGGTCAAGATGGACTTCCTCGGGCTGTCCAACCTCCACACGCTCGAGGACGCGGTCGCCAACATCAAGGCCAACCGCGGCGAGGACGTCGTGCTCGAGGACCTGCCCTTCGACGACCGGGCCACCTACGAGCTGATGGGCCGCGGCGACACGCTCGGCGTCTTCCAGCTCGACGGTGGCGGCATGCGCGCGCTGCTGCGCTCGATGCTCCCCGACAAGTTCGCCGACATCACCGCCGTCTCCGCGCTCTACCGGCCGGGCCCGATGGGCGCCGACTCGCACAACAAGTACGCGCGCCGCAAGAACGGCCGCGAGCCGATCGAGCCGATCCATCCCGCGCTCGCCGAGCCGCTCGAGGAGGTTCTGGGGGAGACCTACGGCCTGATCGTCTACCAGGAGCAGGTCATGGCGATCGCGCAGGTGCTCGCCGGCTTCTCGCTCGGCGCCGCAGACAACATGCGCCGTGCGATGGGCAAGAAGAAGAAGGAGGAGCTCGACAAGCAGTACGCCGGCTTCGAGGCCGGCATGCTCGAGCGGGGCTACCCGCAGGACGCGGTCAAGACGCTCTGGGACATCCTCGTCCCGTTCGCCGACTACGCGTTCAACAAGTCGCACTCCGCCGCCTACGGCGTCATCACCTACTGGACCGCCTACCTCAAGGCCAACTACCCGACCGAGTACATGGCGGCGCTCCTGACCTCGGTCAAGAACGACAAGGACAAGATGGCGATCTACCTCAACGAGTGTCGCCGGATGAAGATCGCGGTCCTGCCTCCCGACGTCAACGAGTCGTCCCACGACTTCACGGCCGTCGGCAGCGACATCCGCTTCGGCATGACCGCCGTGCGCAACGTCGGCGCCAACGTCGTCGAGCAGATCGTCGCGGCGCGCGAGGAGAAGGGCCGCTACGAGTCCTTCAACGACTTCCTCGAGAAGGTGCCGGCGCTCGTCTGCAACAAGCGGGTCATCGAGTCCCTGATCAAGGCGGGGGCGTTCGACGACCTCAAGCACAAGCGCCGCTCGCTGGTCGCGATCCACGAGACCGCCGTCGACCAGTACGTCGACATCAAGCGCAACGAGGCGATCGGCCAGGACTCGCTGTTCGCCGGCCTCGACATGGACGGCGACGGCGGCCTCGGCGCCGGGTTCGGGGTGAGCGTGACGATCCCCGACCTCGAGGAGTGGGACAAGCGCACGCTGCTCGCCCACGAGCGCGACATGCTCGGCCTCTACGTCTCCGACCACCCGCTGCTCGGGCTCGAGCACGTGCTCTCCAGCGGCACCGACACCACGATCGGCCAGCTGCTCGAGGACGAGGACCGGCCCGACGGCTCGACGGTCACGGTCGCGGGCCTGGTCACCAGCGTGCAGCGCAAGATCACCAAGAAGGGCGATCCCTGGGCGATGATCACGCTCGAGGACCTCGAGGGTGCGATCGACGTGCTGCTGTTCCCCAGCGCCTACCAGCTCGCCTCGCCGCTGCTCGAGCACGACGCGATCCTCACCGTCCGAGGCCGGCTCTCCCGCAGCAAGGACCAGCCCGAGCTGCACGGCCAGGAGGTCACCGCGCCCGACCTCGACCGCGGCAACGCCGAGGGCCCGGTCATCATCAGCCTGCCCTCGACGCGGTGCACGCCGCAGAACGTCGCGGGCCTCAAGGAGATCCTCGCCGCCCACCCGGGCCTCAACGAGGTCCGGCTCCAGCTGCTCACCCGCGACGCGACGAAGCTGATGCGGCTCGAGGCCCGGGTCAGCCCGAGCCCGGCGCTCTTCGCCGACCTCAAGCAGCTCCTCGGCCCGGGGTGCCTCGCCGGATGAGAGCGCTGTTGCTGCGAGTCGGCGCGGTCCTCGCCGGCTCGGTCGGGCTGGGGCTGCTCGGCGGCTGGCTGTGGTGGACCTGGTGGGGCCCGGCGACGCCGGGCCGGATCTACGACGTTCCCGAGCGTGGGCCGCGCTGGTATCCCGAGCCCTGGGACCCGGGCCAGACCGACGCGTTCGGCGGCACCGCCCAGTACATCGTGATCGCCCTCGGGCTGGGCCTGCTCCTCGGGCTCGTCGCCGGCCTGCTGGCCGGCCGTACGGCGCTGCTGATGCTCGGCGCCATGCTCGCCGGCAGCGTCCTGGCGGCACTCGCGATGGTCTGGCTGGGCACCCAGCTCAGCCCGCCCGACCCGCAGACGCTGGCGACGGCGGCCACGGTGGGCGACAAGGTCCCCGGCAACCTCGAGGTGACCATGGGCCGGATCTCCCTCCTCGGCTGGGACGACGTGCCGGTGCCGACGCCGTACTTCTCCTGGCCGGTGGCGGGTTTGACCGGCTACCTGGTGGTCATGCTCAGCGCGAAGAGTCTCGGCGAGGTGCGCGCCCGCGAGAACGACCCGACGACCTGGCTGGAGGCAGCGGCCCGATGAGTGATGCACCCCTTCCCCCGCCGCCGCCCGGCTCACCGACTCCCGCAGCAGGCCCGTCGCGCTCCGGCAGGCGGGTCGCTCTCGTCACGGCCGGTGCCGTGGCGTCGGTCGCCGTCATCACCGGTGGCGTCTTCGCTGCCCGTTGGTACTTCGGCAGCGGCCCCCAGCCGGCGGAGGCCCTGCCCGCGTCGACCATCGGCTACCTCGCGCTCGACCTCGACCCCGGCGGCAAGGACCTGCTCGCCGCGCGCGACGCGCTCGAGGACTTCCCGGCGTGGGAGGAGCTCGACGTCGACTCCGGCGGCGACGTACGGGAGCAGCTGTTCGACCTCGCGCAGCAGGACCTCGAGTGCGACACCCTCGACTACGGCGACGACATCGACTCGTGGCTGGGCAACCGGGTGGCCGTCGCGGCCGTCCCGGGCGACGGCGACGACGCCGAGCCGGTGCCGGTCTTCGTCGCCCAGGTGACCGACGCCGACGCGGCCGACGACGGTCTCGCGGCGCTGGCCGACTGCCCCGGGTTCGGGCCGCTCGGCTGGCACGTCGAGGGCGAGTGGGCGATCCTCGCCGAGACCGACGAGATCGCCGACCGGGTGGCCGACGACGCGGCCAGCGAGCCGCTGTCCGACGACCCCGGGTTCGAGGACCACGTCGACGGCGTGGGCGGCAGTGGCATCGTCACTGCATACGCCGCGGCCGGAGCGGGGAAGTACATCGCCGAGGCCATCGAGCAGGAGTTCGCCGAGGACGGGGTGCCCGCCCCGCCGGAGATGACCGACAGCCTGGTCGACTCCTTCCAGGGCCTGGCGCTCTCGGTCGGGTTCGACGACGAGGCCCTCCGGATCGATGCGGCGGCCACCGCCGACTCCACGGTGATGGGCTTCCTGAGCGGGCTCGAGGACGCCGGCTCCGTCGGCGACCTGGCGGGCGACCTCCCCGACGACACCGCGGCCCTGTTCGGCATCGGCTTCGCCGACGGCTGGGCAGGCGACTACCTCGATCTGATGCGCGAGTCGCTCGGCTCGGAGGCCGACATCATCGACGGCGAGCTCGAGGCCCTCGAGGCGCAGACCGGGCTCGACCTCGTGGAGACCCTCGAAGCGGTGCTCGGCGAGGCGGCGGTGCTGGCCGTCGGCGGCGACCTGTCCGCCGACGAGCTCGAGGCGCCCGACCCGGCCGCGTTGCCCGTCGGCATCAAGGCCCGGGGCGACGTGGAGGAGATCGAGGAGGCCCTCGACCGCATCTACGAGGCCGCTCCGCCGTACGTCGCCGAGATGGCCGGCGCCGACTCCGACGACGACCTGGTGGCGATCGGCCCGTCCGGCGACTACCGGCAGGAGCTGCTCGACGGCGGCGACCTGGGCGGCTCCGAGAAGTTCGAGCGGGTCGTGCCCGACGCCGACGACGCCACCGCGCTCCTCTACGTCGACCTCGACGCGCCCGTCGTCGAGGAGCTGTTCGGGCTGCTGCCGCCCGAGGTCGCGGCCAACCTCGAGCCGCTGGACGCGTTCGCCGTGTCGAGCCGCTACGAGGACGGCATGGCCCTCAGCTCGATGCGGCTCAGCGTCGACTGATCCTCAGTTCGGTGACCACCGCGTGCGGGCGACCTCGGTCGCGGGCAGCGAGGAGATGACGTTCATCGCCCGCAGCTCCTCCCGGAGCAGGTCGGTGACGAGGATCAGTCGGTGGCCCGCGTCGTCGGCCTCGAGGAGCTCCTGGCGCTCGGCCATCGGCAGGGGAGCGCACGCCGCGAGCGTCCACGACAGGTAGAGCGGGTCCTCGGGCAAGCTGCCGTTGAACGGGTCCTGGGCGATCTCGCGCAGGGCGAACCGGTAGGCGGTGAAGGTGGCCCGCGCCCGCTCGACGACGTCGGCGTCGACGGGCACGGTCGGCTCGGGCAGCTGGTCGACCTCGCCGACCGGGAAGTTCCCGGTGCCGTCGAGCCGGTCCAGCCGGATCCGGTCGCGACCGACAGCGACGACGTCGAACGTGCCGTCGGCGTGGCTCTCGACCTCGGTCAGCTGCAGCCGGACGCCGACCCGGAACAGCGACTGGGCGCCGTGGTCGCCGACCTCGTAGCCCTCCCGGATGCCGACGGAGCCGAAGACGCGCTCGGCCGGGTCGTCGATCCGCAGCAGGTGGTGGACGAGCGCCCGGTAGCGGTCCTCGAACACCCGCAACGGCACGCTGACGCCGGGATAGACCACCATGTTCAGCGGGAACATCGGCAGTCGGTCGGTCACGCTTCGACAGTACTGCGATCCGGTCCGCGGTCAGGGACGACCCGCGCCCGACCGTAGACTTGGGGCCATGATCCGTCGCATCGACCTTCGCGAGGCTGGCCGTGACGCAGCCTCCGTCGACTACCGCTCGGCCGTGCCGCGCGCGGAGTTCGACGCGGAGGCGGCGACGCATGTGGTGCAGCCGATCCTCGACGAGGTCCGCGCGCGTGGCGCCGACGCGGTGCGCGACTACACCGACAAGCTCGACGGCGTCTGGGTCGACGACCTGCGGGTGCCCGCCGATGCGCTGTCGGCAGCGCTAGCCGACCTCGACCCGGCCGTCCGCGCCGCCCTGGACGAGTCCGTACGCCGGCTGCGCGCGACCTGTGCCGCGGAGCTCGAGGCCGACGTCGTCACCGACCTCGCCACGGGCGCCCGGGTGACCCACCGCAAGGTTCCCGTGCAGCGCGTCGGGCTCTACGTCCCCGGCGGCCTCGCCCCGCTGGTCTCGAGCGTGCTGATGAACGTGGTGCCGGCCCAGACAGCCGGCGTCAGCTCGATCGCCCTCGCCAGCCCGCCCCAGGAGGAGTTCGGCGGCTCCGTGCACCCGACGATCCTGGCCGCCTGCGCGCTGCTCGGCGTCGAGGAGGTCTACGCCGTCGGCGGCGCCCAGGCGATCGCGATGTTCGCCTACGGCCTGCCCGCGACGGCCGACACGGAGCGCGTCGAGCGGGTCGACCTGGTGACGGGCCCCGGCAACATCTACGTCGCGACGGCCAAGCGGCTGCTGCGGGGCCAGGTGGGCATCGACTCCGAGGCCGGGCCGACCGAGATCGCGATCCTCGCCGACGACACCGCCGACCCGGCGTACGTCGCGGCCGACCTGATCAGCCAGGCCGAGCACGACCCGCTGGCCGCGTCGGTGCTCGTCACCGACTCGCCGGCGCTGGCCGACGACGTCGAGGCCGAGCTCGACAAGCAGGTGGCGGCGACCAAGCACGTCGAGCGGATCCACACCTCCCTGACCGGCACCCAGTCGGGCATCGTGCTGGTGCGCGACCTCGAGCAGGGGCTCGCGGTGGTCGACGCCTACGCCGCGGAGCACCTCGAGATCCACACCCGCGACGCCGCGTCGTACGCCGCCCGGGTGCGCAACGCCGGCGCGATCTTCGTCGGCCCGCACACCCCGGTCAGCCTGGGCGACTACTGCGCGGGCTCCAACCACGTGCTGCCCACGGCCGGCTGCGCCTGCCACTCCTCGGGGCTGTCGGTGCGCGCGTTCACCAAGTCGGTGCACGTCGTCGAGTACTCCCGCGAGGGCCTCGCCGAGGTCGCCGACCACGTCGTCACCCTCGCCGAGGCCGAGGACCTGCCCGGCCACGGCGCCGCCGTGCGCGTGCGGTTCCAGGACTGAGCCATGGTCGACTTTCCTCCGCTCCGCGAGGAGCTGCGTGGCATCGCGCCGTACGGCGCCCCGCAGCTCGACGTCCCGGTCCAGCTCAACGTCAACGAGAACCCCTACGGGCCGTCGCCGGCGTGCGTCGACGACATCGCGTCGTCGGTCGTCGAGGCGGCGCGCACGCTCAACCGCTATCCCGACCGTGAGTTCGTCGCGCTCCGGGCGGCCCTTGCCGACTACCTGTCGCGCGACGCGCGGGTCACGCCGGAGATGGTGTGGGCGGCCAACGGCTCCAACGAGGTCATGCTCCAGCTGCTGCAGGCGTTCGGCGGGCCGGGTCGCACCGCGGTCAGCTTCGCACCGACGTACTCGATGTATCCCGAGTACGCCCGCGACACGAGCACCCGCTGGGTGACCGGCCGCCGCGAGGACGACTTCTCGATCGACCTCGAGGCCGCGCGGGTGCTCGTCGCCGAGGAGCGGCCGAGCGTGGTGCTGCTGCCGAGCCCCAACAACCCGACCGGCACCGCGCTGGCGCCCGAGGTCGTCACCACCTTGTGCGAGGCGGTGGGGGAGTCCGGCGTCGTGGTCGTCGACGAGGCCTACGGCGAGTTCCGCCGCTCCGGCACCCCGAGCGCGCTCGAGCAGCTGTCGGCGTACCGCAACCTCGTCGTGACCCGCACCATGAGCAAGGCGTTCGCCGGTGCCGGGCTGCGGCTCGGCTACCTGGCGGCCGACCCGGCGATCTGCGACGCCATCCGGGTCGTGCGCCTGCCCTACCACCTCTCCGCCGTGACCCAGGCCGCCGCGCTCGCGGCCCTGCGGCACGCGCCGGAGCTGCTCGGGAAGGTCGACGAGCTGCGCGCCGAGCGCGACCGCACCGTGGCGTGGCTGCGCGGCGAGGGCTTCGAGGTCGCCGACAGCGACGCGAATTTCTGCTTGTTCGGCACCTTCGGGGATCGTCATGCTGTCTGGCAGGGCCTTCTCGACCGGGGTGTGCTCATCCGGGAGACCGGGCCCGACGGCTGGCTCCGCGTGTCGATCGGCACCGCGGACGAGATGGCGGCGTTCCAGGACGCGCTGCTGCACGTGATGAAGGAGATGCCATGACCGGCACGAGGACCGCCCGCATCGAGCGGCAGACCAGCGAGTCGAAGGTGCTCGTCGAGGTCGACCTCGACGGCACCGGCCGCCACGACATCTCGACCGGCGTCGGGTTCTACGACCACATGCTGACCGCGTTCGCGCGGCACGCGCTGGTCGACCTGACCGTGCAGACCTCCGGCGACGTGCACATCGACGCCCACCACACGGTGGAGGACACCGCGATCGTGCTCGGCCAGGCGCTGCGCGAGGCGCTGGGGGACAAGAAGGGCGTACGCCGCTTCGGCGACGCCACCGTCCCGCTCGACGAGGCGCTGGTGCAGGCCGTCGTCGACGTCTCCGGCCGTCCCTACTGCGTGCACACCGGCGAGCCGGAGGGCCAGGAGTACGTCCAGCTCGGCGGCACCACCCCCGCCTACCTCGGCTCCCTGACGCGCCACGTGTTCGAGACGATCGCGTTCCACGCCCACATCGCCCTGCACGTGCGGGTGCTGGCGGGGCGCGAGCCGCACCACATCGTCGAGACGCAGTTCAAGGCGTTCGCCCGGGCGTTCCGCGACGCGATCGCGCTCGACCCGCGCGAGACCGGGATCCCGTCGACGAAGGGCGCCCTGTGAGCTCTGTGAACGAGTCGACGCAGTGAGCGTTCCCAATGTGGTTGTCCTGGACTACGGGTCCGGCAACCTCCGCTCCGCCGTGCGCGCGGTCGAGCGCGCCGGTGCCGCGGTGACGCTCACGGGCGACCTCGACGCGGCGATGGCGGCCGACGGTCTCGTCGTGCCTGGCGTCGGCGCCTACGAGGCGTGCATGAAGGGCCTGCGGGCGATCCGCGGCGAGCGGATCATCGCGCGCCGGCTCTCCGGCGGCCGCCCCGTGCTCGGCATCTGCGTGGGCATGCAGATCCTCTTCGACCGGGGCATCGAGCACGGCGTCGAGACCGAGGGCTGCGGCGAGTGGCCGGGCGTCGTCGAGCGGCTGCAGGCGCCGATCGTGCCGCACATGGGGTGGAACACCGTCGAGGTGCCCGCCGGCTCGCGGCTCTTCGCCGGGCTGGAGGACGAGCGCTTCTACTTCGTGCACTCCTACGGCGTCCGCGACTGGACGCTCGAGACCAACGACCGCACCCCGGACAGCCACCAGCCGCTGGTCACCTGGGCCGAGCACGGGGGCGACCGCTTCGTCGCGGCGGTGGAGAACGGACCGTTGTGCGCCACGCAGTTCCACCCGGAGAAGTCGGGGGATGCGGGCGCCGTACTGCTGAGGAACTGGGTGGAATCACTGTGAGCGACTACCTCGAGCTGCTGCCCGCCGTCGACATCAAGGGCGGCCAGGCCGTCCAGCTGGTGCAGGGCGTCGACGGGTCGGAGAAGCGGTTCGGCGATCCGATCGAGGCCGCGCTCCGCTGGCAGGAGGCCGGCGCGGAGTGGCTGCACCTCGTCGACCTCGACGCCGCGTTCGGCCACGGCGAGAACCGCCGCCTCCAGGCCGAGATCGTCGGCCGTCTCGACATCAAGGTCGAGATGAGCGGCGGCATCCGCGATGACGAGTCGCTCGAGGCTGCGATGGCGACCGGCTGCCGCCGGGTCAACATCGGCACCGCCGCGCTGGAGCAGCCGGAGTGGTGCGCCAAGGCGATCGCGACGTACGGCGACCGCGTCGCCGTGGGCCTCGACGTGCGAGGCCGCACCCTCGCCGCGCGCGGCTGGACCCAGGAGGGCGGCGACCTCTACGAGACGCTCGCCCGCCTCGACTCCGAGGGCTGCGCGCGCTACGTGGTCACCGACGTCAACAAGGACGGCATGCTCCAGGGCCCCAACCTCCAGCTGCTGCGCGACGTGTGCGACGCGACCGACCGGCCGGTCGTGGCCTCCGGCGGGGTCACCACGCTCGACGACATCCGCGCGCTCATGGAGCTGGTGCCGATCGGAGTCGAGGGCGCCATTGCCGGCACCGCGCTCTACACCGGTCAGTTCACGCTCGAGGACGCGCTCGCGCTGACCTTGCCCCAGGACCGCGCGTGAGCCTCGCCGTCCGGGTGATCCCGTGCCTCGACGTGGACGCGGGGCGCGTGGTCAAGGGCATCAACTTCAAGGAGCTGCGCGACGCGGGCGACCCGGTGGAGCTCGCCCGGACCTACGACGCCGAGGGTGCCGACGAGCTGACCTTCCTCGACATCTCCGCCTCGCACGAGGGGCGCGCGACCACGCTGGAGATCGTGTCGGCGACCGCGGAGCAGGTCTTCATCCCGCTCACCGTCGGGGGCGGCATCCGCTCGGTCGACGACGTCGACCGGATGCTCCGCGCCGGCGCCGACAAGATCGCCGTCAACACCGCCGCGATCCACCGGCCGGAGCTGGTGGCCGAGATCGCCGACCGGTTCGGCAACCAGGTCCTCGTGCTGTCGGTCGACGCCCGGCGTGCCACGGGGGAGTCCCGCACCGACTCCGGGTTCGAGGTGACCACCCACGGCGGCCGCAAGTCCGCCGGGATAGACGCGATCGAGTGGGCGTCCCGGGCGGCAGCCCTCGGCGCGGGGGAGATCCTGCTCAACGCGATGGACGCCGACGGCACCGAGGACGGCTTCGACATCGAGCTGCTCCGCGCGGTGCGGAGCGAGGTCTCGGTTCCTGTGATCGCATCCGGGGGAGCAGGGGCGGCCGAGCACTTCCCGCCGGCGGTCGAGGCCGGCGCCGACGCCGTGCTGGCGGCCACGATCTTCCACTTCGGCAAGGTGCGGGTCGGCGAGGTCAAGGACACGCTCGCCGGCGCGGGTTATCCCGTCCGCTGACCGGGTAGGACGGGCGCATGACGCAGAGCTACGAGGTCTACGGCGGCGGCGCCCAGGGTGACGACGTGCCGTGGGAGCTCCAGGACCCGTCGGTCGCCGGCGGCGACGACGGTCCCTGGCTGGTGGCCATCGAGTACGCCAACGGCTCCGAGCAGCGCCCCGCCACGGTGGTCGACGTCGGCGGGGTCCGGCACCCGAGCCGCGACGACGCGCTCGTCGCGGCGCGGAAGTCGGCGTTCGAGTTCGACCCGCCCGACCCGTTCTCACCGCAGAGCCGCCAGGTGTTCCGGGACGGCCCGGACGGTTTCCTCGTCATCATCGAGGGCGCGATGAGCACGTGGCACATGAGCGTGCGGGTGGTGCAGCACGTGGGCGACGCCTGAGCCGCCATCCCCAGGGACCCGTCAGAGGTCGGGCTCGAGCAGCCGCCAGACCTCCTCGCCGCGGTCGTGCCCGCCGAGGCCCCGGGTGACGTACGCCGCCGCGTAGTCCGCCGTGTCGTCCGGCCCGAGCGCGACCCAGCCGCTGCTGCCACCGGCACCGCCCATGCCGATCTCCCGCCGTCCGCCCCGCAGGGCGTCGACCTGGAAACCGAGCGTCCACGCCACCTCACGGCCGAGGACGCCGTCCGGTCCCGTCCGCTGCGGCGTGACGTACTCGCGGTGGAGGCCCGGGCCGAGGAGGCGCGCGACCGGACCGTCGGCGGCGAGGTCGGCGTAGAACCGCGCCAGGCCGCGGGCCGTCGCGTGCAGCGAGATCGCCGGGAAGCTGGTGCGGCGCCAGCGCTCGCTGTTGAGAACCGCCGGGTCGAGCAGTCCGGGAGGCCGCCCGATCGCAGGCGCCCAGCGGGGGTCCGTCAGGTAGGCGTCGGGCCAGGTGTCCGCGACGGCGACGACGTCGGCCACCCGGCCGAGCTCGCCGACCGGGACCGACAGATGGAGGTCCCACCCGTGTCGCGCGGCGATCGCGGCGAACCGCTCGTCGAGCGACTGCCCGGTCGACCGGCGCAGCAGCTCGTCGCAGAGGTGGCCGTAGGTCAGCGCGTGCTCGGCGACTGCCGTGCCCGGCTCGTGTGCCGGCTCGGCATCGGCGAGCAGCGCGACGAGTGCGTCGCGGTCGTCGTACGCGATGCCGGCGGCCGCCTCGGGGAAGGCGGGGAGGCCCGCCTGGTGACTCAGCACGTGACGGACGGTGGTCTCCTGCTTGCCGTGCGTGGCGTACGCCGGCCAGATGTCGGCGACCCGCTGGTCGAGTCCGAGCACATCGGTCGCGACGGCCTCCAGGACGGTGAGCGCGGCCAGCGGCTTCGCGCACGAGTACGTCATCACGAGCGTGTCGGAGGTCCAGGGGGTGCCCTCGCCGCGGTGGCCGGTCATGGCCTCGACCGTCGACCCGTCCGGCCGGATGACGCACGCCGCCGCACCAGGCTCGCGGCCATCGTGGTGCAGTCGGTCCAGGACGGCTGCGAGCTGGTCATGCACGCGGGCGATTGAACCACGCGCCGTCCGCCTTTGCGGGGCGCGCCATGATCGCGGCATGGACTCCGAGACCAGGACCTACCGCACCGGCAGCGAGGAGCGCGTCCTCGACATCACCGGCGACTGCGCCGACTACGTGCGCACCAGGGACTCCGGGCTGCTCCACGTATTCGTGCCTCACGCGACGGCCGGGATCGCGATCCTCGAGACCGGAGCCGGCAGCGACGACGACCTGCTCGCGGCGCTCGGCGACCTGCTCCCGGCCGACGACCGGTGGATCCACAAGCACGGCAGCCCGGGGCACGGTCGGTCCCACGTGATGCCGGCGCTCGTGCCGCCGTACGCGACGGTCCCGGTCCTCGACGGCCGGCTCGCCCTCGGCGCCTGGCAGAGCATCTGCCTCGTCGACCTCAACGTCGACAACGCCGAGCGCGACGTACGGTTCAGCTTCCTGGCTGGCTAGGGGCGGTGCGAGGGAATAGCGTGCCCGCCCGGGCCGGTTGGCCCGGAGTATCGAGGACGGCTGGGAAGCAGGCAGGGTGAGCGAGAAGACGGGTACGACGGGCGCGGGCTTCGCCGTCCTCTGGGTGGCCATCAAGCGCGAGCCGTGGGTCTTCACGCTCTCGACGATCGGCAGCCTGCTCTTCGGCGCCTTGACCGTCGCCGACGCGTGGGTGTTGGGCTGGTCGACCGACCACGTCGTGCTGCCCGCCTTCCGCGACGGGGAGATCGGCGCCGGCCTGCTCTGGGCGGTGCTCGGGCTGTTCGTGGGCGTCGCCATCCTGCGCGCGGTCGGCATCGTCGCCCGCCGCCTCGGCGCCGGCGTCATGCAGTACCGGATGCAGGCCCACACCCGCCGCGCCGTGACCCGTCAGTACCTCAGCCTCCCCATGTCGTGGCACCAGAAGCACCCGACCGGCGAGCTGCTCTCCAACGCCAACTCCGACGTCGAGGCGGCGTGGGGGCCGATCGCCCCGCTGCCGATGGCAGTCGGGACGGTCGCGATGATGTTGATCGCCGTCGTGCAGATGCTGGTCGCCGACCTGGTGCTGGCGATCGTCGGCCTGCTGGTGTTCCCGCTCGTGATCGCGACCAACGTGGTCTACCAGCGGCTCGCGCAGGGCTGGGCGACCCGTGCCCAGCAGCTGCGCGCCGAGCTCAGCGAGATCGCCCACGAGTCCTTCGACGGCGCGATGGTGGTCAAGACCCTCGGCCGCGAGCCCCAGGAGACCGAGCGGTTCCGCGCCAAGGCCGCCGAGCTGCGCGAGGCCAACATCAAGGTCGGCCGGATCCGCGCCGCCTTCGACCCGACCCTGGCCGCGCTGCCCAACCTCGCCGTGCTCGTCGTCCTCGTCATCGGCGTCAACCGGGTCATCAGCGGCGCCACGGACGCCGGCGACGTCGTCACGGTCGCCTACCTGCTGACGGTCGTCTCGTTCCCGATCCGCTCGATCGGCTGGCTGCTGGGGGAGTTCCCGCGGAGCGTGGTCGGCTACCGGCGCGTCGACGCGGTGCTCCGGGCGACCGGCAGCATGGAGTACGGCGCCGCAGCCGCCCCGACCGGCGAGGCCGGCGCGCGGCTCGAGGTCGACGACCTCGCCTACGGCTACCAGCCCGACCGGCCGCTGCTCGCGGACCTCACGTTCACCGTCGAGCCGGGCCGCACGGTCGCCCTCGTCGGCGCCACCGCCTCGGGCAAGAGCACCCTCACCACGCTGCTCACCCGCCTCGTCGACACCGACCGCGGCACGATCCGGGTCGACGGCGTCGACGTACGAGACCTCGAGCACGGGGGCCTCGCCGAGGTCGTCGCGGTCGTGCCGCAGACGGCCTTCCTCTTCGACGACACCGTGCGCGGCAACGTCACGCTCGGCGCCGACGTCCCCGACGCGGAGGTGTGGGAGGCCCTGCGCACGGCGCAGGCCGACGGCTTCGTCGCCGCGCTTCCGGACGGTCTCGACACCCGGCTGGGGGAGCGCGGCACGTCGCTCTCCGGCGGGCAGCGGCAGCGCATCTCCCTCGCCCGGGCGCTCGTACGGCGCCCGCGGCTGCTGATCCTCGACGACGCCACGTCGGCCGTGGACCCGGAGGTCGAGGCGCGGATCCTCGCCGGTCTGCGCGGGGAGCCGGAGGTTTCGAGGCTCGGGCCTGGCGGCCCTCGCACCTCAACCACCGGCAGCACGCTCGTCGTCGTCGCCTACCGCAAGGCCACCATCGCCCTGGCCGACGAGGTGCTCTTCCTCGCCGACGGCCGCATCGTCGACCGCGGCCCGCACGACGAGCTGGTCGCGCGCAACGCCGACTACGCCCGTCTCGTCAACGCCTACGAGACCGAGCACGGCCGACCGGAGGAGGTGGCCGCACCGTGACGATCCTCGACACCGGAGAGTCCATCGGCGGCTGGGAGACCATCCGCCGCGGCATCAGCCACTCGCCCGAGCTCACCGAGGGCATCGGTCGCACCCTCCTCCTCGCGGTGCTCGCGTCGACCGGTCAGGTCGTCGTACCGATCACCGTGCAGCAGACCATCGACCACGGCCTGCGCGACGCGGGCGGGCCCGACGTCGGGTTCACGACGGCGATGGCGCTCGTGGCCGCCGCCGCGATCGTCGTGACGAGCTGGGCGTCGTACGCGATGACGGCGCGCCTGTTCTCGACGTCCGAGCGCGGCCTGGCGACGCTGCGGGTCAAGGCGTTCCGCCACGTGCACGACCTGCCGCTGCTCACGCAGAACACCGAGCGCCGCGGCGCCCTCGTCTCGCGGGTGACCAGCGACGTCGACCAGGTGAGCCAGTTCCTGGTGTTCGGCGGCCTGTTGTTCGTGGTCAGCATCGGCCAGGTCCTCGTGGCGACCGTCGTGATGCTGTTCTACAGCTGGCAGCTCGCGCTGGTCGTGTGGGTCTGCTTCGCGCCGCTGTTCCTGTCGATGCGGTGGTTCCAGCGCAAGCTGTCCGAGGCGTACGGCGTGGTCCGGCGCCAGGTGGGCGTGCTGCTCTCGGCCATCTCCGAGCCGGTCGTCGGCGCGGCCGTCGTGCGGTCCTACGCCGTCGAGGCGCGCACCCAGGAGCGGATCGACGCCGCCGTCGACGCCCACAAGGCCGCGAGCACGCGGGCCCAGGGCTTCACGGTGTTCTCGTTCTCCCTCGGCGGCATCTCGGCGGGCCTGGCCAACGCCGGCGTGCTGATCATCGGCATCTGGCTCGGCTTCGCCGACGACATCACCGCCGGCGAGGTGCTCGCGTTCGCGTTCATCGTCACCCTGTTCGTCGGCCCGGTGCAGATGGGCACCCAGATCCTCACCGACGCCCAGAACGCCATCGCTGGCTGGCGCCGGGTCATCGGCATCCTCGACACCCCCGCCGACCTGGTCGACCCCGGCCCGGACGGGCGGGTGCTCCCGCACCACGCGGTCGACGTGCGCTTCGAGGACGTCGGGTTCGCCTACCCCGGCGGGCCGCCGGTGCTCACCGACATCGACCTCGAGATCCCGGCCGGGCGCCGGGTCGCGGTCGTGGGGGAGACCGGCTCCGGCAAGTCGACGATCGCCAAGCTGCTCACCCGGCTGATGGACCCGACCACCGGCCGGGTGCTGATCGACGGCATCGACCTCCGCGACGTCGCCGAGGCGTCGCTGCGCTCGAGCGTGGTGCTGGTCCCGCAGGAGGGCTTCCTGTTCGACGACTCCCTGGCCGCCAACGCGCGGTACGGCCGGCTCGACGCGACCGACGCCGAGATCGCCGCGGCGGCCGAGGAGCTGGGCCTCGGCGACTGGCTGGCGGGCCTGCCGGACGGGCTGGCGACGATGGTCGGCCAGCGCGGGGAGTCGCTGTCCGCGGGGGAGCGCCAGCTGGTCGCGCTGCTCCGCGCCCAGCTCGCCGACCCCGACCTGCTCGTGCTCGACGAGGCCACCAGTGCCGTCGACCCCGAGCTCGAGATGCGCATCGGGCGCGCGCTCGAGCGGCTGATGTCCGGCCGCACCTCGGTCACCATCGCCCACCGGCTCTCCACGGCCGAGGCCGCCGACGAGGTCGTGGTCGTCGACAAGGGTCGGATCGTGCAGCGCGGCCCCCACGCCGAGCTCGTCCGCGACGAGGACAGCGTGTACGCCGCGCTCCACCGGTCGTGGGTCGCCCAACAGGCCCGGTGACCCACCCGCCCTCGAATCCCCCTCGATGGAGGGTCGAGTTGTACCTCATGGCGCGTCGAGTTGTACCTGATGGTCCGCCGAGTTGTGCCTGCTGGCTCGGCCGTGGTCCGTACGTCCTCCACCGAGCCAGGACGGCTAGCTCGGCAAACCATCAGGTACAACTCGGCGAACCATGACGTCGGATTCGGCAGACCATGAGGGCGGATTCGGGCCAGCACGGGGGTCTGTTTCGACGGCGTCGATAATGGAGGGCGTGAGCACCCTCGACCCGACGATCGCCGAGCGCCTCAGGCGCAACCCCGACGGGCTGCTGCCCGCGATCGTCCAGCAGCATGACACCGGCGAGGTGCTGATGCTGGCGTGGATGGACGACGAGGCGCTGCACCGCACGCTGACCACCGGCCGGGGGACCTACTGGAGCCGCTCCCGGCAGGAGTACTGGGTCAAGGGCGAGACCTCGGGCAACCCCCAGCACGTCAAGGAGGTCCGCCTCGACTGCGACGGCGACACCCTGCTGGTCAAGGTCGACCAGGAGGGCGTGGCGTGCCACACGGGTGACCGCACCTGCTTCGACAGCGGGCTGATCGGTGCCTGACGCAGCCACGCCCACCCCCGACACCGACCCGCGGCGCCGTACGTTCGCGCCCGTGGTGCTGGTCGGCCTCGCCGCGAGCGTGCTGACGGCGATCGCGGGCCACCGGGCGATGCTCCGCATCCCCGAGTCCGCCCTCGAGGACATCGGCATGGCGTCCTACGGCGGCACCGACGCCGCGGCGTCGGAGTTCCCGCTCGCGGGCGCGCTGGGTCTCGTCGCGCTTGCCTGCTGGGGCGTGCTCCTCGTCACCCGCGGGCGGCTCCGCCGCCTGGTGGCGGTCCTCGCGACCCTGAGCGCGGCCGGCGTCGTCGCGGTGGCCGTGGTGGGCGGCTTCCTCCAGGCTGACGACTACATCAGCGACGCGACCCGCCAGCTCGGCTACATCGGGCTCAGCGGCGACCTCGGCGCGGTCCGCACCGGGTGGTTCTGGGCCGCCCTGTTCGGCAGCGCGGTCGCCACGGCCGCAGGCGCGGCCGCCGTACGCCTGGCTCCGGCGTGGCCCGAGATGGGCAGCCGGTACGACGCACCCGCCGCCGGTGGTGCCGCGACAGCGACCGTCGCGCCCGCCGAGGAGCTCTCCAGCACCGAGCTGTGGAAGTCGCTCGACGAGGGCGACGATCCGACGGCGTGAGCAACCCATAGACTCGGCACAGCACACCCAAACACCCGCGAGGAGCACGCACGCATGTCCGACAACCACGGCAACACCCCTGCGGCCTGGACCGCCGTCTTCGTCGCGCTGGTCGGGTTCGTCGTCGGCGGCGTCGGGCTGATGCTGTCGCCGGTGAGCATGCCGATCTTTTGGGTCGGCGTCGTCATCGTCGTCGCCGCGGGTGTCGTCTTCGTCGCGATGGACAAGATGGGTCTGCACACCTCAGACCACTGAGCCCACTGACCGACCGAGGAGGGTCGATGGCCGCCACCGCGCAGGTTGAGAGCGTCGCCCGCGACAGCCGCGCGCGCCGGCTGCTCGGGCCGGCCCTGGTGGCGGGCGGCATCTCGGCGGCCACGGTCGCGCTGCACTTCCGCGACCCGCACGCGGAGGGCTCCTGGGGCATCTGCCCGACCGCCGCGATGGGCCTCGCCTGCCCCGGTTGCGGCGGCCTGCGCGCGGTCAACGACCTCACCAACCTCCAGCTGGTCGACGCGGCGTCGAGCAACCTGCTTTTCGTCGCCTCGATCCCGCTGTTGTTCTACGTCTTCTACCGCTGGACCAGCGGCCGGTGGTCCGGACGACCGTGGGAGCCGTCCGAGCGCGCGATGAAGTACTCGGCGGTCGCGGTCATCGGGCTCATGGCCGTCTTCACGCTGCTGCGCAACCTGCCCGGCTCCTGGCTCGCCCCCTGAGAAATAGCCGATGGGCCACGGCCGGAGCCGTGACCCATCGGTCGAGTGCGGTGTGCGTCAGCTGGTGCTGAGCGACACGCTGCCTGCGATCGCGAACATGATGATGTAGAACACGATGCCGAGCACGGACAGCACCGTGCCGATGATGCCGCAGATGTAGCCGGCCTTGATCACGCCCGCGTTGCTGTAGGCCTGGCCGTCGTTCGACGCCTTCCTGCCCATGATGATCGCGGGGATGCCGGTGAAGATTCCGCAGCAGACGATGCTGAGGATCCCGAGGATCAGGATGGTCGTGCCCTGCGGGTGCTCCATCGGGGCGCCGCCGTATGCGGGCTGGGGTGCTCCGTAGCCGCCCGGAGGCGGGGGCGCGTTGTAGCTCACGTGTCTACCCTTCGTCGGGCCCGGGTCAGTCTCCGGGCAGTGTCTGGGAGGCTATCCACCTCGTGCCACACTCGAAACCACCTGGCGCGGGGTTGCGCGGAATTCATTTGCTGGTCGAGATGGCAGACAACGGAGGCGTCATGACTGCGGGCTCAGTGCTCGACGAGATCGTCGCCGGCGTCCGCGAGGACCTCGCGGCCCGTCAGTCGGCGGTCAGCGAGGCCGACCTGCGCGCCGCGCTCGCCGACGTCGACCCGCCGCGCGACCCGATGCCGCACTTCCGCGCGCCGGGCTCGAGCGTGATCGCGGAGGTCAAGCGCAAGAGCCCCAGCAAGGGCGCGCTGGCCGACATCCCCGACCCCGCCGCGCTCGCGCAGGAGTACGCCGCCGGCGGCGCCCACGCGATCTCCGTGCTCACCGAGCAGCGGCGCTTCGGCGGCAGCCTCGACGACCTGCGCGCCGTGCGGGCCGCGGTCGACGTACCGATCCTGCGCAAGGACTTCATGGTCGAGAGCTACCAGCTGCTGGAGGCCCGGGCTGCCGGCGCCGACCTGGTGCTCCTCATCGTGGCGTCGCTCGACGACGAGACCCTCCGCCGACTCCACGACGAGGCGCGCGAGCTCGGGCTCACCGTGCTGGTCGAGGTGCACGACGAGGAGGAGACCGAGCGTGCGGTGTTCCTCGGCGCCGAGCTGATCGGCGTCAACGCCCGCAACCTCAAGACACTCGAGGTCGATCCCGACGTCTTCGCCCGGCTGGAGCCGCTGGTCCCCGACGACCGGGTGCTGGTGGCCGAGTCCGGGATCTCCGGCCGCTCCGACGTGGAGCGCTACGTCGCCGAGGGGGCCCGGGTGGTGCTCGTCGGCGAGGCGTTGGTGAAGGACGGCGCGCCGCGGGAGGCGGTGCGCAGCATGACAGGAGTTCATGGTGACCTCGCGCTTTGACGCGGACCAGCACGGGTGGTTCGGAGGCGCCGGCGCCTTCGGCGGCCGGTTCATGCCCGAAGCCCTGATCGCGGCGCTCGACGAGCTCGACACCGCCTGGGAGAAGGCGATGGCCGACCCGAGCTTCGGCCACGAGTTCGAGCAGCTGCTCCAGAACTACGCCGGGGTGCCGAGCATGCTCTACGACGCGCACCGCCTCTCCGAGGTGGCGGGCGCGCGGATCCTCCTCAAGCGCGAGGACCTCAACCACACGGGGGCGCACAAGATCCGCAACGTGCTCGGCCAGGCGCTGCTCACCAAGCGGATGGGCAAGACGCGCGTCATCGCCGAGACCGGCGCCGGTCAGCACGGCGTCGCCTCGGCCACCGCCGCGGCCTACCTCGGGCTCGACTGCACCGTCTACATGGGCGAGGTCGACACGGAGCGGCAGGCGCTCAACGTGGCGCGGATGCAGCTGCTCGGCGCAGAGGTGGTGCCGGTCAAGAGCGGCTCGCGCACGCTCAAGGACGCCATCAACGAGGCACTCCGCGACTGGGTCGCCAGCGTCGACCACACCGCCTACCTGTTCGGCACCGCCGCCGGCCCGCACCCGTTCCCCAGCCTGGTCCTCAGCTTCGTGCGCGGCATCGGCGACGAGGCGCGCCAGCAGTGCCTCGACCTGACCGGTGCGCTGCCCGACGCGATCGCGGCCTGCGTCGGCGGCGGCTCCAACGCGATCGGCCTCTTTGCCGGCTTCATCGACGACCCGGAGGTCGACATCTACGGGTTCGAGGCCGGCGGCGACGGCGTCGAGAGCGGGCGCCACGCTGCCACGATCTTCGCCGGCAGCATCGGCGTGCTCCACGGCGCGCGCACGTTCGTGCTCCAGGACGACGACGGCCAGACGGTGGAGTCGCACTCGATCTCGGCGGGCCTCGACTACCCGGGCGTCGGGCCGCAGCACGCCGCGCTCTCGGCGGGCGGGCGGGCGACGTACCTCCCCGTCACCGACGCCGAGGCCATGGACGCCATGGCCCTGCTCGCGAAGACCGAGGGCATCATCCCGGCCATCGAGTCGGCGCACGCCGTCGCCGGCACGCTCAAGGTCGCCAAGGAGCGGCCCGGCCAGACCCTGCTGGTCAACCTCTCGGGTCGCGGCGACAAGGACATGGGCACCGCGCTGGAGTACTTCGGGCTCGGGCGCGCCGATGCCGAGCAGCCGCCGGGAGAGGGTGTCGAGGCATGAGCAGCAGCACCGCCTTCGAGAAGGCGCGCGCCGACGACCGAGCCGCGCTCGTGGGCTACCTGCCGGCCGGCTTCCCCGACGTCGACGGCAGCATCGCCGCGCTGAAGGTGATGGTCGAGGCCGGCTGTGACGTCATCGAGATCGGCCTGCCCTACAGCGACCCGGTCATGGACGGGCCCACCATCCAGACCGCGGCTCAGCAGGCGCTCGACGCGGGCGTCCGCACGACCGACGTGCTGCGCGTCGTGGAGGCGGTCGCCGCGACCGGCACCCCGACGCTGGTGATGACCTACTGGAACCCCGTCGAGAGGTACGGCGTCGAGCGCTTCGCCGCCGATCTGGCGAGCGCCGGGGGAGCGGGGCTCATCACGCCCGACCTGACGCCCGACTTCGCTCCTGAGTGGATCGCCGCCGCCGACGAGCGCGACCTCGACAAGGTCTTCCTCGTGGCCCCCTCGTCGACCGACGAGCGGATCGCGATGACCACGGCCGCGTGCCGCGGCTTCGTCTACGCCACCGCCGTCATGGGCGTCACCGGTGCGCGCGCCAGCACCAGCGAGCTGGCCGGGCCGCTCGTCGCCCGCACCAAGGCGGCGGCTGCGCAGTCGGCGCCCGGCCTGCCGGTCGGGGTCGGCCTCGGCGTCAGCAACGGCGCGCAGGCCGCCGAGATCGCGGCGTACGCCGACGGCGTCATCGTCGGCTCGGCGTTCGTCCGCACCCTGCTCGACCACCCGGGTGACATCGAGGCCGGCTGCCGTGCGCTGGGCGCGCTCACCGAGGACCTGGCAGGAGGCGTCCGGTCTTGAGGTCTCGATACGCCGTCGCTCGTTCCTCGCGACGGCTACTCGACCACCAATGGGCGGCCGCAGTTGCCGGGTTGTTCCTGCTCGGTGCGTGCGGCGGCGACTCCACCGAGTTCGCCGGCTCGCGGCTCGACGAGCCCTACCAGGTGCCGGGCGTCGCGCTAACGGACACCACCGGCGCGCCGTACTCCCTGACCGAGGACACCGACCGCCCGCTGACGCTGGTCTTCTTCGGCTACACGCACTGCCCCGACCTGTGCCCACTGGTGATGAGCAACCTGTCCGCGGCCCTCAACCAGCTCGACGACGACCAGCGCGACGACGTCGACCTGGTGTTCGTCACCACCGACCCGGAGCGCGACGACGAGGCCGCGCTGCGCGACTACCTCGACGGCTACGGCGACGACATCGTCGGCCTCACGGGCAGCCTCGACACCATCGTCGAGCTGGGCGAGCCGATGCACGTCTACGTCAACGACGGCAAGAAGCTGCCGAGCGGTGGCTACGATCTCGGCGGTCACACCACCGCGGTCCTCGGCATCGACGCCAGCGACGAGGCCGTCGTGGTCTGGTCCGACGACACCTCCGCGACGGAGTTCGCGAACGACATCGAGACCCTCCTGGAGGAGTCATGATCGAGCTGCTGAGCATTCCGAGCCCCGCCGACGGGGTGTGGAACCTCGGCCCGGTGCCGATCCGCGGCTACGCGCTGTGCATCATCGCCGGCATCATCGCCGCGATCTGGATCGGCGAGCGCCGCTGGGTCGCCCGCGGCGGCAAGTACGGCGACATCCAGGACATCGCCATCTGGGCGGTCCCGTTCGGGCTGGTCGGCGCCCGGCTCTACCACGTCGCGACCGACTGGGAGCGCTACTTCGGCGACGACAGTGTGGAGGGGCCGATCGGCATCCTCTACGTCTGGCACGGCGGCCTCGGCATCTGGGGCGGCGTCGCGCTCGGTGCCCTCGGCGCCTGGCTCGGCGCGCGCTACAAGGGCATTCGGATCGCGCCGGTGCTCGACGCCGTCGCTCCCGGCGTGCTGGTCGCGCAGGCGATCGGCCGGTGGGGCAACTGGTTCAACCAGGAGCTCTACGGTCGGCCGACCGACCTCCCGTGGGGCCTCGAGATCGACCGGGCCCACTTCAGCGAGGCCTACGTCGACCAGGCGCCGTCGCCGTTGCCCGAGATGGCGACGTTCCACCCGACCTTCCTCTACGAGTGCCTGTGGAACCTCGCGGCCGCTGCGCTGATCGTGTTCTTCCTCGAGAAGCGCTTCAAGCTCGGCCATGGCCGCGTGATGGCCGTCTACGTGATGCTCTACACGCTCGGGCGCGGCTGGATCGAGTACATCCGGATCGATGACGTCCAGCTCGAGAACGTGCTCGGCCTTCGGTTCAACGTGTGGACCTCGATCGTGCTGTTCGCGCTGGCCACGGCGTACTTCGTCTGGTCGCAGCGCACCCACCCGGGCGTCGAGGAGTCGGTGTACGTCGACCGTGAGCCTGATGTGACGGATGCGACTGCGGAGGAGGCTCCGGAGGCGTCCACGGATGGCTCCGGGGGATAAACGGCGCGTCACACTGTAGTAACCTGAGGCTTCCGCCGCGTGGGCCAGTGACGTCCCTTGCGCCCTCTTTAGCCGACGGGAGAACTTCTGGTGCCCTACTCGCACGCGTTCCCGCCGCCGCAGGGTCTGTACGACCCTCGTCACGAGCACGACAACTGTGGTGTTGCGTTCGTCGCGACGATGACCGGCGAGGCCAGCCACGACATCGTGGCCAAGGCCCTGACTGCCCTCCGCAACCTCGACCACCGCGGTGCCGCGGGCGCCGAGCCCAACTCGGGCGACGGCGCCGGCATCCTGATGCAGGTGCCCGACGCGTTCCTGCGCGACGTCGCGACCGAGGCCGGCTTCGAGCTGCCCGCGGCCACGACGTACGCCGTCGGCACCGCGTTCCTGCCCGGTGACGACGAGCAGGTCGCCAAGACCCGTCAGCGCATCGAGGAGATCGCCGTCGAGGAGGGCCTCGACGTCCTCGGCTGGCGCGAGGTCCCGGTCAACCCGGAGATCCTCGGCACCATGGCGCGCAGCGTCATGCCGACGTTCACCCAGCTGTTCGTCCAGGGATCCGGCCAGCGGCTGACCGGGATGGCGCTGGAACGGCTCGCGTTCTGCCTGCGCAAGCGCGCCGAGCGCGAGACCGACGTCTACTTCCCGTCGCTGTCGTCGCGCACCCTCGCCTACAAGGGCATGCTGACGACCGACCAGCTCGACAACTTCTTCCCCGACCTGGTCGACGAGCGCATCGCCTCGGCGCTGGCCGTCGTCCACTCGCGGTTCTCGACCAACACGTTCCCGAGCTGGCCGCTGTCGCACCCGTTCCGGTTCATCGCCCACAACGGCGAGATCAACACCGTCATGGGCAACCGCAACTGGATGCGGGCCCGCGAGGCGCTGCTGTCCTCCGACGTGATCCCCGGCGACCTCGAGCGGCTGTTCCCGATCTGCACGCCCGGCGCCTCGGACTCCGCGTCGTTCGACGAGGTCCTCGAGCTGCTGCACATGGGCGGCCGCAGCCTGCCGCACTCGGTGCTGATGATGATCCCCGAGGCGTGGGAGAACCACACCGAGATGGACGAGAAGCGGCGCGACTTCTACCGCTTCCACTCCACGATGATGGAGCCGTGGGACGGCCCCGCCTGCGTCGTCTTCACCGACGGCTCGCAGATTGGCGCCGTGCTCGACCGCAACGGTCTCCGCCCGTCGCGCTTCTGGGTGACCGACGACGGCCTCGTCGTCCTCGCCTCCGAGGTCGGCGTGCTCGACCTCGACCCGGCCACGGTGGTCCGCAAGGGCCGCCTCCAGCCGGGCCGGATGTTCCTCGTCGACACCGAGGAGCACCGGATCATCGAGGACGAGGAGATCAAGGCCGAGCTCGCCGCGGAGCACCCGTACGGCGAGTGGCTCCACGCCGGGATGATCCACCTCGACGACGTGCCCGAGCGCGAGCACGTGGTCCACACCCACGCGTCGGTGACCCGCCGCCAGCAGATCTTCGGCTACACCGAGGAGGAGCTGCGGATCCTGCTCACCCCGATGGCCAACACCGGTGGCGAGGCGCTCGGCTCGATGGGCACCGACACCCCGATCGCGGCGCTGAGCGACAAGCCGCGCCTGCTGTTCGACTATTTCTCGCAGCTGTTCGCGCAGGTGACCAACCCGCCGCTCGACGCGATCCGCGAGGAGCTCGTCACCTCGCTCAACGGCAGCATCGGCCCGGAGTCCAACCTGCTCCAGCCGACGCCGGCGTCGTGCCGCCAGGTCGTCCTGCCGTTCCCGGTCATCTCCAACGACGACCTGGCCAAGATCCGCCACATCAACCGTGACGGCGACATGCCGGGCTTCATCACCCACGTGTCGCGCGGTCTCTACCCCGTCGACGGCGGGGGAGCGGCGATGGCCCAGCGGATCGACGAGATCTGCCAGGAGGTGTCCGACGCGATCGCGCGCGGCGCCCGGATCATCGTGCTGTCCGACCGCCACTCCGACCAGCAGCAGGCGCCGATCCCGTCGCTCCTGCTGACCGGTGCGGTCCACCACCACCTGGTGCGCGAGAAGACCCGCACCCAGGTCGGGCTCCTCGTCGAGGCCGGCGACGTGCGCGAGGTCCACCACGTCGCGCTCCTCGTCGGGTACGGCGCGGCCGCGGTCAACCCGTACCTCGCGATGGAGTCCGTCGAGGACCTCGCGCGGGACGGCCACTTCGTGAAGGTCGACCCCGACGTCGCGGTCAAGAACCTGATCAAGGGTCTCGGCAAGGGCGTCGTCAAGGTCATGTCGAAGATCGGCGTGAGCACCGTGGCGTCGTACACCGGCGCCCAGATCTTCGAGTGCATCGGCCTCTCGCAGACCGTCGTCGACAAGTACTTCACCGGCACCACCTCCAAGCTGGGTGGGGTCGAGCTCGACACCATCGCCGAGGAGGTCGCGCTCCGGCACAGCAAGGCCTACCCGCGGGAGGGCATCGCGCCCGCCCACCGGGAGCTGGAGATCGGCGGCGAGTACCAGTGGCGTCGCGAGGGCGAGCCGCACCTCTTCAACCCGGAGACGGTGTTCCGCCTCCAGCACGCCACCCGCACCGGCCGCTACGACATCTTCAAGCAGTACACGTCGGCGGTCGACGAGCAGTCCGAGAAGCTCATGACGCTGCGCGGGCTGTTCAAGTTCAAGGACCCCGCCGACTACGACCGGGCGCCGATCCCGATCGACGAGGTCGAGCCGGCGTCCGAGATCGTCAAGCGGTTCTCGACCGGCGCCATGTCCTACGGCTCGATCAGCCGGGAGGCCCACGAGACGCTGGCCATCGCCATGAACCGCCTGGGCGCGAAGTCCAACACCGGTGAGGGCGGCGAGGACGTCGACCGTCTCTACGACCCCGAGCGGCGCAGCTCGATCAAGCAGGTCGCGTCCGGTCGCTTCGGCGTGACGAGCGAGTACCTCACCAACTCCGACGACATCCAGATCAAGATGGCGCAGGGCGCGAAGCCCGGCGAGGGCGGCCAGCTGCCCGGCAACAAGGTCTACCCGTGGGTGGCCAAGACCCGGCACTCCACGCCGGGCGTCGGCCTGATCAGCCCGCCGCCGCACCACGACATCTACTCGATCGAGGACCTGGCGCAGCTCATCCACGACCTCAAGAACGCCAACCCCGCGGCCCGCGTCCACGTGAAGCTGGTCTCCGAGGTCGGCGTCGGCACGGTCGCGGCGGGTGTGTCGAAGGCGCACGCCGACGTGGTGCTGATCTCCGGCCACGACGGCGGCACCGGCGCCTCGCCGCTCACGTCACTCAAGCACGCCGGCGGCCCGTGGGAGCTCGGCCTCGCCGAGACCCAGCAGACGCTGCTGCTCAACGGCCTGCGCGACCGCATCGTCGTGCAGACCGACGGCCAGCTGAAGACCGGCCGCGACGTCGTCGTCGCGGCTCTGCTCGGGGCCGAGGAGTTCGGCTTCGCCACCGCGCCGCTCGTGGTGTCGGGCTGCATCCTGATGCGCGTCTGTCACCTCGACACCTGCCCGGTCGGCGTCGCGACCCAGAACCCGGTGCTGCGCTCGCGCTACACCGGCAAGGCCGAGTACGTCGTGAACTTCTTCGAGTTCATCGCCGAGGAGGTGCGCGAGCTGCTCGCGTCGCTGGGCTTCCGCAGCATCGACGAGGCCATCGGCCGGGTCGACGCGCTCGACACGGTCGGTGCCGTCAACCACTGGAAGGCCTCGGGACTCGACCTGGCACCGATCCTGCACCGGGTCGACGTCGCCGAGACCCACTTCCCCGACCAGGACGTGCGCAACACCGGCACCCAGAACCACGGGCTGGACAAGGCGCTCGACGTCGAGCTGATCAAGATCGCGCAGCCGGCGCTCGACAACGCCGAGCCGGTCCGCGCCCAGGTCGCGATCCGCAACGTCAACCGCACCGTCGGCACGATGCTGGGCCACGAGGTGACCAAGCGCTACCGCGGTGAGGGCCTGCCCACCGACACGATCGACATCACGTTCACCGGCTCGGCCGGCAACTCGTTCGGTGCGTTCGTGCCCAGGGGCATCACCCTGCGGATCGAGGGCGACGCCAACGACTACGTCGGCAAGGGGCTGTCGGGCGGGCGGATCGCGATCCGCCCGGACCGCAGCGCGCCGTTCCGCGCCGACGAGCACATCATCGCCGGCAACACCATCGCCTACGGCGCGACCTCGGGTGAGATCTTCATCCGCGGTGGCGTCGGCGAGCGGTGCTGCGTCCGCAACTCCGGTGCCACCGTCGTCACCGAGGGCGTCGGCGACCACGGCTGCGAGTACATGACCGGCGGCCGCGTCGCCGTGCTCGGCAAGACCGGCCGCAACTTCGCGGCCGGGATGTCGGGCGGCATCGCCTGGGTCCTCGATCTCAAGGAGTTCCGGGTCAACCCGGAGCTCGTCGAGCTCGGCCCGGTCAGCGAGGCCAACAAGGCGGAGCTGCACGACATGGTCCGCAAGCACCAGGAGGAGACGGGATCCGAGGTCGCGGCAGAGCTGCTGGCCGACTGGGAGACCGCCCTCACCCGGTTCACCGAGGTGATGCCGCGTGACTACCGGATCGTGCTCGAGGCGGCGGCGAAGGCCGAGGCCGACGGGCTCGACGAGGACGGCGTCGCCAACGCGATGATGGAGGCACTCCACGGATGAGCGCAGCGAAGGAGTGGAGGGGACGTACCGATGGCTGACCCCAAGGGATTTCTGAAGCACACCCGCCAGGTGGCCGAGCGCCGCCCCGTCGAGGAGCGGGTCAACGACTGGAACGAGGTCTACCCCGGCGGGATCGGCCGCGCGCTGCTGCCGATCATCACCGAGCAGGCCGGTCGCTGCATGGACTGCGGCATCCCGTTCTGCCACCAGGGCTGCCCGCTCGGCAACATCATCCCCGAGTGGAACGACCTGGTCTGGCGTGACGACTGGGAGGGCGCGATCGAGCGCCTGCACGCGACCAACAACTTCCCGGAGTTCACCGGCCGCCTCTGCCCGGCACCGTGCGAGACCGCCTGCGTGCTCGGCATCAACCAGCCCGCGGTGACGATCAAGAACGTCGAGGTCTCGATCATCGACAAGGCGTGGGAGTCCGGCTTCGTGCGGCCCCAGCCGCCGGAGTGGCTGTCCGGCAAGACCGTGGCCGTCGTCGGCTCCGGCCCCGCCGGCCTCGCTGCCGCCCAGCAGCTCACCCGCGCCGGGCACACCGTCGCCGTCTACGAGCGCGCGGACAAGCCGGGCGGACTGCTCCGCTACGGCATCCCCGAGTTCAAGATGGAGAAGATGCAGGTCGACCGCCGCATCGAGCAGATGAAGCGCGAGGGCACGGTCTTCCGCTCCGGCGTCGAGGTGGGCGCCGGTGACCTGACGGGCGAGAAGCTCAAGGAGCGCTACGACGCCGTCATCCTCGCGACCGGCGCGACGGTCCCCCGCGACCTGCCGGTGCCGGGGCGCGAGCTCGGTGGCATCCACCAGGCGATGGAGTTCCTGCCGCAGGCCAACCGGGTCGCACTGGGGGAGACCGTCGAGGACCAGATCCGTGCCGACGGCAAGCACGTCGTGATCATCGGCGGCGGCGACACCGGCGCCGACTGCCTCGGCACCTCCGCGCGCCAGGGCGCCGCCTCGATCACCCAGCTCGAGATCATGCCGGAGCCGCCGGCCGACCGGCCCGCCGGCCAGCCGTGGCCGACGTACCCGATGATCTTCCGCGTCTCCTCCGCGCACGAGGAGGCCGGCGACCGGGTCTACGGCGTGTCCACCAAGAAGTTCATCGGCGACGAGCAGGGCAACGTCAAGGCGCTCCAGCTTGTCGACGTGAGGTTCGAGGACGGCAAGCTCGTGGAGCTCGAGGGCACCGAGCGCGAGATCCCGGCCGAGCTGGTGCTGTTCGCGATGGGCTTCCTCGGTCCCGAGGGTCCGGGCCTCGTCGAGCAGCTCGGCGTCGACCTCGACCAGCGCAGCAACGTGGTCCGGGACAACGACTACATGTCGTCGGTCGACGGCGTGTTCGTGGCCGGCGACGCCGGTCGCGGCCAGTCGCTCATCGTGTGGGCCATCGCCGAGGGGCGCGCCGCCGCCGCCGCGGTCGACGCCTACCTCACCGGCTCCACCACGCTGCCGGCGCCGATCCCGCCGACGGCCCGCCCGCTCGTCGTCTGACCCGAGTCGGCGCGTCTTCACGCTCTGAGGTGCCGAGTCGGCTCGTGATCACGAGCCGACTCGGCATCGGTGCATTTCTTACCGTCCAGTAGCGCCGGTCGGCGGTTTTGATCGATCACATCACCGCTAGGGTTGGGCCGTGCGGAGAGCGAAGATCGTGTGCACGCTGGGTCCGGCGACGAGCACCGAACGGCGTATCAGGGAGCTGGTCTACGCCGGCATGGACGTGGCCCGGCTCAACATGAGCCACGGCAGCCACGAGGACCACGCGGCGGTCTACGGGATGGTCCGGGCCGCCGCCGACGCGAGCGGCCACGGGGTCGGCATCTTCGCCGACCTCCAGGGCCCGAAGATCCGCTTGGAGACGTTCTCCGACGGCCCGGTCACGCTGCACCGCGGCCAGTCCTGGACGATCACCACCCGCGAGGTCGACGGCGACGACAAGAACTGCGGCACGACCTACAAGGGCCTGCCCGGCGACGTCAAGCCCGGCGACCCGGTCCTGATCGACGACGGCAAGATCCGGCTGCGGGTGGTCGAGGTCGACGAGACCGACGTCGTGACCGAGGTGCTGGTCGGCGGCCGCGTCAGCAACAACAAGGGCATCAACCTCCCGGGCGTCGCGGTCTCCGTGCCCGCCCTGTCGGAGAAGGACATCGAGGACCTGCGGTTCACGCTGCGGCTCGGCGTCGACTTCATCGCGCTCAGCTTCGTGCGCAACGCGGCGGACGCCGACGATGTACGCAAGATCATGCGCGAGGAGGGCATCTTCGTCCCGATCATCGCGAAGATCGAGAAGCCGCAGGCGATCGACAACCTCGACGAGATCATCGACGCGTTCGACGCGTTCATGGTCGCGCGCGGCGACCTCGGGGTCGAGTGCCCGCTCGAGGAGGTGCCGTTCCTCCAGAAGCAGGTCATCGAGAAGGCGCGGATGTCCGCCAAGCCGGTCATCGTGGCGACCCAGATGCTCGAGTCGATGGTGACCAACCCGGCGCCGACCCGCGCCGAGGCCAGCGACGTCGCCAACGCCGTGCTCGACGGCGCCGACGCCGTGATGCTCTCCGGCGAGACGAGCGTGGGGGAGCACCCCATCCACACGGTCGAGACGATGGCGCGCATCGTCTCCGCCACGGAGTCGCACGCGCTCGAGCCGGCCCGCATCGGCCGCCAGTTCGGCGCGATCGACTGGAACCCGCACACCCGCTCCGGGATCATCACCAAGGCCGCGGAGGAGGTCGCCGACCGCGTCGCGGCGAAGTACATCGTCGCCTTCACCCAGAGCGGCGACTCCGCGCGCCGGCTGTCGCGGCTGCGCAGCTCGATCCCCGTGCTGGCGTTCACGCCGGAGGCGCGCTGCCGCTCGCAGCTCGCCATGAGCTGGGGGGTCGAGACGTTCAAGACCGCGACCGTCGAGCACACCGACGAGATGGTCCGTCAGGTCGACGAGCAGCTGCTCCGCATCGGTCGGGTCGCCGAGGGCGACCTGGTCGTCATCGTCGCCGGCTCACCGCCGGGCATCCCCGGCTCGACCAACGCGCTGCGCATCCACCGGATGGGCGACGCGATCAACGAGGTCGCGCCGGCGTACCGTCGTCGCTGAATACCCCGGGTGCCGGGTGTGGGATTCGAACCCACACGCCCTCTCGGACAATGGTGTTTGAGACCATCGCGTCTGCCATTCCGCCAACCCGGCCCAACGCGAAACTGTAGCGGTCGATGCGCTGCACCTCACAAGCGACTGAGCATCGGCCGTAACCCGCTGCCGATAGCCTGTCTCCCGTGAGCGAAGCAGCGTCGAGCGGGCGGCCCCGCGTCGTGATCGCGGAGGACGAGACCCTGATCCGGATGGACCTCGCCGAGATGCTGGGCGAGGAGGGGTACGACGTCGTCGGCCAGGCGGGGGACGGGCAGAAGGCGATCGAGCTCGCCGAGGAGCTCCGGCCCGACCTGGTCATCCTCGACGTGAAGATGCCGGTGCTCGACGGTATCGCCGCCGCCGAGGCCATCGCCGGCAAGCGCATCGCTCCCGTGGTCATGTTGACGGCGTTCTCCCAGCGCGAGCTCGTCGAGCGAGCCCGTGACGCCGGTGCGATGTCCTACATCGTGAAGCCGTTCAGCCAGTCCGACCTGGTGCCCGCCATCGAGATGGCGATGAGCCGGTTCTCCGAGATCCAGCAGCTCGAGGCCGAGGTGACCGATCTCCAGGACCGCCTGGAGACGCGCAAGGCCGTCGACCGCGCCAAGAGCATCCTCCAGGACCAGCTCACGCTCACCGAGCCCGAGGCGTTCCGCTGGATCCAGAAGACCGCGATGGACCTCCGGATGTCGATGAGACAGGTCGCGGAGGGGGTCGTGTCCCACGGCGTACCCGGTGCCTCGAAGCCGAACATCTGACGGATTTTTCGTTGGTTGTCCGCCTCGTGACGGGAGGATCTCCCAGGTAACGAATCGTCACCGATTGAGCGTTACCGGCGGGTCCACGCTTCCGCCGACCGGCACGGCAGTGTAGTTTCCGCCCGAAAGCGGGCGCGATCCCGAGCGCTCGTGACCGAGCCTCCACTGCCCGAGCAGGTGGAGCCGTCAAGGAAGTGGGAATCGTCTTGAGGCGAAACAAGGTAGTCGGCGTCGGCGCCGTTGCGCTGACGCTGGGACTTGCACTGTCGGCCTGTGGCACGACCGAGGACGGGGACGGCGGCGGCGACGCTGGCGGCGGCGACGCGGCCTGCGACGTCTCGCTGGCCTTCTTCGGTCCGGAGACCGGCCCGGCCGCGGGTCTCGGTGCTCCGATCATCGACGGCGCGCAGCTCGCCATCGACCAGTACAACGAGGACGCCGAGTGCGAGGTCGGCTACGAGAAGTTCGACTCGCAGGGCAACCCCGACGAGGCGCCCAACCTGGCGCCCGAGGTGGCCAGTGACGAGGCCATCATCGGCGTCGTCGGCCCCGCCTTCTCCGGTGAGTCCGCCGCCGCGGGCCCGATCTTCGCCGACGCCGGCGTGCCGACGATCACTCCGTCGGCGACCAACCCGACGCTCGCCGAGAACGGCTGGGACACGTTCCACCGCGCGCTCGGCAACGACGCGACCCAGGGTCCCGCCGCCGCGAAGTACATCCAGGAGACCATCGGCTCCGAGGCGACGTTCGTGATCGACGACGCGTCCGAGTACGGCGCCGGCCTCGCCGGCATCGTCGAGGACTCGCTCGGTGACGTGGTCGTCGGCACCGACACCATCCAGGCCGGTGACACCGACTTCTCGGCGACGGTCACCAAGGCGGTCGACTCCAAGGCCGACACGATCTTCTTCGGCGGCTACTACGCCGAGGCGACGATCCTCATCGGCCAGCTGCGTGACGGTGGCTTCGACGGCCAGTTCGTCGTCGCCGACGGCGTGAAGGACCCGGCCTACCTCGAGGCCGGCGACGACGCCGAGGGCACGATCATCACCTGCCCCTGCATCCCCGACACCGACCCGGCCGTTGCCGAGTTCGCGGAGGCCTTCGAGGCGGAGTTCGGCAGCGCGCCGGGCACCTACGCCGCTGAGGCGTACGACGCCGCGAACATCTTCCTCGACGGCATCGCGGAGGGCATCGACAACCGCGAGGACATGCTGGAGTTCGTCAACGAGTACGACGAGGCCGGTGTGACCAAGCAGCTGGCGTTCGACGAGACGGGCGAGCCGACGGACGTGCACGTCTACTCGTACACCGTCGAGGGTGGCGAGATCGTCCCCGAGGGTGAGATCGAGTAGTTCCGGTCTGACCGTCGAACCATGAGACAGGTCGCTGCGGCCGGGGACCACAAGTCCCCGGCCGTAGCCCTGTCCGAGCAGGTCCTAGGAGGCCTGGGTGAACTTTGACTTCTTCTTCAGCAACCTGCCCGAGCTGACTGTCGGTGGGCTCGCGTTCGGCGCCATCTACGCGCTGATCGCGTTGGGCTACACGATGGTCTACGGCGTGCTGCAGCTCATCAACTTCGCGCACTCCGAGGTGTTCATGTACGGCACCTTCGCGATGCTCTGGACGATCATGGCGCTGAACGGCGCCGAGGCTGACGGCATCAAGCTGATCGCCATCCTGATCGCGGCGCTGCTCGCCGCGATGGCGATGTCGGCGGTGATCGCGCTGGTGCTCGAGCGGGTCGCCTACCGGCGCCTCATCAAGAACAACGCTCCCCGGCTGATCGCCCTGATCTCCGCCATCGGCGCGTCGTTCGTGCTCGCCGAGATCATGGGTCTGCGCGACAAGATCGCAGGCTGGTTCGGTCTCGACGACAACCTCTCGGAGTACGTCGGCGCGGCCCGCATCAACAACAGCATGGCGGGTGTCGTCGACGCGCCGCGTTGGTCGATCGGCGACGTGTCCATCTCGTCGATCGACGTCCTCGTCATCCTCTCCGCGATCGGCATGATGGTGCTGCTCGACCAGTTCGTGCGCCGGTCGCGGATGGGAATGGGAATCCGGGCCACGGCACAGGACCCCGAGACCGCTGCGCTCATGGGAGTCAACCCCACCCGCACCGTTCAGATGACGTTCCTCATCGGCGGTCTGATGGCGGGTGTCGCGGCCTTCCTCTACATGCTGAAGATCGAGACCACGAAGTTCGACGTCGGCTTCCTGCTCGGCGTCAAGGCGTTCACCGCCGCCGTGTTGGGGGGCATCGGCAACCTGCGCGGCGCCCTTCTCGGTGGGCTGGTGCTCGGCGTCGCCGAGACCTGGGGATCTGCCATCTTCGGTACTGAGTGGCGGCACGTGGTCGCCTTCGTGCTGCTGGTCGTGATCCTTCTGTTCCGGCCCACCGGCCTGCTCGGTGAGTCCCTCGGAAAGGCACGCGCATGAACCCGATGACCAGGCTCAAGGCTCTGCCCAAGCCGCTGAAAATCGTCTTGTGGGTCCTGCTGGCCCTCTTCGCCTACGCGCTCCCGTTGCTGGAGCTGCCGTTCATCACCACGGATCGCGCCGACTTCGGCGGCGTGCTGTTCGTGGTGACCATGTACGCCTTGGTGGCGCTGGGGCTGAACATCGTGGTCGGGTATGCCGGCCTCCTCGACCTCGGGTACGTCGGCTTCTACGCCATCGGCGCCTACACGGCGGCGATCCTCACCTCGTTCCACGCCAGCTGGCCGTTGCTGCTCGCCATCCCGTGCGCGGTCGTCGCGACAACGCTCGCCGGGATCCTGCTCGGCGCGCCGACGCTACGGGTCCGCGGTGACTACCTTGCGATCGTCACGCTCGGGTTCGGGGAGATCATCCGCCTCGTCGCCGTCAACCTCGAGTGGCTCGGGGACCGACGCGGGATCAGCCAGATCGCCCGCCCGCCGAGCCTCGGCGGCGAGGAGGGACTCTTCGAGATCCCGCACCTGTACTGGGGCGACGGCACGGTGCTGCTCGACACCGACGACACCACGAAGTTCCTGGAGTTCGGTCCGGTCGACCAGATTCCCTACTACTGGCTGGGCCTCACGGTCTGCATCCTGGTGATCTTCGCCGACCGGCTCATCAAGAACAGCCGCGTCGGTCGGGCGTGGGAGGCCACGCGCGAGGACGAAGACGCCGCGGAGCTGATGGGCGTCCCGACGTTCAAGTTCAAGCTGCTGGCCTTCGCCACCGGCGCGTTCATCGGAGGTCTCGCCGGGTCGCTCTACGCCAGCCGCCAGAACTTCATCAACCCGGACTCGTTCCTCCTGCTGTTCTCGATCATGTTCCTCGCGGCCGTGGTCGTCGGCGGCCAGGGCAACCGTTGGGGCGTCGTGGTCGGTGCTGCACTCGTCGCCTACCTGCCTCAACGGTTCCGCGACTTCGAGGACTTCCGGGTCCTTGCGTTCGGCGTCGCGCTCGTGATGCTGGCTAACTTCCGCCCCGAGGGCCTGCTGCCGCCGAAACGCACCGTGCGCGCCAAGCAGCTCGAGCACGAGCTCGAGGAGCTCGAAGAGGGCACCGAGGGAGAGGAGCCTGCCCGTGTCTGACATCAATCCCGTCGGACCTGACTACGCGCGCGCCGAGGAACCGGTCCGCGACGACGCGGCAGTGCTCGAGATCGAGAACCTGACGCTCAAGTTCGGCGGCCTCACGGCACTCGACGACGTCTCCTTCGACATCAACGAGGGTGAGATCCTCGGCCTCATCGGACCTAACGGCGCCGGCAAGACGACGTGCTTCAATGCGATCACCGGTGTCTACCGGCCGACCTCCGGAGCCATCCGGTTCAACGGTCGGTCGCTGGCAGGGATGCGCAAGCACCAGATCACCAAGCTCGGCATCGCCCGGACGTTCCAGAACATCCGGCTGTTCCCGACGATGACTGCTCTGGAGAACGTCCTCGTCGGCGCCGACGCGCAGCACAAGACAGGAATGCTCAGCGCGCTGTTCCGGCTCCCGCGCCACCGACGTGAGGAGCAGGAGGGCCACGACAAGGCCATGGAGCTGCTGCGCTTCATGGGTCTCGGCAAGCGTGCCGACGAGCTCGCCGCCAACCTGTCGTACGGCAACCAGCGCCGGCTCGAGATCGCTCGCGCGATGGCGACCGGACCCAAGCTGATCTGTCTCGACGAGCCGGCAGCGGGCTTCAACCCGGCCGAGAAGGTCGAGCTGATGAACCTGATCCGCAAGGTGCGCGACCGCGGCTACACCGTGCTCCTCATCGAGCACGACATGAAGCTCGTGATGGGAGTGACCGACCGGATCGTGGTGCTCGAGTTCGGGCGCAAGATCGCCGAGGGCACCCCGGCCGAGATCCGCGACAACCCCGCCGTCATCGCGGCCTACCTGGGAGTGGACGAGGAAGATGCTTCTTGAGGTCGAAGGTCTCTGTGTCAACTACGGGCACATCGAGGCCATCCGTGACATCAGCTTCGGCGTGCCCGAGGGCACGGTCACCACGCTGATCGGTGCCAACGGCGCCGGCAAGACCACGACGCTGAAGACGGTGTCCGGCCTGCGCAAGGTGCGGGCGGGCACGATCCGCTTCGAGGGCAAGGACATCACGGCGATGTCGCCGTACGACCGGGTCAAGCTCGGCATCAGCCAGTCGCCGGAGGGCCGTGGCTGCTTCGTCGGCATGACGGTGCGCGAGAACCTCGACATGGGCGCGTTCCTCCGCAAGGACCGCAAGACCGCGGCCTACCGCGAGGACATCGACCGGGTGTTCACCCTGTTCCCGCGGCTGCAGGAGCGCGAGAAGCAGACCGCGGGCAGCATGTCGGGCGGCGAGCAGCAGATGCTCGCGATCGGACGCGCGCTCATGGCTCGTCCGCGGCTCGTGCTGCTCGACGAGCCGTCGATGGGTCTGGCGCCGAAGCTGATCCAGCAGATCTTCTCGATCATCACGGAGATCAACGAGCAGGGCACCACGGTCCTGCTGGTGGAGCAGAACGCCGCACAGGCGCTCAAGCGCTCGCACGAGGCGCACATCCTGGAGACGGGCGAGATCGTCCGCTCCGGGACGGGCGCCGAGCTCGCCGGCGACGACGCGGTGAAGGCGGCGTACCTGGGCGGGGACGTCTGAGAGTCTCGATACGCCGGAGCCCCTGGGGCTCCGGCGTATCGAGACCTACAAGACCTTCGAGAGGAACGCCTGCGTCCGCTCATGCTGCGGGTTCGCCAGCACCTCCGAGGGCACGCCCTCCTCGACGACGACGCCGCCGTCCATGAAGACCAGCTTGTCGCCCACCTCGCGGGCGAAGCCCATCTCGTGGGTGACGACCATCATCGTCATGCCCTCGTTGGCGAGGTCCTTCATGACGGCGAGCACGTCGCCGACGAGCTCGGGATCGAGCGCGCTGGTCGGCTCGTCGAACAGCATCAGCTCCGGGTCCATCGACAGGGCCCGCGCGATGGCGGCCCGCTGCTGCTGGCCGCCGGAGAGGTGCGCGGGGTAGGCGTTCTCCTTGTCGGAGAGGCCGACCTTCTCGAGGTTGCGGCGCGCCACCTCGACCGCCTCCGCCGCCGGGCGCTTGCGCACCTTCTGCTGGGCGACGGTCAGGTTCTTCAGCACGGTCATGTGCGGGAACAGGTTGAACTGCTGGAAGACCATCCCGATCCGGGAGCGCACCTTGTCGATGTCGACGTCGGGGTCGGTCACCTCGACGCCCTCGACGAAGATCCGTCCGTCGGTGGGCGTCTCCAGCAGGTTGACGCAGCGCAGCAGCGTCGACTTGCCGGAGCCGCTGGGACCGATCACGCAGACCACCTGGCCGCGGTCGACGTGGAAGTCGATGCCCTTGAGGACCTCGTTGGACCCGAAGTACTTGTGCAGGTCCTGGATGTCGATCGCCGCGTCGGCGCGACCCGCAGTCGGACCGGGCGTCGTCTCTGTCGTCGTCATCAGCGGGCCTTCCCAGCCTTGGCTTCCATCCGGCGGACCACGATCGAGAGCGGCACCGTGATGAGGAGGTAGCAGAAACCGACGAGGATCAGCGGGGTCAGGTTCGCCTCGCTGTTCATGCCCTCGCGGCCCCACTTGGTGAGCTCGTACTCGCTGAGCGCCAGGCCCAGCACGTAGATCAGCGAGGAGTCCTTCGTCAGCAGGATCAGCTCGTTGGTCAGTGGCGGCAGCACGATCCGGAACGCCTGCGGGATCACCACCGAGACCATGGCGCGGCTGTGCGACATGCCGAGGGTGCGCGCCGCCTCGTACTGCCCCTTCGGGACCGCTTGGATGCCGGCCCGGATCGTCTCGGCCATGTAGGCGCCGCCGACCAGGCCGAGCGCGAGCGTCGCAGTACCGAGCTGCTCGCCGGGGATCTCGTACTCGGGGAACGCCCGCGGGAAGCCGGTGCCGAGGCCGAGGAAGACCACCAGCGCCGGCAGCCCGCGGAACAGCTCGATGACACCCGTCGACAGCCAGCGCCACGGGCCGACGCTCGACAGCCGCATGAGCGCGAGGACGAGGCCCAGCACCAGGCCGAACGCAAAGCCGCATGCCGTGTAGATCACGGTGTTCTTCAGCGCCGTCGTGATGATGTCGGGGAACTGCGCCTCGATGATCTCGCGGTTGAAGAACTTGTCCTCGATCGTCGCCCAGTCGGCGGTCAGGACGATGACCGCGGTGAAGACGAGGATCAGGGTGTACTGCGCGTAGCGGAGGTACGCCGCGCGCTTGCGCTTGCTCAGTGCCATGAGCCGGCGGTCACTCCGTGGGGGCGGTGCCGAACCACTTCTCGTAGGCCGCGTTATAGGCCTCCTCGTCGGCGATCGCGTCGTTGATCACCTCGAGCAGCTCGTCGTTGTCGTCCTTCTTTACCGAGAAGCCGTACTCCTCACCGGTCTTGAACTCGGTGGTGACCTCGACGCTCGGGTTCTCCGTGACGTAGAAGTTGACGAGGCCGTTGTCATTGACTCCGGCGTCGGCCTGGCCGTTAAGGACGGCCTCCATCATCAGCACCGAGTCCTCGTAGGAGACGGGCTCTGCTCCCTCGGGAAGATTCTCCTTGACGTAGGCCTCGCCCGTGGTGCCCTCCTGGACGGCGATCCGCTTGCCCTCGAGGTCCTCAAGGCTTTCGTAGCCCGACCCGGTCTGCGTCAACAGCGCCTGAGTCGCCTCGAAGTACGGGTCCGAGAAGTCCATGACCGCCTCGCGCTCCGGCGTGATCGTCATGGCGCCGGTGGCGACGTCGCAGTCACCGTTCTCAAGCGCGTTGCCGGACACGATGGTCTCCCAGCCGATGTCGACGACCTCGGTCTCCAGGCCCTCGGCCTCGGCGGCGATCTTCAGCACGTCGATGTCGAAGCCGACGACCTCTCCGTCCTGGGTGAACTCGAACGGCTTGTAGGGCAGGTGGGTGCAGATCGTGAGCACGCCCTCCTCGACGAGCTTCACACCCGACTCGGTCTCGGTGGTATCTGCGTCCTTCGCGCAGCCGGCGAGGCTGATCGCGAGGGCGGTGACGGCCAGGGCTGTGATTCGCGGCTTCTGCATCCAGGCACCATATTGCACGAAGCCCGAATGTTGTTGCGGGGAGGTTGCGAGTTGCGCAAGAAGTGCCGTCCACAGGGAAAGGTCTGACCTCTGTCCTGCCGGGCTACCGAGGGCTAGGGTGACCCCGAACCGGACCGGGTCAGTTGACCCGAATCCCCGTGCGTCCGAGGAGAGCAGCCCATGAGCCGTACGAGCGTTGCCACCCGCCTCGCGTGCCGTGAGGATGCGCCGGCGCTGGCCGAGCTGTGGGGCGACCTGATGCGGCGGGCCGACCGGTCCGAGCAGGTCGCCGATCTCGAGCTGGTCATCAAGGACGCCGCCGCGTCGCCCGAGCAGCGGCTCGTGGTCGCGGAGGTCGACGGCCAGGTCGCCGGCGCGATCTACCTCCGTCTCGGCACCGTCTCGCCGATCAACCTCGAGCCGTGCGTGCAGTCGATCCACCCGCGGGTCTTCGACCACGTACGGCGCCACGGCGCGGGTCGTGCACTGGTCGAAGCCGCCGCGGCGTTCGCGGAGGAGAGCGGCGTGCTGCACCTCGCGACGGCGGTGCCCGCCCAGTCGCGCGACGCCAACCGGTTCATGGCCCGCATCGGCCTCGCGCCGGTCGCCACCTACCGGGTGGGGCCGACGTCGGTCGTCCGCAGTCGCATCACCCCCCAGCGCCCCGCCGAGGCCGGAGCCGGCCGCAACCTGTCCAAGGTGCTCGCGGCCCGCCGCTCCCAGCGCCGCGCTCGCGGCGGTGCCGAGCAGCCGCCCCTCACGGGCGAGCAGCCACCGGTCGCGCCGGACTAGCACCCTCACCACCGGCGACGATGTCGGCGAGGCTGGATAGGGTCGAGGGGTGTCCAGGCTTCTCCTGATCGACGGCCACTCGGTGGCCTACCGCGCGTTCTTCGCCCTGCCCGTCGAGAACTTCTCGACCACCACGGGGCAGCACACCAACGCGGTCTACGGCTTCACCTCGATGCTGATCAACGTGCTGCGGGACGAGCAGCCCACCCACCTCGGGGTGGCGTTCGACGTGTCGCGCCAGACGTTCCGCTCGGAGGAGTACTCCGACTACAAGGCCAAGCGCAACAAGACGCCCACCGAGTTCAGCAGCCAGCTGCCGCTGATCGAGGAGGTCCTCGACGCGCTGCGCATCCCGTACCTGAAGAAGCCCGGCTACGAGGCCGACGACATCATCGCCACCCTGGCCACCCAGGCGCTCGCCGACGAGACCTCCGGCATGGAGGTGCTCATCCTCACCGGCGATCGCGACTCGCTCCAGCTGGTCTCCGAGCGATCGACCGTCCTCTACCCGATGCGCGGTGTCTCCGACCTCGCCCGGATGACGCCGGCGGCCGTCCAGGAGAAGTACGGCGTGCCGCCGCACCGCTATCCGGAGATCGCGGCGATCGTGGGGGAGACCTCCGACAACCTGCCCGGCGTCCCGGGCGTCGGCGTGGGATTCGCCGCCAAGTGGATCAACACCTACGACGGTCTCGACAACGTCATCGCCCACGCCGACGAGATCACCGGCAAGAAGGGCGAGTCGCTGCGCGAGCACCTCGGTGACGTGATCCGCAACCGCCGCCTCAACGCGTTGGTCTGCGACCTCGAGCTCGACCTCTCGCCCGACGACCTCGCCATACGTCCCTGGGACCGCCAGGAGGTGCACACGCTCTTCGACAGCCTCGAGTTCCGGGTGCTCCGCGACCGGCTGTTCGAGACGCTCTCATCGGAGGAGGAGGTCGAGGAGGGCGGCTTCGAGCTCGAGACCCAGGTGCTCGGCGAGGGCGAGGTGGGCCCCTGGCTCACCGAGGCCGGCACCGACCGCGTGGGCGTCCACGTCCGCGGCGCGTGGGGCGCCGGCACCGGCCGGGTCGAGGGCATCGCGTTCGCCGTCGGAGACGGCCGGGCGGCGTACGTCGACGCCGAGAAGCTCACGCCCGAGGACGACAAGGCGCTGGGCGACTGGCTCGCCGACGACTCGCGCCCGAAGGTGCTGCACGACGCCAAGGGGCCGCTGCTCGCGATGGCCGCGCACGGGTGGGTGCTGCGCGGCATCGCCAGCGACACCGCGCTCGCCGCCTACCTGGTGCGACCCGACCAGCGCTCCTACGACCTGGCCGACCTGACGGTCCGCTACCTCAAGCGCGAGCTGCGCGCCGAGGCCGAGGCCGACCAGGACTCGCTGTTCGCCGCCACCGACGTCGCCGACGATCCGGCCGGCGACGGCGTCGTGGCCACGGCCGCGCTGCACGCGCGCGCGGTGCTCGACCTGGCCGAGGCGCTCGACAAGGCGGTCGAGGAGCACGGCGGCCAGCAGCTGCTCGCCGACGTCGAGCTCCCGCTCGTCCACCTGCTCGCGAAGATGGAGCAGACCGGCATCGCCGTCGACCTCGACCACCTCCAGTCGCTCGAGAGCCACTTCGGAGACGAGGTGCGCAAGGCGGCCGACGAGGCCTACGCCGTGATCGGCAAGGAGATCAACCTCGGATCGCCCAAGCAGCTGCAGGTCGTGCTCTTCGACGAGCTCGGCATGCCCAAGACCAAGCGCACGAAGACCGGCTACACCACCGACGCCGACGCGCTGCAGGGGCTGTTCGTCAAGACCGAGCACCCGTTCCTGCTCCACCTGCTGCGCCACCGCGACGTGATCCGGCTGCGCCAGACGATCGAGGGCCTGCTCAAGACGGTGGCCCCCGACGGCCGCATCCACACCACGTTCAACCAGACCATCGCCGCCACCGGGCGGCTGTCGTCGACCGAGCCCAACCTGCAGAACATCCCGATCCGCACCGAGGAGGGCCGCCGGATCCGGGAGGGGTTCGTCGTCGGCGAGGGCGGCGAGTGCCTGATGACCGCCGACTACAGCCAGATCGAGATGCGCATCATGGCGCACCTGTCCGAGGACGAGCTGCTGATCGAGGCGTTCAAGTCCGGCCAGGACTTCCACTCGATCACCGCCGCGCGCGTCTTCGACGTCCCGGCCGAGGAGGTCGGCACCGAGCACCGGGCCAAGATCAAGGCGATGAACTACGGCCTCGCCTACGGCCTCTCCGCGTTCGGGCTCGGCCAGCAGCTCGGCATCGAGCCGTCCGAGGCGCGCGAGCTGATGGACGAGTACTTCGAGACGTTCGGCGGCATCCGCGACTACCTCGGCGGCGTCGTCGACGAGGCGCGGCGCACCGGCTTCACCGAGACGATCTGGGGCCGGCGCCGCTACCTGCCCGACCTGACCTCCGACAACCGCCAGCGGCGCGAGATGGCCGAGCGAATGGCGCTCAACGCGCCGATCCAGGGCTCGGCGGCCGACCTGATCAAGGTGGCGATGCTGCGGACGCAGAAGGCCATCGACGACGAAGGGCTCGAGTCGCGGATGCTGCTCCAGGTCCACGACGAGCTCGTGTTCGAGGTCGCGGCGGGGGAGCGCGACCAACTGGAGAAGATCGTGCGCGACCAGATGGGCGGCGCGGCCGAGCTCGCCGTGCCCCTCGACGTCTCGGTCGGCACCGGACGCTCCTGGCACGAGGCGGCTCACTAGCAGTGGGTGTGGGGACTCCGGCGACGCTGGCGCTGAAGAGGCTCGGCGTCGCCCACCAGCTGCACGAGTACGCCCACGACCCGCGTGCGGCCTCCTACGGGCTGGAGGCCGCCGAAGCGATCGGGGTCGAGGCCGACCGGGTGTTCAAGACGCTCATGGCCGACGTCGACGGCGAGCTCTGCGTCGGCATCGTGCCGGTCAGCTGCACGCTCGACCTGAAGGCGCTGGCCGCCGCCGTGGGTGGCAAGAAGGCCCAGATGGCCGACAAGGAACGGGCCCAGCGAGCGACGGGCTACGTCCTCGGGGGCATCTCGCCGCTCGGCCAGAAGCGGGCGCACCGCACCGTGCTCGACGAGACCGCCGAGCTGTGGGACACGGTGCTCGTCTCCGGTGGCAGGCGGGGCCTCGACGTGGAGCTTGCTCCCTCCGACCTGATCGCCCTCACGTCGGCCGCGGTCGCCGACATCGCCGTCGCGGGTTAGACGGCAGTGCGGCCACCGTCGCGGAGGAGGACCAGCACGAGCAGCACGGCCAGCACCACGGCGTCGACGGCGAGCACCGTGACCGCGAGCGCGGTGAGCTGGGTGGCGAGGACCCCGACGCCGATCATCGCGACGACACCGGCGGCGACGACGTACTTCGGCAGGATCCCGCGCTTGGCGAGCCCGCCGTAGACCAGCAGTTGGAGGATCGCGAGCAGGGCCCCGATCGCGGCGAACAGCCAGAGCCGGTCGGTGACACCGGCGTACTTGTCGCCGCCGATGAAGACCTGGGCGACGTCGCGCAGCACGTAGGCGCCGGCGATGCACGCGGCACCGATGCCGCCGAGGAAGACCAGGCCGCGCAGGATGGCGCGCCGGCTCTCCTCGGCGGTCGACATCGACGGGTAGAGGATCACCACCGCGAACTGGGGCAGGAAGAGCACGACCTTGGTGACGATGAGGCCGCCCGCGTAGAGACCGGCATCGCGGAAGTCGAGCACGTTGCGGGCCACGACGACGTCGAGGTTGGACAGCGCCGTGAACGCGAGCAGTGCCATCGAGCTGCCCCACACCTCACGCCGTACGTCGCGCCGCACCTCGGCGTCGTGGGCGTTCTCCGGCGGGTGGGGACGGTGGCCGCGCAGCGCGATCGACCCGATGACGACGGGGAGCCAGGCGGCGACGAGGACCCCGGCCATCGCGCTGGCCTCGGTCTGCCGGACGAGGAGGAACCCGGCGCCGAGCACCACTCGGGGCACGCCGGCGGCGACGTACATCAGGCTGAGCGGAAGCCACCGTCGCTCACCCTGGAGCACGCCGGCCTGGCCGCCCATCACGGTGGTGGGCACCACGGCCAGCGCGAGCACGATCGCCGGGATCACCGTGTCGAGGTGGAGCAGCCACCACACCAGCGGCGAGAGCACCAGCGCGACGCCGCCGAGGGCCCACGAGGCCCGCCAGGTCGCGGTGAGGATGCTCTCCTCGATCGCGGCCACGTCGTGCGGCTCCGCGACGATCCGGCGGGCCGCGGTCGCCTGGAGCCCGAGCTGGACGACCGAGAGCACCATGAGCAGGGCCATCAGGCTGGCGACCGCGCCGTACTGGCTGGGACCGAGCATCCGCGCCGAGACCATCTGGAACGCGTAGGTGCCGACGTTCATGACCGCCATCGCGACCGCGATGCCGGCGCTGCCGCGGAGCAGGCGCGCCAGCCGGGAGCCCGTCGGCGTCACTGCTTCGGAGCCCTCCCGCTCGTCGCGATCGGCGGCGCTGGTCACTGCTTCAGCCTATTGCGGGGGTCGCGCCGACCGTGATCCGACCCGCACCGCCGCATAGGGTGACCCACGCCACGGCGGGGCCACGGGAGGAGGACGATGGAGGAGGCGAGGGCCGAGGGCGGCAGGTACGGCGCTGCCGCGGCCGCGCTGTACGCCGGCATCGTCCTGCTCATGCTCGTGCAGCAGCCCGGGCTGACGACCTACGACACCCGCGCCGAGTTGACCGAGCGACCGGGTGACTTCCTGTCCGGGGCGTTCACGCTGTGGCACGCCGAGTCCAACTTCGGCGAGCTCCAGAACCAGGCCTACGGCTACCTCTTCCCGCAGGGCACCTGGTTCTGGCTGACCGACGTCCTGGGCGTCGAGGGATGGGTGAGCCAGCGGCTCTGGTCGGCGCTGATCCTCGTCGTCGCGTGCGAGGGCGCCCGCCGGGTCGCGCTGGCGATCGGACTGCCCGGCGCGGTCGCGCTCCTCTCCGGTGTCGTCTTCGCGGCCTCGCCCCGGCTGTTCGGCACGGTCGCGGTGCAGACCGGCGAGTCGCTGCCGGGCGCGGTGATGCCGTGGCTGGTGCTGGCCGTCCTGCTCCACCTGCGCGGGGTGCTGCCCGGGTGGAAGGCGGCGGTCCTCAGCGGCGCCGCGGTCGTCTGCATGGGCGGGGTCAACGCCGTCGAGACCGCCGGCTCCCTGCCGCTCGCGATCATCCTCGTCGTCTGGGGCGCGAGCCGGGGCCTGACCCGGTGGCGCTTCGTCGCGCAGTGGTGCGGCGCCGTGGGCCTGGCGTGCCTCTGGTGGGCCCTGCCGCTGCTGCTCCTGGCCCGCTACGCCCCGCCGTTCTACGAGTACGTCGAGAGCGCGACCGACACCACGTCGGTGGTGGGCTGGTCGGAGGCGGCACGTGGCGACTCCTCGTGGATCGCCTACCTGCTGGCGGGCGACCAGCCGTGGTGGCCGGCGGCGTACCACCTGGCCACCGACCCTGCCCTGGTCGTGATCGCGGCGGTGGTCGCCGCTGTCGGTCTCGTCGGACTGGCGTCGCTCGAGTCCTCGCTCAACCGCCCCCTCATGCTCGCCGCCGTTCTCGGTCTGGGCTGTCTCACCGTCGCCCACGGCGGCGTCGCGGGCGCTCCCGTCGCCGACGCGATGCGCGGGCTTCTCGACGGGTCGCTCCAGATCTTCCGCAACGTGCACAAGATCGACCCCGTCGTGCGCCTGCCGCTGGCGCTGGGCTTCGGCCACGCGATCTGGCGCCTCGGGACGTACGGCGCCCGCCGCCTGCCGGCCCTCGCGGAGTGGAACCGCGTGCTCTACCTCGTGCCGCTGCTCACGGTCCTCGCCCTGGGCCGGCCGTTCCTGCTCAACGACGCCCGTACCCCGGGCTGGGAGGAGATCCCCACGGCCTGGCAGGAGACCCGCGCCTACCTCGCGGAGCACGCGGCGGCCGAAGGCGACGCAGCGACCGCGGGACGCACGCTCGTGGTGCCCGGCTCGCGCTTCGCGCAGCACGCGTGGGGCTGGACGATCGACGAGCCGCTGGCGATCCTCGGCGGGGTCCCCACGGTGACGCGCAGCCAGGTGCCGCTGATCCCGGGTCAGTCGATCCGCTACCTCTCGGCGCTCGACCAGATCATCGCCACCGGCCGCGCCACGGAGGCGCTCGTGGACCAGCTGGCCCGCGCCGGCATCACCCACGTGGTCCTGCGCCGCGACCTGCTGCGCGGCGTCACCGGCTCGCCGCACCCCGGCGCTGCGGCGGTGTCCCTGGCGCGGGCGGGGCTGGAGCGGGTCGCCGGGTTCGGCGAGACCGACGAGGGTGCGGCCGAGGTCGAGGTGTTCGAGGTGCCGGAGCGGCTCCCGGTGCTGCGGTCGGCCGCGCTCGACGACGTCCTGACCGTGAGCGGCGCACCCGAGAGCGTGCTCGGGCTCGACGGCGCCGGCCTCCTCTCGGGCCGGCCGACCGTGCTGGCCGGCGAGGACGGCTGGGACGAGCAGCCGGAGGCCGTCACCGACGCCGACCAGCGGCGCGAGCGCGCGTTCGGCATCAACGACGAGGCGCTCTCCTCGGTCCTGACCGCCGACGAGCCCTGGCGCACCACCCGCGCCGTCCACGACTTCCCGGGCGTGCCCGGCAACCCCCAGGTCGTCGCCCGCTACGAGGGCCTGGAGTCGGTCACGGCGTCGTCGGCGCAGGGCTATGCCGACAACTTCGGGCCGGTGTCCGTGCAGTCCGGCCCGTACGCCGCGATCGACGGCGACCTCGACAGCCGCTGGGTCAGCTCGGTCGCAACGGACCCGGAGGAGCAGTGGCTCCGCCTGACCTTCGACCAGCCGCGGGACGTCCACCGGGTCACCGTCACGCCGGTGGCCGACGACCCGCTCGTCACGCCGGTCCGCACCCTCGAGGTGGTGGCCGGCGACCAGCGCGTCGAGGTCGACGTCAACGTCTCCGGAGCGCCCGCGGTGGTGCCGCTCGACGGCAGCGAGGTCGAGTCCGTCGAGGTGCGTGTCGTCGCGGCGGCGACCGCCGACGACTCCGCCCGGGTCGGGCTGCGGGAGGTGGAGGTCGACCGCCTCGAGCCGCGGCGCACGCTGGTGGTGCCCGGCACGATCCCCGCCGACGCGTCGTGGCAGCTCAGCGCTGTCACCGGCCGGCGTGCGTGCTACATCACCCTCGGCCAGCCCGACTGCGACGCCGCACGGGCCCGCGCGTCGGAGGAGCCGGAGGGTCTCGACCGCACGTTCACGCTCGGCGGTGCGCAGGAGGTGCGACTGAGCGGGCACGTCGTCGTCCGCAGCACTCCCGAGGCCGCGCGGCTCCTCGACGTCGTGCAGCACCGGCCGCCCGTCGCGGCCTCGTCGGTGTTCGGCCAGGACCCCAAGGTGGCGGCGCGGTTCGCCTACGACGGGCAGACGACCACCGCGTGGGTGTCGGACAACGCCGACCCCTATCCGACGCTGAGCTTCCGCTGGCAGAAGGCCCGCAGGATCACCGGGCTGACCGTGGCCACCCAGGGTCTCCAGCAGGTGCCGACGACCGCCGTGGTGAGCACCCCGCGTCGCAGCCAGCGGGTGACGCTCGGTGGCGCGGAGACCGAGATCCGTCCGGTGCGGACCCGCGAGCTCCGGGTCCGCTTCGTCAAGCCGGCGGGTGCGCGCCACGTCGTCGTCCCCGAGATCGGGCTGACCGGTGTCGAGGTCTTCCGCCCGTTCCTGCCGAACGCCCCGACCGGCTCCGTGTGCGGACTGGGGCCGCTGCTCCGCATCGACGGCGAGACGATCAAGACCCGGGTCACCGGCACGCTCGCCGACGTCGTCAACGGCAGCCCGATGGAGCTCGAGGCCTGCCGGCCGCGCGACGACGACGGGCCGATCACCCTCGCCGAGGGCGAGCACCACCTCCGCGCCGTCCCGACCGCCGAGTTCGAGGTGCTGGACGTCACCGCCGTCCCGGAGGATGCAGTCGCCGGGAGCCCCGGCGCCGGCCGCGTCGTCGAGGTGCAGAACTGGGGCGACAGCACCCGCACCGTGCGGGTCGCGGCGGGGGAGGGCACGCTGCTCTACCTGCCCGAGAACTTCAACGAGGGCTGGGTCGCCGAAGCCGACGGCGAGCGGCTGATGCCGGTGCGCGTCGACGGCTGGCAACAGGGCTGGGTCCTGCCCTCGGGCGAGGCGACCACCGTCGAGCTCAGGTTCGCGCCGCAGCGCACCTACGACGTGCTGCTGCCGCTCGGGCTCGGCGTGAGCGGCGCGGTGCTGCTCGCCGGGCTGCTGGTGCTGCTCGCTCCGCTCCTCCAGGTCGTACGGCGCCGCCCGCTGACCGCGGTGCCGGCTCGGGACTGGCCGCCGCTCGTCCCGACCCGGTGGCCGTTGCGTGCGGGCGCCGTGGTCGTGAGCCTGCTCCTGCTCGGTCCGGCCTGCGCGTTGGCGCTCGGCGGCGCAGTGCTCGCGGGCGATCGTCCGCGCTGGACCGCGGTCGCGGTCGCCGCGAGCGGCCTGGTCGTGCTGTCGGGCGTGCTCGACGTCCTCGGAGGCGAGACGTCCCGCGCCGCCGCTGACCTCGCCGCCGCGGTCGCCGTCGGCGTCCTGGCGGGACGGACGCTCCGATGAGCGCCTGGCGCGGAACCCAGGGAGTCGCGGCGCTCGGCGTGATCGCGGTCATGGTCGCGACCCGGTGGGTGCTGCTCGCGGGGTCCTACTTCAACCAGGACGACTTCTACCTGTCCGGGCGCGCCTACGCCTCGGACCTCACCGTCGACTTCCTGGTCCGTGACACGGCCGGCCACGTCAACCCGCTCCAGCAGCTCTCCTACTGGCTCGTCGCGCACCACGCGCCGTACGACTGGGCCGTGGTGGCGGCCGGCATCCTGCTGATGCAGACGGCCGCAACCGTGCTGATGTGGCTGATCCTGACCCGCCTGCTGGGCGAGCGATGGAGCCGCCTCCCACTGCTCGCGCTGTTCGCGTGGGCGCCGCTCACGCTCGCGACCACCCTGTGGTGGAGCGCCGCGATGGGCCTGTGGCCGCACGTGCTGTGCTCGCTCGCCGCCGTCTGGCTGCTCGTCCGCTGGCAGCAGGCCGGCGGCCGCCGCTGGGTCGAGCCGGTCGCGATCGTCGCCATCACCGTCGTCGGCCTGCTCTGGCACGAGCGCGCGGTGCTGATCCCGCCGCTGGTCTTCGGCGTGGCGGTCGCGCTCGCCGACGACGCCATCGGCTGGCGCCGGCTGACCGCCGCGCTCGTCCGCTTCCGGTGGCTCTGGGCGGCGCTCGTCGCGCTGCTCGCCGGGTTCCTGGTCGCCCACGGGCTGCTCACCGACGTCGAGGGCGGCGGCGGGTCGGCGAGCCGGATGCTCGCGATCTCGTGGTCGTTCCTCGGCGAGAACGTGGTGCCGGGCGTCGCCGGCGGCCCGTGGACCGGCCACCTCGAGGGTGGCGCCGTGGTGCCGGCGACGTGGGTCACCGTGGTCTCGATCGTGCTCGCGGTGGCGGCGGCCGGGTGGCTGCTCCTGCGAGGCGGCCCCGCCCGCCGCTGGGGGCTCGCCGTCCTTGCCGGCTACGTCGCGGCCGACCTCGCCCTCGTGCTGTCGGGCCGGGCAGGGTTCGGCTCGGTGATCGGCCTCGACCCACGCTACTCCTCCGACGTTGTGCACGCGGCGGTGGTCTGCCTCGCGCTCGCCTGGCGCGGTGCGCCCGCCCCGCCCCGTGTCCCACCGCGGCTCGCCGCCGGCGCGCTGGTCGCGGCGTACGGCGTGGCCGCGGCGTTCGGCACGGCGCTGCTGGTGCCCCACTTCCAGAACACCGAGGACCGTGAGCTGGTGACGACCCTCCGCAGCGAGCTCGCCGCCGACCCGACCCAGGTGCTCGTCGACGATCTCGCCCCGGCCGACGTCGTGCTGCCGCTGGTCGGCGACGACTCGCTCTACTCACGGATCCTGGCGCCGTTGCCGGAGATGCCCGAGTTCGACGACCCGTCGCCCCGGCTCCGGCTGGTCGCCGACGACGGCCGCCTGGTGGCTCCTGAGCTCGACGACTCGATCACGGCGCGGGCGGGCCGCGACGACGGCTGCGGCTACGCCGTCGACGACCGGCCGGTCGACGTCCGGTTCCGGGTCCCGCTCGCCGGACGGGTGCTCGTGCAGCTCGGCTACTTCACCGACCGCGAGGCGACCGTCACGATCGGCGCCGGGGACTGGTCGGCCGCGTTCCTGGCCCGGCCCGGGCCCAACCAGGTGTGGTTCGTGCTCCCCGACCTCGGGCGCGAGGTCGACCGGCTCGAGCTGGAGTCCGACGGCCGCGCGACGGTCTGCGTCACCGACGCCGAGGCCGGGCTTCCGGAGGAGCCGTGAGCCGGCGGCCCTGGCTCACCGACCTGGCGTGGTCGTCCGGCCTGGCCCTCGCCGTCTTCCTGCCGCTGCTCGCCGGCCCCGGCTACTGGCTCGTCGGCGACATGGTGTTCGTCCCCGAGCAGCCCTGGAAGCCCGCGTGGCTGGGCCTCGACGGATCGCTCCCGCGAGCGGTGCCGATGGACGCGCTGGTCTCGGTCGTGACGCAGGTGGTGCCGGGCAGCTGGGTGCAGCGAGCGCTCCTCGTCGGTGGGTTCGTCGCCGGCGGGGTCGGCGTCGGCCGGCTGCTGCGCGACCACGCCTGGTACGCGCGGGCGGCGGCGATCACGCTCCTCCTCTGGAACCCGTGGGTCATGGAGCGGCTGCTCATCGGGCAGTGGGCCATCCTGCTCGGCTACCTCGTCCTGCCCTGGGCGGCGTACGGCGGCCGCCGCCTGCGGGCCGATCCCCGCGGTGCGTGGGGGCCGGTCGCGCTGGCGCTGGCCGCCGCGGCGGTGTGCAGCCCGTCGAGCGGCGTGATGGCCGTGGTTGTCGTCGCGGTGCTCGGCCTCACCCGCGACCGCGGCCGCTGGTGGCGGCTGGCGCTCGTCGCCGTCGCGGCCAACCTCCCGTGGCTGGTCCCGTCGCTCACCGCGACGACCGCCACCGTGTCCGCCGAGGGCGTGTTCGACGGGTTCGCCGCGCGCGCGGAGTCCGCGGCCGGGCTGCTGCCGAGCCTGGTCTCGCTCGGCGGGATCTGGAAGGAGTCGATCGTCCCGGCCGGGCGCGAGAGTGCCGCACTGGTGGGGCTTTCCTGCCTCCTCACGGTGGCCGCGGTCGCCGGCCTGCGCCGCGCCGTCCGCGACCACGCGGGGGAGTGGTGGCGCTGGGCGGTGCTCGGCGCGGGCGCCCTCGTGGTGGCGCTTCTGCCCGCCGCGCCCGGGGGTGCCGAGCTGCTCGAGTGGCTCGGTGACCGGGTGCCGGGCGTCGCCCTGCTGCGCGACTCGCACCGGTTCCTCGCCCCGCTCGGACTGGTCCTGGCCGTCGGTGCGGCCGGCGCCGCGACGGCGGTGCGGGAGCGGGTCCGCCCCGGACGCGGAGCCCTGTGGTCCGTCGTCGGCCTCATCGTCGCCGCCCCCGTGCTCCTGTTGCCCACGCTCGCCTGGGGAGCCGGCGGCGACCTGGAGCGGTCGTCGTACCCCCGCGCGTGGAGCGACGTCGCCGCGGTCCTCGACGACGAGCCCGGCCGCACCGTCGTGCTGCCGTGGGCCGGCTCCTACCGCGGCTACGACTGGAACCACCGCCGCGCGGTGCTCGACCCCGCGCCGCGTTTCCTGCCGGGGGCGGTGCTCGTCGACGACCGGGTCTACCTCGACGACGGCGTGGTGCCCGCCGAGGACCCGCTGGTCGAGGACGTCCGCGTCGCCCTGGCGGCCGACGATCCCGCCACCGCCCTGCGCGGCCTGGGCGTGCGCTGGGTGCTTGTCGAGGAGGGCATGGGGGATCCGGACGTGCCCGACGGCACCGTCAGGTACGACGCCGGCGGCCTCCGCCTGGTCGACCTCGGCGAGCCGGCATCCGTGCCCGACCGCGCCGACCGCTCGCGTGCCGTCCTCGTATTAGTTGCCGACACTTTGGCTGTTGTTTTGATTTTCAACGGCGTTGGGTCGATACTCCGGGCAGGGAGTAACGCGCGTCACACCGCATCTGCCGGACCTGGGGAGGACCGGCAGGCCACATGGGGATGACGTGGAGGCGCGCCGAGCGGCGCGCTCGCACAGTCTTTGGGAGGGGACTGCGTATGAACACTGTGATCGCTGCGATCGTCGGAGCGCTGGCGGCCGGGGCCGTGATGGTGGGTGGCGTCAACGCCGCCCAGGACACGACCGAGCCCGTCGCCCAGAGCGAGCTCTACACCTACTCGAGCCGGTAGCCGGCTGGGGTCGACACGCGTCCGGGCACTGCCCGGCCGCGCATCGACGCACAGCCTGCCGCATTCGGCTTGGGAGGGTCCGATGCTGCACATCGTCATTCCGGCGTACAACGAGGAACGCCGGCTGCCGCGCACCTTGCGCGAGCTCCGTCGCTACGTGAGCGCCCATCGCGCCGTGCTCGGCGACGCGACCGTCGTCGTGGTCGACAACGGGAGCACCGACCGCACTGCCGAGCTGGCCCGCGAGGCCGACCGCCCGGCGCTGCCGGTGCGGGTCGTGCGCTGCGCCGTCCGGGGCAAGGGCGCTGCCGTGCGCGCCGGCCTGCTGGCCACCGCTGCCGCCGACGACGACCTGGTCTGCTTCATGGACGCCGACGGCGCCACTGGGCTGGACGCACTGCTCGAGGCGTGGCGGCGTACGGCGCTCGGCGCCGACGTCGTGATCGGGTCGCGCGGCCTGCCCGGCTCGCGCACCGACGTCCGCTCCGACCGCGTGCGCAGCACCGGCGCCGCCTGCTACCGCCGGCTCACCGCGCGGCTGCTGCCCGACATCGCCGACACCCAGTGCGGGTTCAAGGTGTTCCGCGGCGAGGTCGCCCGTCGGGCCGCCGGCGACCTGCGGGCCCGCGGCTTCTCGTTCGACGTCGAGCTCCTCGTGCGCCTGCGCGCCGCCGGTGCCCGGATCGACGAGATCCCGGTGACGTGGGCCGACGTCCCCGGCTCGACGTTCGTCCCGGCCCGTCACGGCGCAGGGGCCTTCGCCGAGCTCGCCGCCATCGCGTGGCGCACCCGCCGGCTCGCTGCCGGCACCCTGACTGCCGGCTCGGCGGCGGGCGCGGGACCGCGTTCCCCCATGACGCGGCCCGCTCCCGTCGCCTTGCCGGTCCCCCTCGCCGTGCCGCAGGAGGCCCTGTGAGCACCGCGCCGGCGAGCGTTGCCGACAGCCTGCGCGGGGTGCGCGCGGTCGTCGTCAACTGGCGCGACCCCGACCACTCGCTCGCGGGCGGGTCGGAGGTCTACGCCTGGCAGTTCGCCCGCGCGCTCGCCGAGGGCGGCGCCGACGTGGAGTTCCTCACCGCCCGCGAGCCGGGCCGGCGCCGCACCGAGGAGCGTGACGGCATCCGGATCCGCCGGGCGGGCGGGGCTCTCGGCTTCTACCCGGTGACGTTGCTGCGGCTCCTGCGCCGACGCCGCCGTACCGACATCGTCATCGACCCGTCGTGCGGTCTGCCGTCGTTCTCGCCGCTGGTGCTGCGGCGCCGTACTCCGGTCGTCCTGGTCATGCACCACGTGCACCAGGCCCAGTTCGACACCCACTTCCCGGCGCCGGTCGCGGCGTTCGGCCGGTGGCTGGAGCGGGTCGCGATGCGCCGGGTCTACCGCCGGCGGCGCGTCGTCGCTGTGTCGCCGTCGACGCTGGGCGAGATGCGCCGCCAGCTCGGCTGGACCGGCGACATCGGCCTGCTCGCCAACGGGTCCGACGTGCCCGGCCACGAGCCCCAGACCGCGTTCGACGCCGACCGGATCGTCGTCCTCGGCCGGCTGGTCGCGCACAAGCGGGTCGACCTCGTCATCCGCGCGCTCTTCGAGCTCCGGGTGCGGCCGTCGACCTCGGCGCGCCGGCTGCGCCTCGACATCGTGGGCCAGGGACCCGAGCGGGAGCGCCTCGAGCGCCTCACCGCCGACCTCGGCCTCGACGACCGGGTCACGTTCCACGGCTACGTCGACGACGAGACCAAGGGCGAGCTGCTCACCGGTGCCGCGGTCCACGTGTGCGCCTCCGATGCGGAGGGCTGGGGCCAGGCCGTGATCGACGCTGCCGCTCACGGCGTCCCCACGCTCGCCCGCGACGTGCCGGGCCTGCGCGACTCGATCCGCGACGGGGTGACCGGCTGGCTGGTCCCCGACGCACCCGGTGACCCCGAGGAGGTACGGCGCCGCCTGAGCGACGCCCTGGCCGCCTCCGTCACCACCGACCTCGCGCCCGCCGAGCGGGCCGCCCGGGCCGACGCGTGCCGCGCGTGGGCCCAGCAATTCGACTGGTCACGGATGCGGGAGCAGGCCCGCGCACTGGCCACCGAGGAGATCGTCGGGCACGCCGGAGCGTTGCCCGACCCGCACCACCTGCCGCGCGACACCCGCGTGGCCGTCTGAAAGGTCGATCCATCATGCGCCGACTGCGCCGATCCGCCGCCCCCGTGCTCGTGGGGCTCGGCGTGTTCCTGATCGTGGCCGCGGGCCTGGTCCGGTTCTACGCCTATCCCACGCTGGCCAAGGTGCCGGACAACTACAAGGGCGAGACGTTCCTCGAGGCCGAGGGCGCCCGCATCCTCAACTTCGAGACCTACGAGACCGAGGTCCACGACCTCGAGATCACGTCGGGCACCCGCCAGGACGTGGACGCCGACACCGCCGACGGCGACGTCGTCTGGGTCAACGTCGTGACCGCCGAGGTCGAGGGCTGGACCGAGCCGTTCCAGCAGTCGACCGAGCGCGCCGCGTTCGACGAGGTCTCGGGCGAGGGCGTCGAGTGCGACGACTGCGACACCTGGATCGAGGTCAAGGAGGGCGAGGAGACCGTGCGCGAGCCGGTCACGTTCGAGGGCCAGGTCTACAAGTTCCCGTTCGACACCCAGAAGAAGACCTACGAGGTCTGGGACGGCAGCCTGCGCGACACCGCGCCGGCGACCTACGAGGGCACCGAGGAGATCCAGGGGCTGACGGTCTACAAGTTCGTCCAGGAGATCCTGCCGACCGTCATCGAGACCCGTGAGGCGCCCGGCTCGATGTTCGGCTCGGAGGAGGGCACCGTCGACGCCGAGATGACCTACGCCATGACCCGCACCTTCTACATCGAGCCCGTCACCGGCTCGCCCGTGCAGCGGGTCGAGGAGCGGACCCAGCAGCTGAACTACGACGGCCAGGCGGTCGACGTGTTCACCGGAACGGTCAACTTCACCGACGGCGAGGTCGACGCCACCGTGTCCGACCTCGAGGGCCAGGCGCCGCTCCTCGGCGGCATGCGGTTCCTCTTCCCGCTCGGGTTCCTCGTCGTGGGCGTCCTCGCGCTCGCCGCTGGCCTGTTCCTCGGCCGCCGGGCCGAGGACGGCAAGCAGCACGAGGCGCCGGCGGACCGACCGCTGGTCAACGCCTGACGCCCGCTCGCCTCACAGCCTGCTGACGACGGCCTCGAGCAACCGCTCGAGGCCGTCGGCGTCCCACACCGCCGCCCGGGCCCGCAGCGTGAACGTCGTGACGTCGCGGTGCGTCACCGCGCCGAGGGAGATCCCCGAGCCGCCGGCGGTCACCGGGTGGAACGCCAGTCGCTCGACCGCCGGCGCGTCCACGACCCCGAGGTGGGACACGAGCAGGGTCGAGCCGAGCCGCGGCGCGAGCAGGCGCAGGCCGACGGACATGCCGCGCGTCGGGGCCGCCTCGAGCGGCGCGCTCCGCACCGCCTCCCGGATCGCGGCGGCGTCGAGACGCTCGGCGTCCCGGACCCGCAACAGACCGCTGCGGTCGGCGATCGGCGCTCCCGGTGCGTGCGGCGACCCGACGCCGACGGCGATCGCGACGTGCCGGCCGCTCCGCCCGAGCGACCGCTCGTGCTCCACGGCGGCCGCGGTCGCGGCCACGACGATCTCGGTCGTACGGCGCCCGCCGGTCACCGTCGCCTCGGCCATCACGTCGCCGCTTCCTCCGGCGGGCGAGGCGGGACGCAGCCGGGCGGGTGGCGTTGCGGCCACCTCGACGAGACGGCGCGCGACCGACGCGATCCGACCCCCGCCCGGTGGGCGCGCACCCGGCCGCCGGACGTCGCTGGAGACGGGGGAGGGGCCCAGTGCCTCCAGCACCCGCAGCAGACCCAGCCCGTCGGCCGCGCCGTGGTGGGCGGAGATGACGAGCGACGTGCCGGCGGTACCGACGAGCACCGGCGCGGGACGCGCCTCGGCGAGGTCGGTGCGCAGCCCGTCCGGGGAACCGCCGACGGTCACCGCGGGCGCCGCGCCCCAGCCCTGGTCGCGGTAGAGCGCGGCCAGCAGGTCGGCGACGTCGTCGGGACGCGGTCGGTGGGGGAGGTCGGCCGTGAGCAGGATGCGCCACCCGATCCCCGGGTCGGCCGCCCAGGTGTCGTGGTGGCTCACGGCTTGCGGGCCGAGGCGACCAGGCTGACGCCGGGCAGCCGCCGGAGGGGGACCACCCGCTCCATGGCGACGGCGGCGCGAAGACCGGCGTTGAGGACCGGGTGCACCGGCTCCATCTCGCTCTCGGCCGTCGTGTGGCGACGGCGTCGCGCGCGCACGACGGGACGCAGCAGCACGTTCCACGACCAGAGGTCCTCGACCTCCAGCCCGGCCCCGGTGATCCGCGCCCGCAGCTCCTCCCGCTCGTAGCGCCGCACGTGGCCCAGCGCGACGTCGTGGCCGCTCCACAGCCTCATCGAGCAGGGGACGGCGATCAGGGCGCGGCCACCGCGGCGCAGCACCCGGTGGGTCTCGCGGGCGACCGCCTCGTCGTCGTCGATGTGCTCCCACACGTCGGTCGAGATGACCAGGTCGAGGGACTCGTCGGCGAACGGGAGCCGGCGCGCGTCACCGCGCACCACGTCGAGCCCGCGTGACGCGGCGATGCTCGCCCCGACGGGAGTGAACTCGACGCCGGTGACCCGCCAGCCGAGGTCGCGCAGCACGGTGGTGTTGCCTCCCGGACCGCAGCCGACGTCGGCCGCTCGGCCGGCCGGCCACGACCCGACCGTGCGCCGCACGAGGGCCCGCCGCTCGGCGTACCACCAGTGCCGCCGCTCGAGCGCCGCCGACCGGGCGATCTCCTCCTCGTCCACGCGTCGACCCTAGCGGTGCCAGAGACCCGCGGATGCGGCGACGGGGCACCAGCCGGATGGCTGGTGCCCCGTCGCCCGGGTGGGTCAGAAACCGCCGAAGAACATCGTGCGATCGGGGTTCTTCAGGCCCGACCTCACGTTGGACGGGTCGGCGCCCGCCCGCAGCTCACGACCGTCGTCGATGCCACCGAAGTCGGTGTCGGCGTTGGTCGGGTCGGACTTCCGGAAGTTGTGCTTCCGGTTCTTCGATCCGGTGAACTCCGGCTTGTCCCGCACGCTGTCGTTGTCGGTGTCGGGATCGGTCGGGTCCGTCTTGCGCAGGCCCAGGGTGTAGACCGAGCCGTAACGCTTCCAGACGAACACCTTCTGCTTGATCCGGATGCCCTCGATCTCGCGGAAGTCGGTGAGCTTGTCGCCGTCGGTGTCCTTGACGCACGGGTCGGGCTTGACCAGGCCGATGCGCGTCTTCTTGTGCTTGCGGACGCCGAGGTAGACGACCTGCCGCATCCGGATGCCCTTGACCTCCTCGCCGTCACCGAGGCGGTCGCCGTCGGTGTCGACCTTCAGCGGGTTCGTCGAGCCGGTGGAGCAGCGGGTCGGGCCGTTGACCTCGCGCGAGTCGCTGAGGCCGTCGCCGTCGGTGTCGGGATCGAGCGGATCGGTGCCGCGGCTGTCCTCGTCGCCGTCGTTGAGCCCGTCGTCGTCGGAGTCCGGGTCGGTCGGGTCGGTGCCGTTGTCGACCTCGGGACCGTCCTCGACGCCGTCGTTGTCGCTGTCGGGGTCGTTGGGGTTGGTGCCCTCGTTCTGCTCCTGGCCGTCGTCGAGGCCGTCGTTGTCGGTGTCGGGGTCGGTCGGGTCGGTGCCGTTGTCGACCTCGTCGCCGTCGTTGACGCCGTCGTCGTCGGTGTCGGGGTCGTTGGGGTCGGTGCCTTCGGCGGCCTCGTCCTCGTCGGAGAGCCCGTCGTTGTCACCGTCGGTCACCGTCGGGTCGTTGGGGTCGAGCGGGTCGGTGCCGTTGTCGATCTCGGTGCCGTCGTCGATCCCGTCACCGTCGGTGTCGGGGTCGAGCGGGTCGGTGCCGTTGTCGACCTCGTCGCCGTCGTCGATCCCGTCACCGTCGGTGTCCGCGGTGTTGGGGTCCGTGCCGGTCTCCCTGATCTCCTCGCCGTCGGTCAGGCCGTCGCCGTCCGAGTCCGGGTTGGCCGGGTCGGTCGGATCGTTGTCGTAGCCGTCGTTGAGGTCGCCCGAGGTCTCGTCCGCGTCGCTGATGCCGTCGCCGTCGGTGTCGGTCTGCGCCGGGTCGTTGGGGTCGAGCGGGTCGGTGCCGTCGTCGACCTCGTCGCCGTCGCTGATGCCGTCACCGTCGGTGTCGGGATCGAGCGGGTCGGTGCCCTCGGTCCGCTCCTCGCCGTCGGTCAGCCCGTCGTCGTCGGAGTCGGGATCGAGCGGGTCGGTGCCGTTGTCGGCCTCGTCGCCGTCGTTGACGCCGTCGTTGTCGGTGTCCGGGTCGAGCGGGTCGGTGCCGTTGTCGGCCTCGTCGCCGTCGTTGACGCCGTCGTTGTCGGTGTCGGCGTCGTCGGGATCGGTGCCGAGCGCGTCCTCCTCGTCGTTGGTGAGGCCGTCACCGTCGGGGTCGTTCGGGTCCGTCGGGTCGTTGGGGTCGAGCGGGTCGGTGCCGTTGTCGACCTCGTCGCCGTCGTTGATCCCGTCACCGTCCGTGTCGGGGTTGTTGGGGTCGGTGTCCGCTGCGTTCTCCTCGGAGTCGGTGAGGCCGTCGCCGTCGGTGTCGGCTGCGAGCGGGTCGGTCGGTGCGCCGTCGAACTGGTTGCCCGAGCCGTCGACCTCGGCGCCGTCCTGGATGCCGTCGCCGTCGGTGTCCGGGTCGTTGGGGTCGGTGCCCTCGGTGTTCTCCTCGGAGTCGGTCAGGCCGTCGCCATCGGAGTCGGGTGCCAGCGGGTCGGTCGGTGCGCCGTCGAACTCGTTGCCAGAGCCGTCGACCTCGGGGCCGTCCTGGATGCCGTCGCCGTCGGTGTCCGGGTCGTTCGGGTCGGTGCCGAGCTGGCTCTCCTCGGAGTCGGTCAGGCCGTCGCCGTCAGTGTCGGTCTGGACGTCGTCCGCAGGGTCGAGCGGGTCGGTGCCGTCGACGTTGACCTCGGTGCCGTCGTTGACGCCACCGTTATCAGTGTCGGGGTCGTTGGGGTCGGTGCCCTCGGTGTTCTCCTCGGAGTCCGACAGCCCGTCGCCGTCGGTGTCGGCTGCGAGCGGGTCGGTCGGTGCGCCGTCGAACTGGTTGCCCGAGCCGTCGACCTCGGCGCCGTCCTGGATGCCGTCGTTGTCGGTGTCGGGGTCGTTGGGGTCGGTGCCGAGCTGGTTCTCCTCGTCGTCGGTGAGACCGTCACCGTCGGAGTCCTGGGGCGCGGTCGTGCACTCGACGCCGCCGGTCGGGGCGGTGGCCTCGACGTCCGCCGGACCGACGGCGAGGTCGAGGTCGACCGCAGGCGAGCCGAGCAGCTCCGCGTGCAGGACGACCCGCAGGACTGCGTCCTGGGAACCGGAACCCGTGGCGCCGGAGCTGGTGTTCGTGAACGAGCCGAGACCCACCTGGAGATCGATGTTGGCCAGGCCGAGGTTGACCGGGACGTCGATCAGCTGGCCCTGGGCCGAGATCGTGGCGATCGTGACGCCGCCGACGATCACCTGGGCGGTGACGTTCTCACGGCTCGCCGTGCCGGTGGTGCCGTCGGACTCCGCCCGGGTGGTCACCCCCTCGGAGAGCCGGATGGTGATGCCGCCGAGGAGACCGGTGAGCAGCCGGACGTCGCCGACGGTGGTGTCGACCTGCGAGACCATGTGGGAAGCGCCGTCGCCGTCGGCGTCCTCGAGGAACGTCCGGGCCTCGGACTCGACGGCCCCGATCTGGGCGACCGAGCCGAAGCCGGGGACGCTGACCAGCGTTGCCGCGGCCAGCGACGTGGTGGCGCGCCCGAGCAGCCGGATGTTGCCGTCCGCCGGCGGGCACTCGTCCGCGCTCACGTAGTTGGCCTCGACGTCGCCGCTGATGACGCCGAGGTTGGCGATCGAGGCCAGGTCGACGGGAAGCAGGGTGTCGCTCGAGGCCGCCGACGGCGGAGCCGTGACGGTCTCCTCGTCGACCTCGAGTGGCAGCGTCAACAGCTCGGCGTCGAGGTTGGCGCTCGTCGACGTCACGTTGGGCGCCGCGGTGGTGCTGTCGGCCTCCGTGTACGAGTGGCCGATCGGGACCCTCGTCGCCGCGCCGCCGAGGATGTCGGCGGGCAGGTGGACGAGGTCGCCGTGGGCCGACCCGCTGTACGGCGCCGGCAGCGGGTCGGCGTGGGCCGGCGCTGCCGGGGCGGTGAGGGTGAACGCGCTCGCGGTGACCGCCGCGGTTCCCCCCAGGACGATGGTGCGCGCTGCGGTGGCGGCGCGACGACGTAGAACCTGCATTGGATGGCTCCCTCTTGCATCCGCGCGTTCGGTGGAATTGGAGCCTAAACCCATTTCTTGCAGCCGACCCCCAGTCTTGCAACGAAGCACTTTTCGGAAGGTTTCGTGCTATTGCCGGGACGTCCATTCCCCGAGACGACAGGCAGCAGCCCCCGGACACGCGGTGTCCGGGGGCTGCTCTCCGCAACGGCCGTCAGCCGCCCGCGGTGCCCAACCTCCCCTGCGGGTCCCGCGGTCCCGACCTGACGTCGGCCGGGTCGGAGCCGGCGCGCAGCTCCTTGCCGTCCGTGATGCCGCCGAAGTCGGTGTCGGCGTTGGTCGGGTCGGACTTCCGGAAGCCGTGGGCCTTGTTGCGGCGCCCGGTGATCTCGGCCAGGTCCGGGACGCCGTCGTCGTCGGTGTCACGGTCGGTCGGGTCCGTCACCCGCTTGCCGATCCGGTACGAGCTCCCGAACTTCGCTCGCACGATCACCTTCTGCCCCAGGCGCGAGCCACGGACCTCCCGGCGGTCGCTGAGGCCGTCGGCGTCGGTGTCCTTCACGCACGGGTCCGGCCGGACCAGCCCGATCCGGGTCTTCCCGTGCTTGCGGACGCCGAGGTAGACCACCTGGCGCAGCCGGATCCCATTGACCTCCGAACCGTCGCCGAGACCGTCGTTGTCGGTGTCGCGGTCGAGCGGGTCGGTGTTGCCGGTCGAGCAGTTGGTCGGCCCGTTGACCTCCTGGCCGTCCTCGAGCCCGTCGTCGTCGGTGTCGGGGTCGAGCGGGTCGGTGTCGGTCTCCTCGACCTCCTCGCCGTCCTCGAGCCCGTCGTCGTCGGTGTCGGGGTCGAGCGGGTCGGTGCCGATCCCGTCGTCCGGTCCGTTGCCGTCGTGGTCGACCTCCTCGCCGTCGGTGAGCCCGTCGTCGTCGGTGTCCGGGTCGTTGGGGTCGGTGCCGTGGTCGTCCTCCTCGTCGTCCGGCAGCCCGTCATTGTCGGCGTCGTTGTCGCACGCCTGCGGGTTGTCGGACGGGTCGAGCGGATCGGTGTCGTTGTCGACCTCGGTCCCGTCGTTGACGCAGTCGTCGTCGGTGTCGGGGTCCAACGGGTCGGTGCCGGTGCCGGTGTCCGGACCGTCGCCGTCGGTGTCGACCTCCTCACCGTCCTCGAGGCCGTCGTCGTCGGAGTCGGGGTCGAGCGGGTCGGTTCCGTAGCCCTCGTCGGGCCCGGGGCCGTCGTGGTCGACCTCCTCGCCGTCGGTGAGCCCGTCGTCGTCGGAGTCGGGGTCGAGCGGGTCGGTGCCGTGGTCGGGCTCCTCGTCGTCCGGCAGCCCGTCGTTGTCGCGGTCGACGACGTCGCACTCGACGCCGCCCGTGGGGGCGGTGGCGGTCGCGTCCATCTGGCCGAGGCCGAGGTGGAGGTCGACGAGCTCGGTGGCGAGCGGGCCGCTGCCGAGCGTCGCGTTGAGGTCGACCGCGAGGACCGCGTCCAGCGACGCGGACGCGGTGGCGCCCTCGCTGGTGTCCTCCGGGCTGAACGCCGCCACGTCGAGGGTGACCGTCGCGAGCCCGAGCAGGTTGAGGCCGGGGATCGAGACCGGCTCGCCAGTGACGGGGATCTCGATGGCGTTCTCCTCGTCGCCGCCGATGACCACCTCGATGAACGGGTCGGAGTACGTCGTGGTCGCGCCGGCCTCGGTGCCGTCCGAGGTCGCGGTGATCACGGCCGGGTCGGTGACCTTGATGACGACGGCGCCGTCGAGCAGGCTGACGTCGCCGATGCTCAGCGTCGAGCGCGAGCGGACGCTGTCGCCCAGCGCCGCGGCCTTCTCGAGCAGCTGGGTCTCCGTCTCGACGAACGACGCGCCGACCGACGCGACGCTGTCGATCGTCGGGATGCCCGGGATCGTGGGCAGGCCGAGGACGGTCAGGCCGGCGAGGTCGGTCTTCGAGCTGCCGAGCGTGCGCACGCCCTCGGTCGGCGTCGGGCACGTGATGTCCGAGGTGTAGTCGGCCTTCACATCACCCGCGATCACCCCGAGGTCGACGAGCGGCGCCAGGTCGAGCGGCAGCAGCGTCTCCCGAGGCGGGTCGACGGGCGGGGGAGCGGTGGCCGCGACGTAGTCGGTCTGGAGCGTGGGCGACTCGCCGAGCAGCTGGATGTCGGCGTTCGAGCTGACGGCGTGCACCCGGGCGGCCGCCGGGATCGGCGGCAGGCCCTCAGTGGCCGTCAGGCCGCCGGTGCTGTCGAGCTGTGTCTGGGAGTGGCCGACGTAGACGTTGGCGAGCGACCCGCCGAGGAGGTCGACCTCCACGTTCAGCAGGTCGGCGTGCGCGTCGGCGTCGTACGGCGCCGGCAGCGGATCGGCGTGCGCGGACGGTCCCGGCACGAGGACGAACGCCCCGGCGGTGGCCAGGGAGGTGACAGCGAGTGCCGCCGCCCGGGTGCGGGCGCGGAGCTTGGAGGGAGCAGTAGCGGGATTCAATTGGAACTCCTACAGGAGCACGGTTGGGGCCGCCACGCACGCTAAGCACATTCCGGTGCCTCTGCGCTGCTCTTGCAAGAAATACCCGCGGGTCCGCAGGTAGGGACGCTCAGCGCGGCTCGAGGTCGGCGCCGAAGATCGCCGTTCCCGGCGTGAGCCGGCCGCGGACCCGCGACCAGCCGCCCCAGAGCCGCTCGTTGCGCTCGGGCCACTCGGGCTCGAGGAGGGTGGTGATCCGGAAGCCGGCGCCCGCGAGGATCCCGACCCAGTCGCCGAGGGTGCGGTGGTGCTCGGCGTAGGCGGTCGCTCCGGTGCTGTCGTCCACCTCGACGTACGGCGTCCGGTCCCAGTACGACTGGGTCGCCGTGAGGCCCTCGCTGGTCGGGTCGTCGGGGAACATCCACCGGGTCGGGTGGGTGATGGAGAACGCGAACCGGCCGCCCTCCCGCAGCACCCGGGCGGTCTCGGCCACCGCGTCCTCGATGTCGGCGACGAACTGGAGCGCCCCGAAGGAGCAGAAGACGACGTCGAAGCTGTCGTCGCGGAAGGGCAGGTGCGTCGCCGTGCCCCTCACCGACGGCACCGCCACGCCCGTCTCCTCGTCGATGCGGCGCGAGTGCTGGAGCTGGCGGTGGGAGAGGTCGAGCCCGATCGACCGGCCGCCGCGGCCGCGGATCCAGCGGGAGCACTGGCCGGCGCCCGACCCGACCTCCAGCACGTCCCGGCCCGCCACCGGCCCCAGCACGCCCGCCTCGGCCTCGGTCAGGCCCTCGGGACCCCACAGGAACCCGGCGTCGCCGAGGTACTCGCCGTGGGTGGCCTGGTACTCGTCGGCGTACCGGTCCCAGTCGGCCCCGTTGGCCAGGCGGGACTCCTCCTCGGTGACCGGGCGACGATGGGCGGTGACGGGCGGGTGCGGCCAGTGCTGTTGCACGGGACGAGCGTATCGGCGTCAGTTGGACCTGCGCAGTGCCGCCCGCGTACGATTGACCCTTGTGTCTGCAACCCGCAGGCACGGATCACATCGACATCTGCCCACCCAAGGATCTATCCCTTCTCATGACGAGCACCCTCTCGACCCCTCAGCTGAGCCAGTACGACGACAACGCGCCCCAGGTCGCGGTCAACGACATCGGCTCCGAGGCGGACTTCCTGGCCGCTATCGACCAGACCATCAAGTACTTCAACGACGGTGACATCGTGGATGGCACCATCGTCAAGGTCGACCGGGACGAGGTCCTGCTCGACATCGGTTACAAGACCGAGGGTGTCATCCCCTCCCGCGAGCTCTCGATCAAGCACGACGTCGACCCGTCCGAGGTCGTCACCGTCGGCGACAAGGTCGAGGCCCTGGTCCTCCAGAAGGAGGACAAGGAGGGTCGCCTGATCCTGTCCAAGAAGCGCGCCCAGTACGAGCGCGCCTGGGGCACGATCGAGGAGGTCAAGGAGGCCGACGGCGTCGTCGAGGGCACCGTCATCGAGGTCGTCAAGGGCGGCCTGATCATCGACATCGGCCTCCGGGGCTTCCTCCCGGCGTCGCTCGTCGAGATGCGCCGCGTCCGCGACCTGCAGCCGTACGTCGGCCAGACGCTCGAGGCGAAGATCATCGAGCTTGACAAGAACCGCAACAACGTGGTCCTGTCCCGCCGCGCCTGGCTCGAGCAGACCCAGTCCGAGGTCCGCCACGGCTTCCTCACCCAGCTCCAGAAGGGCCAGATCCGCAAGGGCGTCGTCTCGTCGATCGTCAACTTCGGTGCGTTCGTCGACCTCGGCGGCGTCGACGGCCTGGTCCACGTGTCCGAGCTGTCGTGGAAGCACATCGACCACCCGTCCGAGGTCGTCACCGTCGGCGACGAGGTCACCGTCGAGGTCCTCGACGTCGACATGGACCGCGAGCGTGTCTCCCTGTCGCTGAAGGCGACGCAGGAGGACCCGTGGCAGCACTTCGCCCGGACCCACCAGATCGGCCAGATCGTGCCCGGCAAGGTCACCAAGCTGGTCCCGTTCGGCTCGTTCGTGCGGGTCGAGGAGGGCATCGAGGGCCTGGTCCACATCTCCGAGCTGGCCGAGCGCCACGTCGAGATCCCGGAGCAGGTCGTCGGGGTCAACGACGACGTCATGGTCAAGATCATCGACATCGACCTCGAGCGTCGCCGGATCTCGCTGTCGCTCAAGCAGGCCAACGAGACCACCGCGGCCGCCGACGTCGAGGAGTTCGACCCGACGCTCTACGGCATGCCGGCGACCTACGACGAGCAGGGCAACTACGTCTACCCCGAGGGCTTCGACCCCGAGACGGGCGAGTGGCTCGAGGGCTACGAGGAGCAGCGCGCGGTCTGGGAGGACCAGTACGCCAAGGCGCACGCCCGCTGGGAGGCCCACGTCAAGCAGCAGGCCGAGGCCAAGCAGGCGGAGATCGAGGCCGGCGAGGCCACGTCGTACTCCTCCGGCGGGGGCGACGACCAGGCTGCCGACGTCGACGCGGGCGGCTCGCTCGCCTCCGACGAGGCGCTCCAGGCGCTCCGCGAGAAGCTCACGGGCGGCAACTGAGCAAACGCCGAGTCGGCTCGTCCTCACGCCCTGCGGTGTGAAGACGAGCCGACTCGGTGCATTTTTGGCGGCGGATCGAAGGGAGGGGCCTGACGACTCGGCGTCAGCCGGAGAAGTGGTCGTGGCGGACGGAGCGGACCAGGGCGGCGAAGCCGAGGACCAGGGCGAGGATGAGGATCATGGTTTCCATGGCAGAAATCATGCTCTCTTAAAGATCCTGCCACCAGTGGCAGAAATGCCGCCTTGCGTTGATTTCCTGCCATGACTCTGCCACGCTGAGCGGGTGCTGACCAACGTTGCCGTCCTCGCCTTCGACGGCGTCGCGCCGTTCGAGCTCGGCGTGCTCTGCGAGGGCTTCGGGATCGACCGCACCGCCGATGGCGTGCCGGCGATCGACTTCGCCGTCTGCGCCGAGGACGACCGCCTGATGCGCACCTCGATGGGCTTCTCGATCCAGGCCGAGCACGGTCTCGACCGGCTCGAGACGGCCGACCTCGTCGCGGTGCCGGCGATCCCGCGCGGCGGCATCCCGCCCGAGGCGGTGGTGCGTGCGCTCCAGGACGCCTACCAGCGCGGCGCGCGCATCCTGTCGGTCTGCAGCGGCGCCTTCACGCTGGGCGCCGCCGGCCTGCTCGACGGCCGGGAGTGCACGACCCACTGGATGTACACCGAGGAGCTCCAGAGCCGGTTCCCGCTCGCCCGGGTCGTCCCCGAGGTGCTCTACGTCGACAGCGGCCAGATCGTCACCAGCGCCGGCACCGCGGCGGGCCTCGACGCCTGCCTGCACATCTGGCGCCAGGAGTACGGCGCCGCGATCGCCTCGACGGTCGCCCGCCGCGCCGTCGTGCCCCCGCACCGCGACGGGGGTCAGGCGCAGTACATCGCCCGCGCCGTGCCCGACTGCGACGCCGAGACCCTCGGGCCGCTCCTCACCTGGGTCGTCGAGCACCTCGGCGACGACCACACCGTGGAGTCCCTCGCCAAGCGGGCGCACATGTCCCCGCGCACGTTCGCGCGGCGGTTCCGCGACGAGACCGGCACGACGCCGCACAGCTGGCTGACCCGCCAGCGCGTCGCCGCCGCCGAGGAGCTGCTCGAGCGCACCGAGCAGCCGGTGGAGTGGATCGCGGGCCAGGTCGGCTTCGGCAACGCCGCGGCCCTGCGCCACCACTTCACCCGGGTGCGCGGGGTGAGCCCGCAGGCCTACCGCCGCCAGTTCGCCTGCTGACCGGTCGGTCGCCGGCGGCTGGTAGGAAGGGCGCATGCAGCAGCGACCCCTTCCGCGGCTCTCCCGCGACGCGTCCGTGATCGGCCTCGGCACCTGGCAGCTCGGCGCCGACTGGGGCGAGGTCACCGAGGACGACGCCCTCGCCGTGCTCGAGGCGGCCGCCGACGCCGGAGTGACGTTCTTCGACACCGCCGACGTCTACGGCGACGGCCGCAGCGAGCAGGTCATCGGCCGCTTCCTCCGTGAGCACCCGGACGCCGCGATCACGGTCGCGACCAAGATGGGCCGCCGGGTGGAGCAGCTGCCGGAGCACTACGTCCTCGACAGCTTCCGGGCGTGGACCGACCGCTCGCGGCGCAACCTCGGCGTCGACACGCTCGACCTGGTCCAGCTGCACTGCCCGCCCAGCGCCGTGATCGACGATGACGCCACCTACGACGCCCTCGACACGCTGGTGGCCGACGGCGCGATCGCGGCCTACGGCGTGAGCGTCGAGACGTGCGACCAGGCGCTCTCGGCCATCGCCCGGCCGGGGGTGGCGAGCATCCAGATCATCCTCAACGCGTTCCGCCTCAAGCCGCTCGACGCCGTGCTGCCGGCGGCCGCCGACGCCGGGGTCGCGATCATCGCGCGCGTCCCGCTGGCCTCCGGCCTGCTGTCGGGGCGCTACGACGCGACCACGCGGTTCGCGCCCGACGACCACCGCAGCTACAACCGCCACGGCGAGGCCTTCGACGTGGGCGAGACGTTCTCGGGCGTCGACTACGAGGCGGGCGTCGCCGCGGCGCAGGAGTTCTCGGCCCTCGTGCGCGAGCACGGTCCCGCGGGAGCCTCGCCGGCACAGGTCGCGCTCGCCTGGGTGGCCCAGCAACCGGGCGTCTCCACGGTGATCCCGGGCGCGCGCAACGTCGAGCAGGCGCGGTCCAACGCGGCAGCGGGCGCGTTGCCCGCGCTCGCGCCCGAGCTGCTCGACGGCGTCCGCGGGATCTACGACCGCTACTTCCGGGCCGCCGTCCACGACCGCTGGTAGGCCTCAGAGCTCGGAGCGCCGTACCTTCCCGGTGAGCGTGCGGGGGAGCGCGTCGCGGAACGCATAGCTCTTCGGTCGCTTGGGCGGGGCCAGGTGCTCCCGGGCGTACGCCGCGAGCGCGTCCTCGTCGACCGTGCCGACCACCGCGGCGCAGACCCGCTGCCCCCACGTGTCGTCCGGCACGCCGTACACAGCGACGTCGTCGACGCCCGGGCACTCGCCGAGCACCTGCTCGACCTCGGCCGGGTAGACGTTGACGCCGCCGGAGATGATCAGGTCCTCGCGACGGCCGTCGAGGTAGACGTAGCCGTCGGCGTCGATCCGGCCGTGGTCGCCGACGGTGAAGGCCGGGCCGTCGGGGGTCTGCCGCCAGGCGGCCGCGGTCTTCTCCGGCTCGCCGTAGTAGGTGAACCGGGCGAACTCGGGCACCACGCACCAGAGCAGCCCGTCGGGGTCCGCGGTGAGGATCCGACCGGGGCGGGCGCGGCCGACGGTGCCCGGGTGCGCGAGCCACTCCTCGCTGCGGCACGCGGTGAACTGGCCCTCGGTCGATCCGTAGAACTCCCAGGTCGAACCGTCGGGGAACAGGTCGATGAGCCGGCGCTTGACCTCGGTCGGGCACGGGGCGCCGGCGTGCGCCACCAGCCGGAACGACGACAGGTCGGGCACGCCGACCTCGTCCCAGTGGGCGAAGAGCCGTTGCAGGTGGGCCGGGACGCAGAACATCGTCGTCGGCCGCTCGGCGCGGATCGCGTCGGTGACGGCGGCCGGATCGAAGGGACCGGGGATCACCACCCGGCCGCCCGCGAGCACGGTGCCGAGCGCGAACCGCAGCGGAGCGGAGTGGTAGAGGGGGCTCAGGACCAGGTTGACGTCGTCCGGGGCGAAGCCCCACAGGTCGCGCTCCTCGGCGACGAGTGCCTGTGCCTGCTCCGGGTCGAGCACGCCGGAGCAGACCCCCTTCGGCGTGCCCGTGGTGCCGCTGGTGCAGTGCATCGGCCGGGCGAGCGGCAGGCCGGGCGCGGGCAGGACGGCCAGCAGGTCGGCGAGCTGGTCCTCGTCGGTGACGACCAGTGTCGGGTCCAGGCCGGCGAGGATGCGGGTGCGCTCGCCCTCGGTCAGGCGCGGGTCGAGCGGGATCGGCAGCACGGCGCCGGTCAGCATCCGCAGCACCGCCTCGAGGTAGGCGTGCGAGCCGGGGACGAGCAGCGCCACCCGGTCACCCGTCGTCGGTCGTCGCACGGTGCTCACAGTAGGGTCCGGCTGTGCGCGTGGGACTGACCGGGGGAGTCGCCTCGGGGAAGAGCACCGTCTCGGCGATCCTCCGGGAGCTCGGTGCGGTCGTGATCGACGGCGACCAGCTCGCGCGTGAGGTGGTCGAGAAGGGCACCCCCGGCCTGGCCGCGGTCGTCGAGGCGTTCGGGCCGGAGGTGCTGACGCCGGACGGCCACCTCGACCGGCCCAAGGTCGGCTCGATCGTCTTCAACGACGAGCAGCAGCGCCGCGTGCTCGAGGGGATCGTGCACCCGCTCGTCTTCGAGCGGGTCGTCGAGCTCGAGGCCAACGCGCCCGAGGGCGCCCTGGTGGTGCACGACATCCCGCTGCTGGCCGAGACCGGGCGGGCCGACACGTTCGACGCGGTGATCGTCGTCGACGTCCCGGCCGAGGTCCAGGTGGAGCGGATGCTGCGCGACCGGGGCTGGACCGAGGAGGACGCCCGGGCGCGGATCGGCGCGCAGGCCTCGCGGGAGGACCGGCGCGCCATCGCGACGTACGTCATCGAGAACACGGGGACGCTCGACGACCTCCGCCGCAAGGTGACCGAGGTCTTCCAGCAGCTGACCTGACCGGCTGCGCCAGCTGGGTCGCTGACCTAGCCTGGTCCGGGAGGGATGATGCGTTCGATCTTCGGGGGGCTGTGCGCTGCCCTCGTCACGGCGGTGCTCGCCGCACCGGCGCCGCCGGTGCCTGCGGCGGCCGAGCCGACCCCGGAGCCGGTCCGGATCCTGCTCGTCGGCGACTCGGTCACGCAGGGCTCGGCAGGGGACTGGACCTGGCGCTACCGGCTCTGGCAGCACCTCGCCGCCGCCGGCGTGCCGGTCGACCTCGTCGGCCCCCGCACCGACCTCTACGACAACGTCGCCGACGAGCACGGCTCCCTCGCGTACGCCGACGGAGCCTTCGACCGCGACCACGCGGCTCGGTGGGGCATGCAGGTCGAGGTGCTCGACGTGCCGATCGCCGACCTGGTCGCCGAGCACCGGCCCGACGTCGTCGTCGAGATGCTCGGGTTCAACGACCTCTACGCCCAGCGGACGCCGGAGACCGTGGCGGCCCGGATCGGGCGCTTCGTCGACGAGGCACGGACGGCCGACCCCACCGTCGACGTGGTGCTGGCCGAGGCGACCCAGTCCTGGTTCCCGGCGGTGCCCGAGCTGAACGCCCGGTTGCGGTCGGTCGCCGCGGCGGCGACCACGGACGGGTCGCGGGTGGTCGTGGCGGCCACCGCTGCCGGTCACGACGCGCTCGCGGACACCTGGGACGGCTCCCACCCCAACGCGCGGGGCGAGGTGCGGATCGCCTGGGCGGTCGCCGACGCACTGCACGGGCTCGGCGTCGGGCCCGCGGCCGACCGCGCGGTGCCGTTCCCGCCCGTCGGGCCGCGGTCCGGCGCCCGGCTCTCCGCGGTGCCGAGGGATGCGAGCGCGACCCTCGCCTGGACGGGTCCACCCGGCGCGACGAGCCAGTACGTCTGGGTCCGCGACGTCACAGCCGGCCAGGCGTGGACCCGCCTGCCGTTCCGGGTCGCGGGCGGAGCGTGGACCGCCCGCTACCTCACCAACGGCCACCGCTACGACTACCGGCTGCAGCCGGTGAAGGGTGACGACGAGCCGGGCGGGAGGGTCTTCTCGAACGTCGTGCGCGTCGCACCCTCGCCGCCCCCGGGGGCGCCGCGGCGCCTCGCCGGCGACGCGGGTCGCCGGTGCGCGGTGCTCACCTGGCTGGCGCCGCGCCACGCGCGCAGCTATCAGGTGCAGCGGCGCACGCCGTACGGCTGGCGCACGCTCGGCCGCACTATCCGGCCCCGCTACCTGGCAACCGGCCTGCCGCGCGCCGCGGCGTGGACGTTCCGGGTGCGGTCGTGGCGCGGCGACCAGCGCGGTGACGCGGCCACGGTCCGGGTGCCCCGGGGCGGCCCGGCAGCGGCCTGCGGCTGACCGCGTCGGCACAGGACGCTCGAAGGCCCCCGCCCAAAGGGTGGCGGAGGCCTTCGATCAGCTGACCTGACAGGCGGTGGGGAAACCGAAAGGTCGAGCCAGCGTCCTTGTGGAGTTGTACGGTCAGGCGGCCAGGTCAGGGTCACCCAGGCGGCGGAGCTTCTGGAGCGCCTCCCGCTCGAGCTGGCGCACCCGCTCGGCCGAGATGCCGTGCTTGGCGCCGATGTCGGCCAGCTTGTGCTGGCGGCCGTCGGTGAGGCCGTAGCGCGACCGGATGATGTCGGCGGCCCGGTCGTCGAGCTGCCCGACCAGCCGGTTGAGGCGGTCGCGGGCCTCGGTGTCGAGGACCGTCAGGTCGGGGCCGGGCGAGGTCTCCTGGGCCATCAGGTCGCCCAGCGAGGTGTCGCCGTCCTCGTCGACCGGGGTGTCGAGGCTGACGTGCTCGCGCCCCCACGAGAGCAGGTCGAGCACGCGCTCGAGCTCGATGCCGAGCTCGGCGGCGATCTCCTCCGGCTCCGGCTCGCGGCCGAGCTGCCGCTCCAGGGTGCGCCGGGCGCCGCCGACCTGGTTGAGCTCCTCGACGACGTGCACGGGGAGGCGGACGACGCGCGCCTGCTGCGCGATGCCGCGGGTGATCGCCTGACGCACCCACCAGGTGGCGTAGGTGGAGAACTTGTAGCCCTTGGCGTAGTCGAACTTTTCGACCGCGCGGATCAGGCCGGTGTTGCCCTCCTGGATCAGGTCGAGCATCGGCATCTGCGCGCGGCCGTACTTGCGGGCGATGGAGACGACCAGGCGGAGGTTGGCGGTGATGAACTCCTGCACCGCACGCTGGCCCTCCTCGGCCATCCACTCCAGCTCCTCGCGCTTCACGTTGCCGGCGGGAGCGCCCTTGCGGCGGCCCCAGCGACCCTCCTTGAGGAGGTGCTCGGCGTAGAGACCGGCCTCGATCGTCTTGGCCAGCTCGACCTCGCGGGCAGCGTCGAGCAAGGGGGTCCGGGCGATCTCGTCGAGGTAGAGCCCGACGCTGTCACGGCCCTCGATCTCGCGGACCGCACCCTTCTTGTTTGCGACTGCAGTTGCCATCGCGACCCTCCTTCGCATACGGACCTTGGATCCGTACTCCTCGTCAACGTGCCGCGGCGGCGAGTGATTCCCCATGCGGCCTACGTAGAGTCAGACGTTCCGACGGTTCCCAGAGTTGCCGGGGAGCTGACTTCTCAGGGACTTCTCAGGGGTCGCGTTACCCAGGGTGTCGCTCCCTACCCCCCACAGCAGGTCACGCGCTGGCGAGGCCCATCCGGTCGAGGATCCAGGCGAGGGTGAACGCGCGGTCGTGCCAGGCCCGGTAACGGCCCGAGACGCCGCCGTGGCCGGCCGCCATCTCGGTGCGCAGCAGCACGTCGGCGCGCGGTGCGCGCTCCCGCAGCCGGGCGACCCACTTGGCGGGCTCGACGTACAGCACCCGGGTGTCGTTGAGCGAGGTCTCGGCCAGGATCGGCGGGTAGGGGAGGTCGGCGACGTTCTCGTACGGCGCGTAGCCGGCGATGCGGGCGTAGGCCTCCGGGTCGTCGGACGGGTTGCCCCACTCGTCGTACTCGGGCACGGTCAGCGGCAGGCTGGCGTCGAGCATGGTGGTGAGGGCGTCGACGAACGGGACGCCGGCGACGATCCCGCCGAACGCCTCCGGTGCCTGGTTGGCCACCGCGCCGACCAGGAGGCCGCCGGCGCTCGCGCCCTCGGCGACGAGCACGTCCGGCGTGGTCCAGCCGGTCTCGACGAGGTGCCGCGCGCAGGCGATGAAGTCGTCGAACGTGTGCTGCTTGTGCTCGAGCTTGCCGTCGTCGTACCAGTTCCGGCCCATCTCGCCCCCGCCGCGGACGTGCGCGATCGCGAACGCGGCGCCGCGGTCGAGCAGCGAGAGCCGGCCCACGGCGAAGTAGGGGTCGATCGAGGTCTCGTAGGCGCCGTAGCCGTAGAGGTGCAGCGGCACCGGGTCGCCGCTCGCGCGGGCGTCGCGTCGTACGACGAGCGAGATCGGCACCCGTACGCCGTCCGGCGCCTTCGCCCAGAGCCGGTGCTCCTCGTAGTCGGACGCGTCGTAGCCGCCGAGGACCGGAGCGCGCTTGAGCAGCGTGAGCTCGCCCGTGCGCAGGTCGTAGTCGTGCACCGACGACGGCTCGGCCATGCTCGTCATGCCCACGCGCACCGTCGGCTGCTCGAACGAGGGGTTGCTGCCGGCGCCGACGGTCGCCAGCTCGCTCGGGAACTCCACCAGCCGGTCGTCGGCGACGCCCGCGGGCGCGTCGTCGCCGAGCACGAGGATCCGCACCTGCGGCAGCCCGCCGCTGCGCTGGGAGACCACGAGGTGGGTGGCGTAGGCGTCGACGTCCTCGAGCCGGACCCCGGGGTCGTGGGGGAGCAGCGGCCCCCACCCGTCGCGCGCGGTCGGCTCGGTCGGGGCGGTGGCCAGCTCGAACTCGGGGCCGGAGGCGTTGTGGAGCACCAGGAAGCGGTCCTCGCCGGCGATGCGCGCGTGCTCGAGGGAGTACTCCACCCCGTCCTCGCGGGTGGCGAAGCAGACCGGGGAGGCCCCCGCGTCGGCGGCGTCGAGGTAGTGGTACTCCGACGTCGTCTTCGAGCTCGCCGCGATCATCACGTAGCGCCGGCTGCGGGTGCGGCCGACGCCAACGAAGTAGCGGGCGTCGGGCTCGTGGAACACGAGTTCGTCGTCGCCTTGGGCGGTGCCGAGGCGGTGCCGCCAGACCTTGTCCGGACGCCAGCTCTCGTCGATCGTCGTGTAGTAGAAGTGGTCGGGCGTCCCGCCCCAGGTGACGCCGCCGAGCACGCCGGTGAGCTCGTCGGCGAGGTGCTCGCCCGTGGCGAGGTCCTTGACCCGCACGGTGTAGCGCTCGTCGCCGACCACGTCGACGGCGTAGGCGAGCAGCCGATCGTCCGGGCTGACGCTGGAGCCGCCCAGCGAGAAGAACTCGTGCCCCTCGGCGAGCGCGTCGAGGTCGAGCAGGACCTCCTCGCCCGGCAGCGCCGGCTGGTCGGGACGCGCGTCCTCGGCCGGGCGCGGCGGCGTCCAGTCGTCGGGGTCGGTCACCGGCGTGCGGCAGCTGGCGCCGTACTGGCGGCCCTCGAAGGAGCGGCCGTAGTACCAGTAGCCGCGCACCCGGGTGGGCACCGACAGGTCGGTCTCGAGGGTGCGGCCCTTGATCTCCTCGAAGATCGCCTGGCGCAGCTCGGCGAGGTGGGCCGTGCGGGCCTGGGTGTAGTCGTTCTCGGCCTCGAGGTGGGCCATCACGGCCGGGTCGTCCTTCGCGCGCAGCCACTCGTAGTCGTCCGTGCGCTCGTGACCGTGGTGGTGCGTGACGACGGGGCGGCGCTCGATGCGCGGCGGCTGCGGTGCGGCGGACATGTCCGCACGCTATCCGGCCGGTCCATCCACAGATCCCGGTGGTCGGCTGTGGAGGGAGGCGGAAATCCTGTGGAGGACGGAGCGCCGTCGGTGGAGGGTCCTGTGGGACCGGAAGTATGTGGAATTTCTTTGCCGAAAGCCCTTGTGCCGCGGTCGCGCAGGGGCGTAGAACTCTCCTACCGATCCGGACCGCGGAACCTTCGGGGGAAGCGAGAAGGTCGGGGGCGAAGGCCCCGGGACTTGTCCCGGACCGTCGTCGGCAGGCCGCTTCGGCGGCCGGCCAAGCCGAGGGCCTCTTGATGCTCATACCATCAAGAGGCCCTCACCCTTTTTGGTTGTGGTGCGGGGACGCCGAGCGTGTCGCCGCCCGCGCACGGCACCATGGTCGTCGCTGCGGTCGTACGTCGCAATGCGGGCGCGTGACGATCGTGTGAACGGAGCGATGTGGTGTGACGGGTCGGCGCCTTCGGCGCGCAGCTGCGCTCGCTTCGCTCACTCCGCTCCGCTGCGCGCCCCATCGTCGCCGCGCCAGGGGGACAGCAGGGGATCGTCCGTCGCGAACGAGCGGACGGGCCCCGGCGGCGTCTCCGCGGTCTCGAATCGCACCGTGACCACGCCCTTGCCCGAGCCCCACACCCAGCCCCGGCCGTGCTCCTCGTGCACGACGTCCATGCCGGGATACCACCCCGACCGGTGGCGGGCGCCCGCCTCGTCGACCTGCGCGTCGGTGGCGTCGTCGCCGGGCTCCTCGGGAGCGTCCTCGGGCGCGGCCTCGGTGAACAGGTCGTCCTGGACCCAGTCGGCGAGGCCCGAGACGCCGACACCGAGCAGGCGCACCCCGCCGGTGGTGTCGAGGTCGTCGAGCAGCCGGGTCGCCGTCCGGCCGATCAGCGCGCCGTCGTCGGTGGGGGAGGCGAGCGTCACCGACCGGCTGACGGTGCTGAAGTCGTAGCGGCGGACCTTGATCGTCACCGTGCGGCCGGAGATGCCGTTGGCGCGCAGCCGCTTGGCGACGCCCTGGGCCTGGCGACGGAGCAGGCCCGCCATGAGCACGCGGTCGGTGAGGTCGTGCTCGTAGGTGCCCTCGACGCTCACCGACTTCGTCTCCCGCTCGGCGACCACCGCGCGGTCGTCGTCGGCGCGCGCGAGCTGGTAGAGCCCCTGGCCGTGGGCCTTCCCGACCAGGCGCACCAGCTCGTCGAGGCTGAGGCCGTGCAGGTCCGCGACGGTGCGCACCCCGACGCCGTGGAGGCGGTCGGCGGTCGCCGGGCCGACGCCGGGGATCACCGTGACCCGCATCGGGTGGAGCACCTCGAGCTCGGTGCCCGGCACCACCACGTGGAGGCCGTCGGGCTTGTCGAGGTCGCTGGCGACCTTGGCGAGGAACTTCGAGCTCGCCAGCCCGACCGACGCGGTCAGGCCGCCGGTGACCTCGTGCACGCGGGCGCGGAGCCGCTCCGCGCAGGCGGTGACGGTCGCGAGCTCCAGGTCGGGTAGGCCGGCCCGTTCGAGGTCGACGAACGCCTCGTCGAGCGAGAGCGGCTCGACCAGGGGCGAGCAGGCGCGCAGCACCTCCATCACGGCCGCGCTCGTCTCGCGGTAGGCCTCGAACCGGCCGCCGAGGAACGCGGCGTGCGGGCAGCGGGCGCGCGCCTCGCGCGTCGACATGGCGGAGCGGACGCCGTACGCCCGCGCCTCGTAGGAGGCGGTCGACACGACGCCGCGGTTGCCGGTGCCGCCGACGACCACCGGCTTGCCGCGCAGCGACGGCTTGTCCCGCTGCTCGACGGCGGCGAAGAAGGCGTCGAGGTCCAGGTGGAGCACCGATGCCTGCTTCCGCACGCGAGCACGGTAGGCCATTCCTCCCCCAGCACGGACCGCGTGTCGTCCACAGGCGGGACGCGGGGCGCAGCCGTCCACAGGGGCGTACGGCGCACGGCGCCCGTGTCGGGCGCCGTGGAAAGCGTCCGGGCATGGAACCGACACCTGACCTCACCCCTCGTCCGATCCCGCAGTCCCGCTACACCGCGCGCTCGACGGAGGACCTGCTCGCCGTCGCGCCCGTCGTCCTCGGCTTCCACCCGGCCGACTCGGTGGTGATGCTGACCTTCGGGCTCGACCGGCCCTTCCACGCGCGCATCGACCTGCCTCCGCTCCCGCGCGACCTCGCCGAGCGTCGCAAGGTGCTCGAGGAGCTGAGCGCGAGCCTGCTCGACCCGGTCCGGCGGCACCGTCCCTCGTCGGTCGTGCTGCTGTTCTACAGCGCCGACGCGCGGGCCGCCGCGGCCGCGTGGCGACGACTGCGCCGCGAGTGCAGCGATCTCGGCGTCCGCGTCGTCGAGGCGGTGCGCAGCGACGCCGGCCGCTACTACCCGCTGCTGCGCGGCCCGCGCCGGCTGCGCGAGGTCGGCGTCCCCGTCGACCTGGAGAGCCACCCGTTCGCGGTCCAGGCGGTCGTCGACGGCACCGTGGTCCACGGCAGCCGCGAGGAGATGGTCGCGACCGTCGCGCCCGACCCGGGCCGTCAGCAGCGGGTGGCCGACGTCCTCGCGCGCTCCCTGGGCCACCGGCCACGACCGCGCACCGACCGTGAGCTGCGGCTCCTGGGCAGGGCGGTCATCGAGGTCGTCGGCGCCCACGTCGCCGCCCGGACCGTGCCCGACGACGTCGAGGCCGCGTGGCTGCTGTGGGCGATCGGCTCGGTCCGCGCCCGCGACGCGGCCTGGTCGTTGATGACGCGCGACGACGCGCGGGAGCACGTGTCGTTCTGGACCGACGTCGCACGCCGGGCGCCCCGCCCGTTCGCCGCGCCCCCGACGGCACTGCTCGGCTGGGCGGCCTGGCTCTCCGGCGACGGCGCCCTTGCCTGGGCCGCGCTCGACCGCTGCGCCGAGGTCGACGCGAGCTACAGCCTGGCCGACCTGCTGCGCCAGGTCGTCGAGCAGGCGATCGACCCGGCCACCCTGACCTGCCCGATCGAGTGGGACGCGGGTCTCGGCGACGCGGGCTGAGACTCCACGTCCGCGCAGCGCTCCGGGCCCGTCCGCCCCGTAGTCTCGTCGCATGGGCGAGGACGTCGAGGCTCAGGAGTTCACCCGCGCCGACCGCACGCGCTACCGCGAGAAGGTGCGGCGCTGCCTCGACGTCTTCGAGCGGATGCTCAGCGAGTCGGCTTTCGACACCGACGATCCGTACACCGGCCTGGAGGTGGAGTTCAACCTGGTGGACGACGCCGGCGACCCGGCGCTGCGCAACGCCGAGGTGCTCGACGCGATCGCCGATCCCGACTTCCAGACCGAGCTCGGCCAGTTCAACGTCGAGATGAACTGGCCACCCGCGCCGCTGCGCGGCAGCGCGCTGTCGCGGATGGAGGCCGGGCTGCGTGACACCCTCAACCAGGCGGAGACGCGTTCGGCCAAGGTCGGCGCCCACCTGGTGATGATCGGCATCCTGCCCACCCTGCGCCCCGAGCACCTGGCCGAGGACACGATCAGCCAGAACCCCCGCTACAGCCTGCTCAGCGAGCAGATCCTGGCGGCGCGGGGCGAGGACATCAGCATCGACATCCGGGGCGTGGAGCGGCTCCGCACGACGTCGGACTCGATCATGCCCGAGGCCGCGTGCACCAGCACGCAGCTGCACGTGCAGACCACGCCGGATCGCTTCGCGGCGTACTGGAACGCCTCGCAGGCGATCTCCGGGATCCAGCTCGCGGTGGCGGCGAACTCGCCCTACCTGCTGGGGAAGCAGCTGTGGCGCGAGACCCGGATCCCGCTGTTCGAGCAGGCGGCCGACACCCGCAGCGAGGAGCTCAAGGCGCAGGGCGTGCGCCCTCGGGTGTGGTTCGGCGAGCGCTGGATCACCTCGGTGTTCGACCTGTTCGAGGAGAACGTGCGCTACTTCCCCGCGCTGCTCCCCGTGACCGACGACGAGGAGGACCCGCTCACGGTGCTCGAGGCCGGGGGCACGCCCAACCTCGCCGAGCTGCGGCTGCACAACGGCACGATCTACCGGTGGAACCGGCCGATCTACGACATCTCCGGCGGCCTGCCGCACCTGCGGGTCGAGAACCGGGTCCTCGCGGCGGGCCCGACGGTCGTCGACACGGTGGCCAACGCCGCCTTCTACTTCGGGCTGGTCCGCACCCTCGCCGAGAGCGACCGGCCGCTGTGGTCGCAGATGTCCTTCTCCGCAGCCGAGGAGAACTTCCACCACGCGGCGCAGCGGGGGATCGAGGCCGAGGTCTACTGGCCGGGCGTCGGCCGGGTGCGGGCCACGGAGCTGGTGCTGCGCCGGCTGCTGCCGATGGCGCACGACGGTCTGCTGGCCTGGGGCGTCGACAGCGCCGAGGCCGACCGCTACCTCGCGATCATCGAGCAGCGCTGCCTCGAGGGCACCAACGCCGCGGAGTGGTTCGCCCGGCAGATGGTCGAGCGGGGGAGCGACGAGCGCTACGACGACCTGCGGGCGACGCTGGCCGACTACCGCTCCGGGATGGCCGACAACCGGCCGGTCCACACCTGGTAGCCGGGCCGTCCGCTCAGGAGCGCCGCCGGATCCGCTGCCACCGCCGCCGCATCCCGGTCACCGGGTCGTGCCACCCGTGCCGGGTGACGACCACCAGGCCGAGGGCGACGCCGAGCTCGGCGCCGGCGGCGCGCACTGCCCGGAGCCAGGCGGTGTCGCAGTCGGCCTCCTCGGCGTCCGGCCGGGTCAGCCACACCAACGGCACGAACGAGCGCTCCAGCGGCCCGCGGACCATCGCCTCGACCACCTCGACCCGGAGCGCGTCGTCGAGCACGTCGTCGGGGCCGGCCTCGAAGTGCCGGCTGGGACGCTCGGGCAGCCCGACGTGGAGCACCGGTGGGAAGCACCGACGGGGCTCCGTCGTGGCGTGCTCGAGGACCGCGAGGCGCAGCACCTTCTCGAGGGCGCGCGGCACCGGCTCGGTGAGGCAGCCGGGCGCGGTCATGCCCCGAGGGTGCCCGATCACGGCGTACGGCGTCGGCGTCCTCCACAGGAGTCGACACTCGCTGATCTAGGGTCGCCGCATGTCGCTGATCTCCGCCGCGGAGCTGTCGGACCTGCTCGGGACCGTGACGGTGCTCGACGTGCGCTACCGGATGGGTGGCAGCGGTCCGTCGGGGCGCGAGGCGTTCGCGGCGGGGCACGTCCCCGGTGCGGCCTACGTCGACCTCGACACGGCGCTCGCCGCCCCGCCGGGCGCGGGCGGGCGGCATCCGTTGCCGGAGCCGGAGGCCTTCGCGGCGGCGATGCGGGCCGCCGGCGTACGGCGCGAGGTGCCCGTCGTGGTCTACGACGACTGGGCGGGCCACGCGGCCGCCCGGTGCTGGTGGCTGCTGCGGCACCACGGTCACCGCGACGTGCGGGTGCTCGACGGCGCCTGGCCGGCGTGGACCGCGTCGGGTGGAGCGGTCGAGACGGGCCCGGGCGGACCGGTCGCGCCGGGCGACTTCGTCGCGGAGCCGGGTCGCCAGCCGGTCGTCGACGCCGACGAGGTGCGCGACGTCGACGTGCTGGTCGACGCGCGGGCGCCGGAGCGGTTCCGGGGCGAGACCGAGCCGGTCGACCCGGTCGCCGGGCGCATCCCGGGCGCGGTCAACGTGCCGACGGCGCGCAACCTCGCCGCCGATGGCCGCTTCCGCGACCTCGCCGGGCTGCGGGCGGCGTACGACGAGGTCGGGGCGCTGGGCGGCGGGACCGTCGCGGTCTACTGCGGCTCGGGGGTGACGGCGGCCCACGACGTGCTGGCGCTCGACCTGCTCGGCGTGCGTGCCGCGCTCTACCCCGGCAGCTGGAGCGGCTGGATCACCGACCCGGAGCGACCGGTCGAGCGGGGCTGATCGCCGCGCCCTACCAGTGGATGCCGCGGAACACGTTGGCCATCAGCGCCTGCTCCGACTCGCGGCCCGCCGGGGCCTCGGCGGTGCCGCCGGACTTCTTGCCGCGGGCGGCCGCGCTGTCGGGGAACACGTGGTAGGCCATGTTGAGCACCCGGAACGCCGCCTTCGGCGCGACGGTGTGCGCGACGGCGCCCACGTTGCCGAGCAGCGTGTTGATCTCGTGCGGCTTGTCGACGAGCGCCCGGATCACGACGTCGGCGGCCTGCGCCGGCGAGATGGTCGGGAACTTGTCGTAGAGCTTGGTCGGCGCGATCATCGGCGTCCGCACCAGCGGCATGTGCACGTTGGTGAACGAGATGCCGTTGCCGATCACCTCGGACGCGACCACGTTGCTCCACGAGTCGAGGGCCGCCTTGGAGGCGACGTACGCCGAGAACCGCGGCGGGTTGGTCTGCACGCCGATCGAGGAGATGTTGACGATGTGGCCGGAGCGCTGCTCGCGCATCTTCGGCATCAGGCCCATGACCAGGCGGATCGCGCCGAAGTAGTTGAGCTGCATCGTGCGCTCGAAGTCGTGGAACCTGTCCTCCGACAGCTTCAGTGACCGGCGGATCGACCGGCCGGCGTTGTTGACGACGTAGTCGACCGACGGCAGCTCGCGCGACAGCTCCTCGCAGAGGCGGTCGATGGCGTCCATGTCGGACAGGTCGCAGGCGAAGACGTACGCCTTCCCGCCGCGCAGCTCGATCGTGGTCCTGGTCTCCTCGAGCTTGTCCTTGCCGCGCGCGACCAGCACCGGGATGCCGCCGGCCTGCGCCACCTTGAGCGCGGTGACCTTGCCGATGCCGGACGAGGCGCCGGTGATCACCACGTGCTTGTCCTTGAGCGCCGCCCGCGCCTTCGGGTCGCGGCCGGTGGAGGTGTCGAGGTTCTCCTCCCAGCCGGTCCAGAGCACGCGCGCGTAGGACTCGAGGTCGGGGACCGCGATGCCCGACCCGGCCAGCGCCGCCTCGGTGGCGCGGGAGTCGAAGCGCGCCGTGAACGCCGTGTGCGAGAGCACCTCGGGCGGCACGCCGAGCCGGCCGATGGTCTGCTCGAGGATCGCCTGGGCTGGCGCGGTGCGGATGACGGCGTTGACCAGCTGCATCGGCCGCAGCGCCGGCGGCAGGATCGACAGCGGACCGGCGGTCACGGACCGGTCGATGGGTACGGCGAACCGCGGCGCTCCCGCCGCCGCGCAGAACGCGTTGATCAGGTCGACGACCGGCTGCGGCTCGGGGTTGACGAGGTGGAACGCCTCGCCGTCGCGCCCGGGCAGGTGGGCGAGGTGGTCCATCGCCTTGGCGACGTAGTCGACCGGCACCACGTTGGTGTCGCCGAGGTCGATGCCGACCAGGGGCAACCAGGCCGGCAGCACGTCGCGCATCCGCTTGATCAGCGGGAAGAAGTAGTAGGGCCCGTCGACCTTGTCCATCGCGCCGTGCTGGGAGTCGCCGACGACGATCGCGGGCCGGTAGACGCGCCACGGGACGGTCGCCTCGTCGCGGACCAGCTTCTCGGACTCGTACTTCGTCCGGTGGTACGGCGAGGGCAGCGGCTGGCCCTCCTCGAACATCGACTCGTCGAACACCCCCTGGTAGTCGCCGGCCGCGGCGACCGACGACACCTGGTGGAAGCAGCCGGCCCGCAGCTGCTCGGCGAGGTCGAGCGCGTTGCGGGTCCCGTCGACGTTCATCGCGTCGTTGGTCGCGTCGTCGGCGGTCATGTCGTAGATCGCCGCGAGGTGGAAGAAGTGGTCGATCGAGCCCGCGTGCTCGGTGATCCACGCCGGATCGACGCCGAGGCCGGGCTGGGAGAGGTCGCCGACCACCGGCTGGACCCGGCTGGAGTCCCACTGGCGCATCAGCGCCTCGATGCGCGGCAGGGACGACCGGCGGACGAGGACGAAGACCGGCCCGTCGCGATGGTCGACCAGCTCCTCGACCAGGTTGCGTCCGATGAAGCCGGTGGCGCCCGTCACGAAGTACGACATGCGGGCACGCTACTCCCGGATCGGCCTCTCGTGGGGCCTGCTTACGTGGTGGCTAGCTCTCGCCGCCGAACATGATCTCGTCCCAGCTCGGGACCGAGGCGCGGCCGCGCTTCTTCTGCACCGGGCGACGCTGGCGCGCGTCGGCCGGGTCGTCCTGCTGGGCGGCGGGCGGCTCCTCGGAGGCGGCGGGAGCCTCCTCTGGCGGCTCGGGGGCGGCCGGCGTGGTGTCGGCCGCGGGCCCGGTGAACTGGTCGGGGTCGGTGCCGACCAGGTCGAGGGCGTCGTCGGCGAAGGGCAGCTCGTCGGTGCCGACCGCGGCCAGGCGTCGCTGGCGGGCCTGCTGGAGGTCGTCGGCGGGCGCCGGGGCGGCGGGTGCGGGTCGCAGGTCGCCGATGAGCCAGCGGGCGTCGTCGTCGTCGGCGGTCACGTAGTTGCCGGGCGCGTCGTAGGTGAAGTGCGCCGTGCCCGAGCGGCGCGGGGCGTCGTAGGACGCGGTGAGCGTCCAGCGGCCGTCCTCGCGGCGGAAGGAGTCCCAGGTGACGGTGTCGGGCTTGGTGTCGTTGCTGCGCATCTGCGCCGTCACTGCGTCCTCGAGCACGCGGGCGCCGGGCGTGCCGCCGTCGCCCGCGGCGCGCCGTACCGACGACCGCTGGGCGCGCTGGGCGACGTGCTCGCGCTCGGCCAGCACCGGCACGACGAACGGCATGATCGCCTCCACGGTCGTGCCGGCGGCCGTGGCCACCGCCTCCGGGGTCTCTCCGGACCGGATCCGGTCCTGGATGTCGCGCGGGCGGAGGGTGCTGCTCATCGTGGGCTCCGTTCGAGGTGGAGTGTCACCGCGGGGGCCGGTGCGGAGGGCTTGATCGACGGCACGGCGCAACGTGGGGCTGATCTCGACGGTGTAGCCCTCGCCGTCCTCGTCGAACAGGAGCAACAGGCGGCCGTCAGCGCTGACTCCGGAGAGCTTGAGGTGCGCCATCGATGTCCCGTCCGTGTCGCTGCTGGTTGCTGCTGTCTTCCTGCGGTGGACGCGAGCCTACGCCGCGGACCGCGCTCGATCGTGGCGGCTCGCGGCGTGTTGAGATGTCGACATTTTCCTCAGGATCAGTAGACGAGCGCCGCGCGCAGGGTCCCCTTGCCGGCGACCTCGGTGACGTAGTGGGTCGTCGGGGAGTAGCCGTACTCGATCGTCGTCGCGACCCCGTGGCCGCCGAGCCGCGCGTTGTACCACCCGGTCATCGTCGGCGAGACCTTGCCCGAGGGCGTGCCCACGCCGAGGTGCTTGCGCGGCAGGTTCAGGTTGCGCGAGAGGCGCCTCTCCCACGCGACGTCCTGGCCGGACCGCCCGATGGCGTAGAGCGGTTGGTGGATGGACGCGATGTAGTCGGGCTTGATCTTCCTCAGGAACGCGATCATCGCCTGGGTCTCCGGCTCGCTCGCCGGCCGCGGGCCGCCCCAGTAGCGGCTGCCCTTGCCCGCCGAGGTCCAGCCGCTGGTCGGCCAGTTGCGGTTGAGGTCGACGCCGCGGGCGTTGCGCCGGGTGTGCCGGGCGGCGCCGTCGGGGTTCATCGTCGGGACCACCCACAGCGCCGTGCCCGACTTCGGGCGGAGGTGGTCGCGGACGTGCCACGCGGTGCGGGGCCCGGCCGGCTCGTCGCCGTGCATCTGGCCGAGCAGGAGCAGCACGTGCTCGGCCTCGGGGTCGCCGCGGAACCAGGCGGTGATCGCCCGGCCGCGGACGGAGCGGCCGATCACCCGTTTGCGGGTGACGTACGCCGGATCCGCGGTCACGGCGACCCGCTCGGAGCGGGAGGAGGTCGTCGGGCCGGTCGCCTCGTAGCGCACCTGGTAGTGGTGCACGCCCTTGGTGCGCACCCGGACCGGGACCTCGATGCGACCCAGGTGGCCGGGGCGCAGGCGCTCGCCCTTCACGCGCGTGCGGCCGTCGTACACGACGACGGTCCCGGTCGGGCCGTCGACCGGCCCGGCCGCGACCCGCACCCGGAGCGTGATGGTCTCGCGCGCCGTGGTCCGCTCCGGGGCGCGGAGGACGGTCGTGGTGGGGACCGCCGGCACCCATCGGCGCTCGCTGGTCGCGGTGCCGGGCGCGCCGGGGTCCGTCGGGTCGGAGGCGGTGACGCGTACGGCGAGCCGGGTCCGCACGTCGGCGGCGCGGATCTCGTAGGTGGTGCCGGTGGCGCCGCCGATCGGGTCGCCGTCGCGCAGCCACTGGTAGGCGAACGTGAGGTCCTCGCCGGTCCACGTGCCGGGGTCGGCGGTGAGCGTCGTGCCCAGGGTGCCGGGGCCGCTGACGCTCGGTCTGGTCACGTTGTCGGGCTCGGCCGCGCGCGCGGGTCCGGCCGCCAGGGCCACCTGGACCAGCTGGACCAGCAGGGCGAGCAGCAGGGGCGCGGCGATCCGCCGGGGAGTCATGACCCGCGAGCGTAGGTCGGTGGCGCAGGAGCGTCCACGTCTCCGGGAAATCGATGGTGGGCGACCGGGCGGGCTGGTGGGATGGGTGCATGACAGCGCTGGTCCGTCCCGACGCCCGCCTCGCCCGCGCCTGGGCGGCCATGATGGCCGACTTCGGCGGCTGGGACGAGGCGCACGGGTCCGGCTACTGGTGGGCCGAGGAGCCGCCGCCGTACGGCGAGGGCGACTGCGCCGCGTTCGTCGACCTCGTCCTGGCGCACGAGCCACCGGCGGACCCGCCGTCCACGCGGGTCGGGTCGACGTTCTTCTGGATCGCGGAGGGCAGCGAGGAGGAGCCGGGCGAGCTGGTCGGCTTCCTCAACACCCGGCACCGGCTCAACGACTTCCTCCTCGAGCAGGGCGGCCACATCGGCTACTCCGTGCGGCCCTCCGCGCGCCGCCGGGGCCACGCCTCGCGGGCGCTCGCCCTCGCCGTGCGCGACGCGGGGCAGCGCCTCGGCATCGACCGGGTGCTCGTCACGTGCGACGACGACAACCTGCCGTCAGCGGCGACAATCGAACGGAACGGCGGGGTCCTGGAGGACGTGCGCGGCATCAAGCGGCGGTACTGGATCGACGCCCGTACCGCGGCGGTCACTCGCTGACGAGACGCCCGCGGACGTAGAGCCACGCCCCGCCGGTCCGCAGGAAGCGGCTCACCTCGTGCACGGCGCCCGGCTCGCGGCGGACGACGTACGACGCCCGGAACTCGACGACGCCTTTCGTGTCCTCCGGCCCGCCGGCCTCCTTCGACACCACCTCGAGACCGGTCCACGTGAGGTCCGGGTCGAAGTCGACGACCTCCGGGCGCGTCGCCGGGTGCCAGGTCCGGAGCACGTGGGCCTCGTCGTGGACGACGAACGCGCTGTAGCGCGACCGCATCAGCTCCTCCGCGGTCGCCGCGCGGCGGAGGCCCGCGTGCAGCGCGCCGCAGCAGGCGTCGTACCGATCGCCGGAACCGCACGGGCAGCCACCGCGGGTCACGCCCCCAGCACCCGCCGCAGGTAGGCGTTCGTGAACACCCGGTCCGGGTCGAGCCGGTCGCGGAGCGCGAGGAAGTCGTCGAAGCGGGGATAGAGCTCCGCGAGGCCGTCGGCCTGCCGGGTGTGCAGCTTGCCCCAGTGCGGCCGTCCTCCCGCGTCCTTGAGCACCTGCTCGACGAGGGCGAAGTACCGGGCGTGGTCGGTGCGGTGGTGGGTGTGGAACGCCAGGTAGAGCGAGTCGCGCTCGTACGCCGTCGACAGCGGTACGTCGTCGGCCGGTGCCACCCGGATCTCGACCGGGAATGACACGGTGAGCCCCGACCGGTCGATCACCCGTCGGCACTCCCGCAGCACGTCGAGGCCCACGGCGCGGGGCACGGCGTACTCCATCTCCCGGAAGCGGACCCGGCGCTCGGTCGTGAACACCCGGTGCGCGACGTCGGTGTAGGTGCGGGGCCCGAAAAGGCGTGCGGCGAGCCGGTTGGCCCGCGGGATCACCCGGGGCGCGTGGTTGAGCACTGCTGTCTGGGCACCGAACACGGTGTTGGAGAGCAGGTCGTCGTCGAGCCAGGCGCGCCAGCGGGGGAGCGGGTCGGCGACGGCGGGGTCCGTGCCCACACGCTCGTTGCGCTTGGTGAGCAGGCGGTCGGTGTGGGGGAACCAGTACATGTCGACGTGGTCGTACGACGCCGCGAGCTCGTCGAAGCGGTCCAGCCCCTCGGCCCACGACATCGGCTCCTCCGTCGCCCGCAGGTGGAACAGCGGCTCGACGGCGAAGGTGACGGTCGTGATCACCCCGAGGGCGCCGAGGCCCACCCGGGCGAGGTCGAGCACGTCGGGGTTCTCGTCGGGCGTCGCACGGAGGAGCGTCCCGGTGCCGTCGACCAGCTCGAGGCCGACCAGCTGAGCGGAGAGGCCCGCGGCGCGACCGCCGGTGCCGTGGGTGCCGGTCGACGTCGCGCCGGCGAGGGTCTGCTCGGCGATGTCGCCCATGTTGTGCAGGCTCAGCCCGAGCGCCTCGAGCTGGGCGTTGAGCACCTTGAGCGGCGTGCCCGCCCGCGCGGTGACCGTCATCGCCTCGCGGTCGACGGAGGTGATCCCGACCATGCCGTGCGGCAGCATCGCGCTGCCCTCGGGGCGGGCGATCGCGGTGAACGAGTGGCCGGTGCCGAGCGCCTTGAGGGTGCCGCCGGCGGCGCGCACCCGTCGCACCTCTGCGGCGACCTCCGCGGCACTTCTCGGTCGGAGCAGCTCCAGCCCGTCGGCCGCCTCGAGGCCCGACCAGCTACGCCAGCTCCCGCTCCCCGGCCTGCGCGACGTCATGGGACCGAACGTTAGTGGGCACCCGGGTCGCCAACGCGGCGAGCAGGGTGATGACGCCGCCGGCCACGCAGACGAGGTAGGCCGGCGACGCGCCGGCCTCGTCGATGACCAGGCCGGCGATGGCGGCGCCCGGGGCGAGGCCGGCCGCGATGCCGGTCTGCACGAAGGCCATGCCCTCGGTCAGCCGGGCCGGCGGCAGCACCTGCTCGGCGAGGGACATCGCCGCGATCAGCGTGGGCGAGATCGCCAGGCCACCGATCAGCAGCACCACGAACATGACCGGGATCGAGGGCACCAGCACGAGCGGGGCCATCGCGACGGCCATGCCGAGGGCACCCCAGCGCAGCCGCACGATGGGCCCGCTCCTCCACGAGATCGCACCCGACACGAGCCCGGCGATGAGGCTCCCGAGCGCCCAGACGGCGAGCAGGAAGCCGGACGCGCCCTTCGAGCCTTCCTCGTCGGCGAACGCGACGGTGGTGACCTCCGCGGCGCCGAACAGCAGCCCGAGGGCCGCGGCCAGGACCGTGAGCGGGATGATCGCGGCCCACGGCATCGGCGGCCGCGCCGTACCGGCGTCGTCGGACCGCTCGATCGGCGGCTCGGTCGAGCGGAGCCCCACGAACGCGTAGGTGCCGGCCATGCCGAACACCAGGGCGGCGGCGAGACCGGCGAGCGGGTCGACCGCGGTGGCGAGCATCGTCACCAGGATCGGGCCGACGAGGAACACGGTCTCGTCGGCGACGGCCTCGAAGGAGAACGCGGTGTCCAGCCGGGACGGGTCGTCCTTCAGCGCGTGTGCCCACCGGGCGCGCACGCACGTGCCGACCGACGGCAAGGCGCCGCCCGCGACGGCCGCGAGCGCGAACGTCGTCCACCGCGGCCAGTCGGCCTCGATCGACCACATCGCGCCGGCCAGGCCGACGCCCCAGGTGGTGATCGCGACCGAGAGCACCAGGCCCTGGCCCAGCCGGTCGATGAGCCGTCCCTGCACGATCGCGAACAGGGCGTTGGCGATCAGCGCGACCGCGGACACCGCGCCGGCGAACGCGTAGGAGCCGGTGGCGTGCTCGGCCAGGAGCACGATCCCGAGGCCGACCATGGAGATCGGCAGCCGGGCGACCAGACCGGTCAGGCTGAAGAGGGCGGTGGGCCGGGTGAAGATCCGGCGGTAGGAGTCGAGCATCGTAGGTCTGATCTTCCTCCCTACGATGACCACGTGCCGAATCCGTACGACGCGATCCTGCTCCTGTCCTTCGGGGGACCCGAGAAGCCGGAGGACGTGGTCCCGTTCCTCGAGAACGTGACCCGCGGCCGGGGCATCCCGCGGGAGCGGCTCGAGGTCGTGGGCGAGCACTACTTCCTGTTCGGCGGGAAGTCGCCGATCAACGACCAGAACCGCGCGCTCCTCGCCGCTCTCGAGGCCGACCTCGCCGACGCCGGGATCGACCTGCCGGTCTACTGGGGCAACCGCAACTGGGCGCCCTACCTGACCGACGTGGTGCGGCAGATGGCGGAGGACGGCGTACGGCGCGCCGCGGTCGTCGCGACGAGTGCCTACTCGTCGTGGTCGAGCTGTCGGCAGTACCTCGACAACCTGGAGGCCGCGGTCGCCGAGGTGCCCGGGGCGCCGGTGCTGGAGAAGGTGCGCCCCTACTTCGACCACCCGGGCTTCGTCGACTCCGTCGTCGACAGCACCCTCCGGGCGCTCGACCAGCTGGCCGAGGAGCAGCGGGCCGCCGCCCGGCTGGTCTTCGTCACGCACTCGATCCCGGACGCGATGAACGAGGAGAGCGGTCCGGTCGAGGGCGGCGGTGGTGCCTACCTCGCCCAGCACCGGGCCATCGCCGACGTCGTCACCGACCTGGTCGAGGCGCGCACGGGCGTTGCGCACGAGCACGACCTGGTCTTCTGCTCGCGCTCCGGCTCGCCGCGCACCCCGTGGCTCGAGCCGGACGTCAACGACCACCTCGAGGCCGTGCACGGGGAGGGGGTCGAGGCGGTCGTGCTGGTGCCGGTCGGCTTCGTCTCCGACCACATGGAGGTCGTCTACGACCTCGACACCGAGGCGCTCGCCACGGCGGAGCGGCTCGGCCTGCGCGCCGTACGGGCGGGCACGCCGGGGACCGCGCCGGGCTTCGTGGCCGCGCTGCGCGAGCTGGCGCTGCGGCGCGCCGAGCCCGGAGCGCTGCGCGGCTACTGCTCGACGCAGTGCTGCCTCCCGCGGACGGCGGCCGCCCGATGAGCGCGGAGCTCGCGGACCTCGCCGTCGAGGTCGCGGCCGAGGCCGGCGCGCTGATCAGTCGGTACGCCGCCCGCGGCGTGACGGTGGCGGACACCAAGTCGAGCGAGGTCGACGTGGTCACCGCGGCCGACCGGGCCGCCGAGGAGCTGATCCGCGCGCGGCTGCTGGGCGCCCGGCCGGACGACGCGGTGCTCGGCGAGGAGGGCGACGACGTCGCCGGCACGTCGGGCGTGCGCTGGATCGTGGACCCGATCGACGGGACCGTGAACTTCCTCTACGGGCTGCCGGAGTACTCCGTGTCGATCGCTGCCGAGGTCGACGGGGTGGTCGTCGCCGGCGTCGTCCTCGACGTCGCCAAGGGGCACTGCTACCGCGGCGCGGCGGAGGAGGGCGCGACCCGCGACGGCACCCCGCTGCGGGTCCGCGGCCCGGCGCCGCTCTCCCAGCGGCTGCTCGCCACCGGCTTCTCCTACCGGGCGGAGGTCCGCGAGATCCAGGCCGCCAGCGTCACCCGGCTGCTGCCCGTCGTCCGCGACATCCGCAGGCACGGGTCCTGCGCCCTGGAGCTCTGCCACGTCGCCGAGGGAGCCCTCGACGGATACGTCGAGGAGGGCGTCAACCTGTGGGACCACGCAGCGGGCGCGTTCATCGCCGGGCTTGCGGGAGCACGTACGGTCGTGCTGCCGGGAGCAGCCGGCAACGACCTCGTCGTCTGTGGTCCGGATCACGGGTTCGACGAGCTCCTGGAGGCCGTCAGAAGGGCCGGTTTCGCGCGGGAATAGCCTGCGCGCTCGGACTGTTCCGACGACTCGCATCCGGACCGCTGTTTGCAGGTGGTCCCGGATAGTGCACAATCTGCCGCGCCGCGACCCGGCGGGCCCGAGGGGAAAGAGCGACTGTCATGGCGACCGACTACGACGCACCGCGCAAGAACGAGGACGAGCAGTCCGAGGAGAGCATCGAGGAGCTCAAGGCGCGCCGCCACGACAAGAATTCCGGCAAGGTCGACGAGGACGAGACCGAGGCCGCCGAGTCGTTCGAGCTCCCGGGCGCCGACCTCTCCCACGAGGAGCTGGCCGTCGAGGTGAAGCCCAAGCAGGAGGACGAGTTCACCTGCATGAGCTGCTTCCTGGTCCACCACCGCAGCCAGCTGGCTGACGAGAAGAAGATGATCTGCCGCGACTGCGCCTAGCCGCTGGTCGAGGCGCGAGGCCGGCCACGGCCGAGACTCGAAACCGAGGCCCCTTACGCGTTGAGGGGCGTGTCCTTCCGCAGCGGCGGCGGCAGCTCGCCGGTCGACTTGAGGTAGTAGTTCGCGGCCTTGCGCTGAGCGAGCATGCGCACGAGCGCCACCGCGGCGCCGGTGGTCGCGGCCCACGCGACCGCCTCCCAGATCTGGACGTCCGGATCGGCCGGGTTCTCCGGTGGCTGCTTCCCGGTGCCGGCCTTCCAGCCGGCGTCGAGCGCCTTGCGTGCCACGGCGGCACCGCCGAGGGCGGCAGCGAGCGAGAAGACCGACCAGACCTTGGAGCTGTCCTTTGCCATGCCTTCGAGACTAGTGCGTCTCAGGATTCGCGCGGCAGGGTGGCCAGCGCGTCGGCCAGCGCCTCGGGGTGCCGGGAGCTGACGAGCCAGTAGGGCGTGGGGTCGGCCGGGTCGACGATGTGCACCTGGACCGCCCGCTTCAGGTAGGGCCGTAGCAGCAGGAACGCGCGGGCGTCGGCCTCGGGGCCGGCGACCCGCCAGGTCTGCTCGGCGTCGAGGGCGGCGACGTCGCCGACGTACTTGGCCTCGATCCGGGCCCGGCCGGCGCGGAACCAGCCGTCCTCCACCACGACCCGCGCGTCGCCGTACCAGAACAGGCACACGGCGAGCAGCGTGAACGCGACGCCGGTGGCGATCCACGGGGTCGGGTCGTTCTCCTGGAAGGCCACGATCATGGCGAGCCAGAGACTGGCGACGAGCATCGTGCCCTGGGCCCACCAGCGCAGCGGCACGCCGAGCCGCTCGTGGTAGTCGCTGGTCGGCCCGTCGCTCACGGGTGAATGTTCCCATCCGACCGGTGGGCGGGCGTTGCCCGGGGTCGTTACGGTTCTGCCGTGCCGCTGCCCGCCGAGCCCGACCAGCCCGACCTGCCCGCCGCCGACCTCGAGATCGCGGTCCGGCTCCTCGACCCCGACCTGCCGCTGCCGTCGTACGCCCACCCGGGCGACGCCGGCGCCGACCTCGTCACCACCGTCGACGTCACCCTGAAGCCGGGGGAGCGGATGCTGGTGCCGACCGGGATCGCCATCGCGCTGCCCGACGGCTACGTCGCGCTGGTGCACCCGCGCTCCGGGCTCGCCGCCCGGCACGGGCTGTCGATCGTCAACACCCCGGGCACGATCGACGCGGGCTACCGCGGGGAGATCAAGGTGCTGCTGATCAACCACGACCCGGTCGAGCCGATCGTGCTGCGGCGCGGCGACCGGATCGCGCAGCTGGTGGTCCAGCGGTTCGAGCGAGCGGCCTTCGTGCCGGTCGACGACCTTCCGGAGAGCGTGCGTGGCTCGGGGGGCTACGGTTCTACAGGGGGATTCAGTTCAATGGAGGAGAGCAGCTCGTGAGGTTCCGTCGCAAGTCCGACGAGGAGACGTCCGTCGTCGACGACGCCGCCGAAGAGGCCACCTCCGGCGAGGCGGTCCCGGACGGTCCCTACGACGTGGACGACCTGCCCGACGACGGCACCAACCGCATCGACCTCGGCGCCCTCCTGGTAGCGCCCAGCGAGGGCCGCGACCTGCGGGTGCAGGTCGACCAGAAGACCGGCTCGGTGCGCTCGGTGATGCTGGCCGGCAAGACCGGTGCCCTGGAGCTGCGGGCGTACGCCGCCCCGCGCAACGGCGACCTCTGGAGCGAGATCCGGCCGCAGATCGCCGCCGACGCGTCGCGCCGCGGCGGTACGGCGACCGAGCGCGAGGGGCGGTTCGGCACCGAGCTCGTGTGCGAGCTCCAGGTGAAGCGCGCCGACGGCGCGAGCGGCAAGCAGACCTCGCGCGTGATCGGCATCAACGGCCCGCGCTGGCTGCTGCGCGCCACCCTCATCGGCGAGCCGGCCCGCAACCCCGAGGAGTCCGCGGAGTGGGAGGAGGCGATCACCAAGGTCGCCGTCCGCCGCGGTGCCCAGGCGATGCCGGTCGGCGAGCAGCTCCCGATCGCGCTGCCCGAGGGCGTGCGCCCGGTCGCCCCGAGCGACGACGACGCCACCACCGAGTGACCCGGGGGACAGGGTGACCAAGAGCCGCCTGCGCCGCACGATCAGCCGCTGGGCCAACCCCGCTGAGGCCGAGGCCCGCGACCTGCGCCGCACGTTCGCCAGCGGCGAGCAGGACTCGATCGACAGCGCCCCCGACCGCACGCCGGTGCGGCTGCGCGGCACCCTGCGCACCGTGACGCTGCGCCCGCGCGGCGGCGTACCCGCCCTCGAGGCGGAGCTCTACGACGGCACCGGGACCCTCACCCTGGTCTGGCTGGGCCGCCGCCGGATCGCGGGCATCGGCCCCGGGCGCGCCATCGAGGTGTCCGGCCGGATCGGCAGCCACGACGGCGACCGGGTCATCTACAACCCGAGGTACGAGCTCCTGTGAGCGACGAGGCCAACCGCGTCGACCGCGCCGACCCCGCCGAGGAGCACGTCGAGCACCCGCTGTCCGCGGAGGCCGGCAAGAAGATCGGCGTCGACACCGTGGAGGCGCTGGTCCGCAAGCAGCTGTCCGACTCGCTGGGCGGCAAGCGCGGCATGCTGGAGGCCGGCATCCCCGGACTGGTCTTCACCGCCGTCTGGCTCCCGACCAAGGAGCTCCAGTGGGCGCTGATCGGCAGCCTCGCGATCGCCGGCATCGCGCTGCTCGTGCGGCTGCTCCAGCGCGGCCCGGTCCAGTACGTCTTCAACGCGATCTTCGGCATCGGCATCGGCTGGGTGTTCGTGCGCTGGGCCGAGAGCTCCGGCGGCGACGCGTCCGACCAGGCCCTGGCGTTCTTCCTGCCCGGCATCCTCTACAGCGGCGCCTACACGATCGTGCTCGCCGGCTCGTGCCTGGCGGGGTGGCCGATCCTGGGGTTCATGCTCGGCGCCGCGACCGATGATCCCGTGGGCTGGCACGCCGACAAGCAGGTCGTGAAGCTGTGCAGCCGGCTCACCTGGGTGATGCTGCTGCCGGGTGCGATCGGCGTGCTGCTCCAGGGTCCGGTCTGGCTGCTCGGCCACAACGACGTCATCGACACCGATCTCGCGGTGTCGATCATCGCCGTGCTGCGGCTCGGGCTCGGCTGGGTGCTGCGCATCGCCTCGTGGAGCGCGATGATCTGGCTGCTCGCCCGCAACGCCACGCCTTTGGAGCCCGAGCCGGAGGCCGAGTCCGGGTAGGCGCCTAGGCCTCCGGGTGCGAGCCCGGCGCCAGGATCCGCTCGAGCTCGTCCTCCGCCTCCGCGGGCACGACGAACAGCAGCTCGTCGCCGGACTCGACCGGCTGCTCGGGCGTCGGCACGTAGACCTGCCCGTCGCGGAGGATCGTGACGAGGGCGCAGTTGTCGGGCACCGGGATGAGCCCCGACGGCTTTCCGACGTACGGCGAGTCCGCCGGGAGCGTCATCTCGACCAGGTTGGCGTTGCCCTGGCGGAACGTGAACAGCCGCACCAGGTCGCCGACGCTGACCGCCTCCTCGACGAGCGCGGACATGATGCGCGGCGTCGACACGTTGACGTCGACGCCCCAGGCCTCGGTGAACAGCCACTCGTTGTTGGGGTGGTTGACGCGACCCACGGTGCGCGGCACGCCGAACTCGGTCTTCGCCAGGAGCGCGGTGACCAGGTTGGCCTTGTCGTCGCCGGTCGCTGCGATGACGACGTCGCACTTGTCGAGCCGCGCCTCCTCGAGGGAGGACATCTCACAGCTGTCGGCGAGCAGCCACTCGGCGTCGGGCACCCGCTCGGGCTTGATGGCGGAGGCCTGCTTGTCGATGAGCAGGACCTCGTGGCCGTTCTGGATCAGCTCGCTCGCGATCGAGCGTCCGACCGCGCCGGCCCCGGCAATCGCGACCCTCATGTCAGTGCTCCTCCGGTCCGCGCTTGAGCACCTCGTAGGCGTGTGCCGAGTTCTCCTCGCGCACCACCACGTGGAGCATGTCGCCCTCCTGCATGATGCTGTCGCGGGTCGGCAGCGTGCCCTCGCCGAGCCGGTCGATCCAGGCGACGCGCGCGCGGGCCTGGTCCTGGTAGGCGCCGACGCTGGACCCGACCCAGACCTCGGGCACCGTGATGTGGTCGAGCCGGATCGTGCCGGACGGGTCGCGGAAGTCGGGCTCGGCGCCGGCGGGCAGGAGCCGGCGCAGGACCTGGTCGGCGGTCCACTTGACCGTCGCGACCGTGGTGATGCCCAGCCGCTGGTAGACCTCGGCGCGGCCGGGGTCGTAGATCCGGGCCACGACCTGCTGGATGCCGAACGTCTCGCGCGCGACCCGCGCCGCGATGATGTTGGAGTTGTCGCCGCTCGAGACGGCGGCGAACGCGTCGGCGCGGCGGATGCCGGCCTTCTCGAGCACCTGCTGGTCGAAGCCCATGCCGGCGACCTTGTCGCCGTTGAACCCCGGGCCGAGGCGCCGGAACGCGTCGGGGTCGCTGTCGATCACCGCAACGGTGTGGTTGCGGTCCTCGAGCCCCCGGGCCAACGTCGAGCCGACGCGGCCACAACCCATGATCACGACGTGCACGGGGAAGACGCTATAGCAACGATTCACCCCGCGTGCCGCTAGTGCGCAGGGGTGTGCCCTAGCCTTGCCTGTCGTGGGTGTCGGCGACGTCTCCAAACGGATCCTGGTCGGCCGCAAGCTCCGCAGTGCTCAGCTGGGGGAGACGCTGCTGCCGAAGCGCATCGCGTTCCCCGTTTTCGCCAGTGACGCGCTCTCCTCCGTGGCGTACGCGCCCGACGAGATCTTCATCATCCTCGCCCTCGCGGGGGTGACCTACTACTCGTTCTCCCTCTGGGTGGGGCTCGCCGTCGCGGTCGTGATGCTGATCGTGGTGGCGTCCTACCGCTACAACGTCCACGCCTACCCGTCCGGCGGCGGGGACTACGAGATCGCCACCGTCAACCTCGGCCCGAGGGCCGGGGTCACCGTGGCGGCGGCGCTGATCGTCGACTACGTGCTGGTGGTCGCGGTGTCGCTGTCCTCGGCGGCGCAGTACGTCGCCTCGGCGGTCGACGTGCTGGAGGACCATCGGGTCCTGGTCGCGCTCGTGCTCGTCCTGCTGCTGGCCCTGATGAACCTGCGGGGGGTCCGCGAGTCCGGCACGTCGTTCGCCGTCCCGGCGTACCTCTTCATGTTCGCGCTCGGTGGCATGTGCGCGTGGGGTCTCGCCCGCCTGATCGTCGGCAACCTTCCCGAGGCGGCCAGCTCGGAGTTCGAGATCCTCCCCACCGAGGGCTACGACGGGACCATCACGACGCTGGCGCTGGTGTTCCTGGTGGCCCGCGCGTTCTCCTCGGGCTGTGCCGCGCTGACCGGCGTCGAGGCCATCTCGAACGGAGTCCCCGCCTTCCAGCGGCCCAAGAGCAGGAACGCGGCGACCACGCTCCTGCTGCTCGGACTGATCGCGATCACGCTGATGATGAGCGTGGTCTCGTTGGCCCGGGCGATGGACGTCAAGTACGTCGACCCGCACGACATGGACCGCCTGGTGAACCAGGACGGGAGCCCGGTCGGTGCGGACTACCACCAGGACACGCTGATCGCGCAGATCGCCCACGGCGTCTTCGACAACTTCCCCCCGGGCTTCTACCTGGTGGTCGTCGCGACCGGCATCATCCTGGTGCTCGCGTCGAACACGGCGTTCAACGGCTTCCCGGTGCTGGGCTCGATCCTCGCCAAGGACGGGTTCCTTCCGCGTCAGCTCGGCGCCCGGGGCGATCGGCTCGCCTACAGCAACGGCATCATCATCCTCACCGGCATGGCGATCGCACTGATCGTCGCGTTCGACGCTGAGGTCACCCGCCTCATCCAGCTCTACATCGTCGGCGTCTTCGTCTCGTTCACGCTGAGCCAGTTCGGCATGGTCAAGCACTGGACGCGGTTGCTGTCGACCGAGCGCGACCCCGTCGAGCGCAAGCGCATGCAGCGGGCGCGCGTCGTCAACGGGACCGGGTTCGCGATCACGGGCGCGGTCCTCATCGTGGTGATGCTGACGAAGTTCGTGCAGGGGGCGTGGATCACGGTCATCGCCATGGCGGCGTTCATCCTGATCATGGTCTCCATCAAGCGCCACTACGACAACGTCGCGCTCGAGCTCGCGGCCGACGAGCAGGACAAGCTGCTGCCCACCCGCGTGCACGCGATCGTGCTCGTCTCGAAGCTGCACAAGCCGACGCTGCGCGCGCTCGCCTTCGCCAAGGCCACCCGCCCCAACGCGCTCGAGGGCGTCTACGTCTCGGTCGACACCGCGGACACCGCCCGGCTCCTGGAGGAGTGGGACGAGCGCAACACCGGCGTGCCGCTCAAGGTCCTGCACTCGCCCTACCGCGAGGTCGTGCGGCCGATCGTCGAGTACGCGAGCGAGATCCGGCGGGCCAACCCGCGCGGTGTTGTCGCGGTCTACATCCCGGAGTACGTCGTCGGCCGCTGGTGGGAGCAGCTGCTCCACAACCAGACGGCGCTCCGGCTCAAGGGCCGTCTGCTGTTCACGCCGGGGGTGATGGTCACCTCGGTGCCCTACCAGCTCCGGTCGTCGCAGGTGGCCCGCGAGCGTGAGGAGCGGGAGGCGCCCTGGATGCGCTCCGGCGACCTCCGCACCGGTCGGGTCGACGGCGACGATCGTCAGATCACGAAGTGACGCCTCGCTCACGACGCCCGGTCCGGCAGCGGAAGCCGCGCGGCCGCTCGCTGGTCGGGCAGCGGTACGACGTGGTGGTCGGCGCGGTCGCCCACGGCGGCCACTGCGTCGCCCGCGTCCCCGTGGATCCCTCGCTGGTCGAGGAGGCCGGCCACGGCCGTCACGAGACCCGCGTCGTGTTCGTGCGGCACGCGCTGCCGGGCGAGCGCGTGACCGTCGAGATCACCGAGGGCACCGAGGGCGACCGGTTCTGGCGGGGCGACGCGGTCGCGGTCCTCGAGCCGTCCCCGGACCGCGTGACCGCGCCGTGCCCCTTCGCCGGCCCGGGCCTCTGCGGCGGGTGCGACTTCCAGCACGTGGCGCTGCCCGCCCAACGGCGGCTGAAGGCCGACGTCGTGCGCGAGCAGCTGCGCCGCCTGGCCGGCCTGGACGTCGACGTCGAGGTCGAGGCGGTGCCGGGTGACGACGAGGGTCTGCGTTGGCGGACGCGGCAGCGCTACGTGTCTCTCCCCGGCGGGGCCCGCGGCATGCGCAAGCACCACTCGCACGAGGTGATCGAGGTCGACGAGTGCCTGCTCGAGGCGCCGACCGGACCGGTGACCGCGGTGCACGACGTGCAGTTCGACGTCGCCGACGGCGGCTTCTGGCAGGTGCACCCCGGCGCGGCCACCGCCCTCGTCGATGCGGTGCTCGAGGCGCTCGCTCCGCAGCCGGGGGAGTCGGCGCTCGACCTCTACGCGGGGGTCGGTCTCTTCTCCCGCTTCCTGCGGGACGCCGTCGGCCCCGACGCCAGGGTGGTCGCGGTCGAGGGGCACGCGGGCGCCGTACGACTGGCGAGGCGGAACGTGCCCGGCGTCGTGACGAGTGCCGGAGACGTCGGCGACGTGCTGCGGACGCAGTACGACGAGCCGTTCGACCTCGTCGTGCTCGACCCGCCGCGGGCCGGCGCGAAGCGCGCGGTGGTGGAGCAGGTCGTCGACCGCCGGCCGCGCGCGGTCGCGTACGTCGCCTGCGACCCGGCCGCCCTGGCGCGCGACGTCGCGATCTTCGCCGAGCACGGCTACCGGCTCACCGGCCTGCGCGCGTTCGACCTCTTCCCGATGACGCACCACGTCGAGTGCGTGGCCCGGCTGGAGCCGGGCCACGCCTAGCTCCGACCGTCAGCGGACGACCTCGTAGCAGAGCTTCTGCACGCCGTTGGCGTAGGACTCGCTCTCGACGAGGTCGAGCCGCTGCTTCGGCATCGCCGCGTCGCTCCACGGCCGCTGGCCGCTGCCGAGCACGACCGGGAAGACGAGGAAGTGGTAGCGGTCGATGAGGCCGGCCTCCTGCAGGTTGCCCGCGAGGACCGAGCTCGCGTGCACCGAGATCGGGCCGCCGTCGGTCTCCTTCAGCGCGGCGACGTCGTCGATCGAGCGGAGGATGGTGATGTCGCCCCAGTTGTCGACGAGCTCGTCGTCCTTGAGCGTGGTCGACACGACGTACTTCGGCATCGCGTTGTACTTCGGGAACTCCTCGGTCATCGACGGCCACACCGGCGCGAACATCTCGTAGCTGCGGCGGCCGAGCATCAGCGCGGCGGCCTCCTCCTGCTCGCGGCCCTTGAGCTCGTAGACCTCCGGGACGAAGTCGATGTCCTGGAAGGTCCAGCCGCCGTTGGGGTAGTCGGGGTCCGGGCCGGGAGCCTGGACGACGCCGTCGAGGGAGATGAAGGCCGTGTAGATCAGGGTGCGCATGGGTTTCTCCTTGGTCGGTGGGCGCTTGCCAACCTCACCACGAACGAGGCCGGACGGATACGACAGCCCGGCAGGACGAGTCTCGCCTTGCCCTCATGTCGGCTTGAGGTTCTACGGTCGGCGACATGAGCATGGAGTCGATCGCCTGGAGCCAGGTCTACCGCGGGATGCACGCGCCTGACGAGCGACGGGCGTTCAGCGGCCCGACCGCGCGGCGGATCCTGCGCTTCGCGCGCCCGCACCGGCGCCAGCTCGTCGGGTTCGTCGTGCTGAGCATCGTCACCTCGGGCCTCGCGGTCGCCACCCCGGTCCTGGCCGGCGAGGTCGTCAACGCCATCGTCGCGAGCGACCAGCGGGCCGTCGTGACCCGGCTGGCCCTCGCGATCGCTGGCCTCGCGGTGCTCGACGCGGCGCTCGGTCTGCTTGGCCGCTGGCTGTCCTCACGGATCGGCGAGGGCCTGATCCTCGATCTGCGCACGGCGGTCTTCGACCACGTGCAGCGGATGCCGGTGGCGTTCTTCAGCCGGACCCGCACCGGTGCGCTGGTGAGCCGGCTCAACAACGATGTGATCGGTGCCCAGCGCGCGTTCAGCCAGACCCTCTCCGGCGTGGTCGGCAACCTGGTGACCCTGGTGCTCACGCTGGTGGTGATGCTCGGCATCTCCTGGCAGGTGACGTTGCTCGCGCTCGTGCTGCTGCCGGTCTTCGTGGTGCCCGCGCGGCGGATGGGCCGCCGGCTGGCGGGCATCCAGCGCGAGGCCGCCGACCACAACGCGGCGATGGGCAACCAGATGACCGAGCGGTTCTCGGCGCCCGGCGCCACCCTGGTCAAGCTGTTCGGCCGTCCGGAGGAGGAGTCGGTCCAGTTCGCCGCCCGGGCGGAGCGAGTGGCCGAGATCGGCGTCCGGATCGCGATGGTGCAGACGACGTTCGTCACTGCGTTGACGCTGGTCTCCGCGCTCGCGGTCGCGGTCGTCTACGGCCTCGGCGGCAGCCTCGCCCTTCAGGGCACGCTCGACGCCGGCGACGTCGTCGCCCTCTCGTTGCTGCTGACGCGGCTCTACGCACCGCTGACCGCCCTGGCCAGTGCCCGGGTCGAGGTGATGAGCGCGCTCGTGAGCTTCGAGCGGGTCTTCGAGGTGCTCGACCTCGAGCCGCTGATCGCCGACCGACCGGACGCCCGGCCGCTGCCCGACGGGCCGGTGTCGGTCGAGTTCGACGACGTCCGGTTCGCCTACCCGTCGGCCGACAAGGTCTCGCTCGCATCGCTGGAGGCGGTGGCCACCCTCGACACCCGTGGCGGCGAGGAGGTGCTCCACGGCATCTCGCTGCGCGCCGAGCCGGGACAGATCGTCGCCCTGGTCGGCTCCTCGGGAGCGGGCAAGTCGACCATCGCGCAGCTGGTGTCGCGGCTCTACGACGTCGACGCCGGCGCTGTCCGCCTGGCCGGCGTGGACGTGCGCGACCTGACCGCCGCGTCGATCCGCGGCGCGGTCGGGATGGTCACCCAGGACGGGCACCTCTTCCACGACACGATCCGCGGCAACCTGCTGCTCGCGCGGCCCGAGGCGACCGAGGACGACCTGTGGGAGGCGTTGGCGCGCGCCCGGCTCGCCGACCTGGTGTCCTCGCTGCCCGACGGACTCGACACCGTGGTCGGTGAGCGCGGCTACCGGCTGTCCGGCGGCGAGCGGCAGCGGCTCACGATCGCGCGGCTGCTGCTGAAGCAGCCGCGGGTGGTGATCCTCGACGAGGCGACGGCCTCGCTGGACTCGACGTCCGAGGCGGCGGTGCAGGCGGCGCTCGCGGAGGCGCTCGCCGGCCGTACGGCGCTGGTGATCGCGCACCGGCTCTCGACCGTCCGCGCGGCCGACCTCATCGTGGTGGTCGAGGACGGCCGGATCGTCGAGCGCGGCACCCACAGCGCCCTGCTCGCAGCGGGCGGCCGCTACGAGGAGCTCTACCGCACCCAGTTCGCCGAGGACGCCCCCGCGCCCGCCTGAGCCGGCAGCGTCAGCGGCGCGCCGCGTAGATCCGGCGTACGACGTCCTCGATGTCCGGCTCCTCGACGGTGAGGTCGAGCACCTCGGCGTGCTCGGAGACCGCGGCGAGCACCCGAGCGGCGGTGGTGTGCTCGGCGTCGAACGCGAGCCGCTGCCGGAGGCCGTTGCCCTCCGAGGCGAGGTGCCGGGTGTCGGGGATGCCGGTGAGGTCGCCGGCGGCCTCGGCGAGGTCGACGACCAGCACGCGCTCGGCGCCAACGGTGCGCGAGAGGCCGATGAGGTCGCCGTCGTAGGCGAGGCGGCCGCGGTCGATCACGAGGATCCGGTCGCACAGCCGCTCGACGTCGCCCATGTCGTGGGTGGTGAGGAGCAGCGTCGTGCCGTGGGCGCGGCGTTCGGCGACGAGGAACTCGCGCAACCGTTGCTTCGACAGAACGTCGAGGCCGATCGTCGGCTCGTCGAGGATCACCAGCCGGGGGGAGTGGAGCAGCGCGGCCGCGACCTCGGCACGCATCCGCTGGCCGAGCGAGAGCTGCCGCACCGGCGTGCCGAGGAACTCCGCCATCTCGAGGCGGTCGACCAGCTCGTCGGTCCGGTCGCGCTCGGCGGCGGCCGAGAGGTCGTGGATCGCGGCGAGGATCCGGAACGACTCGCGCACCGGCAGGTCCCACCACAGCTGCGAGCGCTGGCCGAAGACGACCCCCACCTCGCGGGCGAGCCGACGCCGATCGGGCACGGGGCGCAGTCCGCACGTCGTGACCGTTCCCCGCGTCGGCACCAGGATGCCGGTCAGCATCTTGATCGTGGTCGACTTCCCGGCGCCGTTGGCGCCGATGTAGCCGACCGCCTCACCGGCGGCGACCCGCACGGTCAGATCCTCGACGGCGGTGACCGTACGCCGGCGCAGCCCGTCGCGCACGCGGAAGTCGCGGCCCAGGCCGCTGGTCTCGATGATCGGGTCGGTCGGGTCAGCCATGTCTCAGCCACCGCCTCCTTGGTAGTGCCGTACGCCGATGTGCCAGCTGCCGAGCGCGAGCAGCCACGTCCACACGGCCGCGAGCGGAGCGCACCAGCCCGCCCATCCGGGCAGGCCGACCACGTCGTCGAGGCCGAGCAGGGTGAGCGCCGGGAGGAACGCGGTGAACGCCATCGGGAAGAAGAACCCGAACACGGCCCACAGCGGCCGGCTCCACACCGACGCCGGCTGGGTGGCGGCGTAGCGGCCGCCGTACACGAACGCGTTGGTGGTCTCGGCGCCCTCGATGAGGAAGAACTGCATCCCGGCCGCCCACACGAACATCGCTGCGAACGTCGCGTAGCCGCTCGCCAGCGCCACGACGAGCAGCAGCACGTCCGCCGGGCCCCACGCGATCTCGTTGACCACGAGCGCCACCACCAGAGCCGTGGCGGCGACGGCCGCGCGGGCGAGCCGGCGCAGGGAGATCTCGCTCGTGACCAGCTGGAGCAGCAGGGGCTGGGGTCGCAGGTAGAAGACGTCGAGGGTCCCCGCGCGGAGGTACGTCGGCAGCTGGTCGCAGTGCCCGAACGAGACGTCGGCGAGGCAGAAGCAGAGCTCGGCGATGCCGAACACCAGCAGCACGTGCTCGAACTCCAGCCCGCCGAGCTCGACGACGTTGTGGAAGAGGATCCACACCTCGACCAGCTCGATCACGCCGATCAGCAGGGAGCTGAGCAGGTCGAGCGCGAAGCTCGCGCGGTAGGAGGTCTGGGAGCGGGCGCGCGAGGCGAGCACGGCCCGGTAGGGGCGCAGCCGCGAGCCGGTCACCGTCAGGTCAGCCACCCTGCACCTCCAAGTGGTGCCGCCCGGCGCGGGTCAGCAGCTGGCCGAGAAGTACGACGCCCGCGAGCCAGCCGACCTGGACCGCGATGAGCAGCAGCGACTCGCCGACGTCCGCGCGGCCCGAGACGATGTCGACCGGATACATCAGCATCGACGGGAACGGCGTCGCCTCGGCGATCGCCTCGAGCCAGCCGGGGAAGAGCCAGATCGGCACGTAGAGACCGGCGAGGAACCCCGACACCGCCATGTAGAGGATCTGCAGGCCGCGCGTCTCGACCAGCCAGAAGCCCGGCGCGGCAACCAGTAGGTACACGGTCGCCGAGGCGAGGACGATGCCGAGCAGGATGCTCACGGCGCCGAGCGGGTAGGCGAGAGGGCTGTCCGGCGCAGCCATCCCGACCGCCACCAGGCCGATCAGGAAGGACGGGATGCCGCGGGGGATCAGGGCGAAGAGCGACTTGCCGACCTCGGTCGTGATGGCGGCACCCTGCACGTCGAGCGGGCGCAGGAAGTCGACGGCGACGTCGCCGTCCTTGATCCGCTCGGCGATGTCGATCCGGCCGAACAGGTTGACCGAGCCGAGCAGCCCCTGCGACACCCAGATGTAGGTGCTCATCAGCGCGACGTCGTACCCCTGCAGCTCGCCGCCGGCGGCCTCGACGGTCGCGAACAGCAGCACCACCTTGAGCAGGCCGAACGTGGTGTTGGCGACCAGGCCGCCGAAGGCCGCCAGCAGGTAGGCCGACTGCCTCCGGAACCCTGCGACGAGGAGCCGCCAGTAGGTCCTCGTCGTCGCGCGCATAGGTGCCGAAGGCTATCCCGGGATGTGGTATCTTGATATCAAGATAAACCGCTCGCGCGACTTAGGTTCGCCTCACTATCCCGCCGCCCTCCAGCGGCGGCAGGATGGGGAACCGACCAATCCCGAGCGCACACGAGCAGTCGACACGAGTCGAAGAGGACGGAGACGCGGATGGCCAGCAAGGACAGCTTCGGCGCCAAGAGCAACCTGGACGTGGACGGCAAGTCCTACGAGATCTTCCGCCTCGACGCGGTGACCGGTGAGGGCCTGGACGTCGCGTCCCTGCCGTTCTCGCTGAAGGTTCTCCTCGAGAACCTCCTCCGCACCGAGGACGGCGCCGACATCACCGCCGACGACATCAAGGCGCTGGCCGGCTGGGACGCGGACGCCGAGCCCGACAAGGAGATCCAGTTCACGCCGGCGCGCGTGATCATGCAGGACTTCACGGGCGTGCCCTGCGTGGTCGACCTGGCCACGATGCGCGAGGCGATGGCCGAGCTCGGTGGCGACGCCTCGAAGATCAACCCGCTCGCGCCCGCCGAGATGGTCATCGACCACTCCGTGATCGCCGACGTCTTCGGCAACCCGGAGGCGTTCGAGCGCAACGTCGAGATCGAGTACGAGCGCAACCGCGAGCGCTACCAGTTCCTCCGCTGGGGCCAGGGCGCCTTCGACGACTTCAAGGTCGTCCCGCCGGGCACCGGCATCGTCCACCAGGTCAACATCGAGCACCTCGCGCGGGTCGCGTTCACCCGCGAGGTCGACGGCGTGCTCCAGGCCTACCCCGACACCTGCGTCGGCACCGACTCGCACACCACCATGGTCAACGGCCTCGGCGTCGTCGGCTGGGGCGTCGGCGGCATCGAGGCCGAGGCCGCGATGCTCGGCCAGCCGGTCTCGATGCTCATCCCGCGCGTGGTCGGCTTCAAGCTGACGGGAGACCTGCCCGAGGGCTCGACCGCCACCGACCTGGTGCTGACGATCACCGAGATGCTCCGCAAGCACGGTGTGGTCGGCAAGTTCGTCGAGTTCTACGGCGCCGGCGTCTCCGCACTGCCGCTGGCCAACCGCGCCACGATCGGCAACATGTCGCCGGAGTTCGGCTCGACGATCGCGGTCTTCCCGATCGACGACGAGACCGTCAACTACCTGCGCCTCACCGGCCGGTCCGACGAGCAGCTCGCCCTGGTCGAGGCCTACGCCAAGGCGCAGGGCCTGTGGCTCGACCCCGACGCGGAGCCGCGCTACTCCGAGAAGCTCGAGCTCGACCTGTCCACGGTCGTGCCGTCGATCGCCGGCCCCAAGCGCCCGCAGGACCGGGTGCAGCTGGCCGACGCGAAGAGCTCCTTCCGCGCGGCGCTCGTCGACTACGCCGGCGAGCCGCAGGACCAGAAGGGCTACGACGAGGCCGTCGCCGAGTCGTTCCCGGGCTCCGACGCCCCGTCGCACGACCCCAACCAGTCCAACGGCGAGGCCGCCCCGGCCGACCTGGCCGCGGTCGCCACGGCTGACGGCGGTCGGGCCTCCAACCCGATCGACGTCACCCTCGAGGACGGCACGACGTTCACGCTCGACCACGGCGCAGTGACCATCGCGTCGATCACGTCGTGCACCAACACGTCCAACCCGTCCGTGATGATCGGCGCAGCGCTGCTCGCGAAGAAGGCCGTCGAGAAGGGCCTCCAGCGCAAGCCGTGGGTGAAGTCCACGCTGGCTCCGGGCTCGAAGGTCGTCTCCGACTACTACGAGCGCGCCGGCCTCACGCCGTACCTCGACAAGCTCGGCTTCAACCTGGTGGGCTACGGCTGCGTCACCTGCATCGGCAACTCCGGCCCGCTCATCCCCGAGGTGTCGGCGGCCGTGCAGGAGAACGACCTCGCCGTCGTGTCCGTGCTCTCGGGCAACCGCAACTTCGAGGGTCGGATCAACCCCGACATCAAGATGAACTACCTGGCGTCGCCGCCGCTCGTGGTCGCCTACGCGCTGGCCGGGTCGATGGACCTCGACCTGTTCAACGACCCGCTGGGCCAGGACAGCGACGGCAACGACGTGTTCCTCAAGGACATCTGGCCCTCGCCGCAGGAGGTGGAGGAGACCATCGCCTCGGCGATCTCCTCCGACATGTTCACCTCGTCCTACTCCGACGTGTTCGCCGGCGACGACCGCTGGCGGTCGCTGCCCACGCCGGAGGGCAACACGTTCGAGTGGGACCCGGACTCGACGTACGTCCGCAAGGCGCCGTACTTCGACGGCATGCCCGACGAGCCCGCGCCGGTCACCGACATCGAGGGCGCCCGGGTGCTGCTCAAGCTCGGCGACTCGGTCACCACCGACCACATCAGCCCGGCCGGTGCGATCAAGAAGGACTCGCCCGCGGGCAAGTACCTCTCGGAGAACGGCGTCGAGCAGCGCGACTTCAACTCCTACGGCTCGCGCCGCGGCAACCACGAGGTCATGATCCGCGGCACGTTCGCCAACATCCGCCTGCGCAACCAGATCGCGCCGGGCACCGAGGGCGGCTTCACCCGCGACTTCACCGCCGGCGGCGAGGTCACCAGCGTCTACGACGCCTCGGTGAACTACCAGGAGCAGGGCATCCCGCTGGTCGTGCTGGCGGGCAAGGAGTACGGCTCCGGCTCGTCGCGTGACTGGGCGGCCAAGGGCACCTCGCTGCTGGGCGTCAAGGCCGTCATCGCCGAGTCCTACGAGCGCATCCACCGCTCGAACCTGATCGGCATGGGCGTCATCCCGCTGCAGTTCCCCGCGGGCGAGAACGCCGAGTCGCTGGGTCTCACCGGTGAGGAGACCTTCTCGATCACCGGCATCACCGCGCTCAACGAGGGCACCACGCCGAAGACGGTCAAGGTCAAGGCCGGCGACGTCGAGTTCGACGCGACCGTCCGGATCGACACCCCGGGCGAGGCGAACTACTACCGCAACGGCGGCATCATGCAGTACGTGCTGCGGGGCCTCCTCAAGGGCTGACCCGGTCGAGACCCGCGAACGGCCCGTCCTCCGCAACGGAGGGCGGGCCGTTTGCCACGATGTGCCCCATGCGGAGACTGATGGGTACGGCGGCGCTGCTCGCGATCGTCGGGCTGACGGCGGGCTGTGGGGACGACGAGGCGCCCGAGGCGGTGGGCACTCCCACCGCGTCCGAGTCGGCGACGGAGACGGCCAGCGACGAGCCGAGCGAGTCGGCGACCCCGACCGAGACGGCCGAGTCACCGGAGTCGCCGACCACCTCGCACACCGTCTCGGTGGCGCCGCCGACCGAGAGCGACGAGCCCGAGGTCGACCTGGCACGCGCGCCGGAGACCTACGACGAGGCCCTCGCGCACATCGAGGCCGCCGGGGTGGACGGCTCCCACACCACCTCGAAGCGGTTCTCCACGCCGGGCGACGTCGTCTACTGCGTGCTCCAGCACGAGTTCATCCCGTCCTCGTGCGAGCTCTCGGTGGGCATGGTCAAGGACCCACCGGTCTGCGGCAACGCGCCCAGCGACTTCGTCGGCCGCGTCACGCTGAGCGACCGCGGCGCCGAGCCGGAGTGCAACACCGACACGATCCGCGAGCCGGGCGCGCCGGTCGTCCAGCCGTCCGGCGTCGTCGAGGCCGGGGGAGTGACCTGCGCCGTCGAGTCGATCGGGGTCACCTGCGTCGACGGCAGCCACGGGTTCTTCATCACCCAGGGCGACTACGCGGTCTTCTGAGCACCGTCAGACGTCCGTGCCCGCCCGCGAGCCCTCGGGGTCGGTGAGCCCGCCGTTGCACGACGCGAACGGCTCCGGCGCGGTCTCGCCGGCGCCGTACTCCGCGACGAACAGGCCGATCCGCGGGTCGTCGGGCCCGGTGAGCTCGAGCTGGCGGCCCCACGACGTGATCACGACCGGTGCCTCCTGGTCGGGGTACGGCGACAGGATCCCGTTGTCGGGGAGCTGCGCCACGAGCTGCTCGACCCCGTCGGCGTCGACGAGGTCCTCCCGGTAGGTGAGCCAGGTGGTGCCGTGCTCGAGGTCGTGCACCACGTTCTCCTCGCGCACCGGCACGTCGTAGACCCCGCACTCCAGCCACTCGGGGGCGTGGTTGCCGCCGACCGGCGGGGACTGCGGGTAGTCGACGTCGCCCGGCACGTGGGTGGGGTCGAGGCCGTCGTACTCCTCCACCAGGTCGAGGTTGCTCGTGTCGACGTCCTCCTCCGACTCCTGCGACGGCGACCCTGGGTCGGACGCTTGGTGGTCGAGGTCGTCCTCGCCCGACAGCACCAGCGGGACGGCGACCGCGGCCGCGACGAGCACCAGGGCGGCCACCACTGCGAGCACGATCGGCAGGGTCCGGCTCTTCCGCGGCGGGGGCGGCGGGGGTGCGCCGTACGGCTGGTACGGCGGGGGGTACAGGCCGCCCGGCGGCGGGGGAGGCGGAGGAGGCGGGGAGGACATGTCAGGCGTCGCCGCTCGCGGCGAGCTGCTGCTCGATCCGCTCGACCTTCGCCGTGAGCTGGCCGGTGTAGCCCGGGCGGACGTCGGCCTTCAGCACCAGGCCCACGCGGGGCGAGACGGCCGCGACCGCGTCGACGGCCCGCTTCACCACGGCCATCACCTCGTCCCACTCGCCCTCGATGTTGGTGAACATCGCATTGGTCTCGTTGGGGAGGCCCGATTCCCGGACGACGCGCACGGCCGCGGCGACTGCCTCGGCCACCGAGCCGGTGTCGTCGGCGGCGGCGCCGGTGGGGGAGATGGAGAAGGCGGCGAGCATGCCGCCAACGCTATCCGGGCCGGGGTGGCGCCGCGACGGCCGCTCGCCCGCGACCGCTACGGTGGCCGCGTGCACCGGTTCGCCTGCGTGATCCTCGTCGACCGGCGCGGGTGGCTGCTGCTCCAGGAGCGCGACGAGCACGCGCTGATCGACCCGGACCGCTGGGGCATGGTCGGCGGGCACGTCGACGACGGTGAGGACTTCGAGCCCGCCGCCTACCGCGAGCTCGCCGAAGAGACCGGCATCGTGCTCGCGCCGCCGGCGCTCACGCTGTGGCGCGAGCTCGAGGTCTTCCACGAGGCCTACGGCACCCGCGACCCGGTGCGGGTCTACGCCGCCGCGACCGACCTCACCGACGCCGACGTCGCGTGCCACGAGGGCCGGCAGATCGTGTTCGTCGAGCCGGCGGCCGCGCGGGCGCTCCCGAAGTCGCGGTCGGCCGAGCTCGCCGTACCGACCTTCCTCGAGTCCGACCTCTACAGGAGCCTGACGACGTGACCAAGCTGACCGTGATCCCCGTCCCCGGCTACGGCACCGAGGACGTCGTCGTCGCCACCGACGGCCCCCACGCGGGCTGCGTCTTCACCGGCACCGTCGATGGCGAGATCTGGCGGGTCTCGCCGGACGGAGCGAAGGTCGACCGGGTCGCCGACACCGGCGGCCGCCCGCTCGGCATCGAGTACGTCGACGGCGCGCTCCTCGTGTGCGACTCGCAGCGCGGCCTGCTCCGGGTGGACCCCGCGAGCGGGGCGATCGAGGTGCTCGCGACCGAGGCGGACGGGCGCCCGATCGTCGTGTGCAACAACGCCGCGGTGGCCGGCGACGGCACGATCTGGTTCAGCGACTCCTCGACGCGACCGCTCGACCGCTGGAAGGCCGACTTCATCGAGGTCGCGCGCACCGGACGGCTGCTGCGCCGCGACCCCGACGGCACCATCTCCACCGTCCTCGAAGGCCTCGCGTTCGCGAACGGCGTCGCGCTCGCGGCGGACGAGTCCTACGTCGTCGTCGCGGAGTCGACGACCCGGGCGCTCAACCGGGTGTGGCTCACCGGCGACCGCGCGGGCAGCCACGACCGGATGGGTGGGGACCTGCCCGGCTATCCCGACAACATCGCGCGGGGGAGCGACGGCCTGATCTGGGTCGCCCTCGGCAGCCCGCTGCTCCCCATGGTCGAGCGGCTGCACGCGAGCCCGATGCTGGTCCGCAGGGTCGCGACGCGGCTCCCCGAGTGGCTCGAGCCGAAGCCGAAGCGGGTGGTCCGGGTGCAGGCCTACGACCTCACGGGGGCACTGGTGCACGACCTTGAGGTCGACCCCCGCGACCACGGCGCCGACTTCCACATGGTCACCGGCGTCCGCGAGCACGACGGGCGGGTCTGGGTCGGGAGCCTGGAGGAGCCGGCGATCGCGGTCCTCGACCTCTGACGTCTTATGGTGGTGGGCATGTCCGTCCTGGAGCAGATCACCTCGCCGCGCGACCTGCGCACCCTCTCCGAGGACGAGCTGACGACCCTCGCCGCGGAGATCCGCGACGTGCTGATCCGCACCGTCGCGACCAACAGCGGCCACCTGGGTCCCAACCTGGGCGTCGTCGAGCTCACGCTGGCGATCCACCGCGTCTTCGACTCGCCGACCGACAAGGTCGTCTTCGACACCGGCCACCAGGCCTACGTCCACAAGCTCGTGACCGGCCGGTATCCCGACTTCGGCACGCTGCGCCGCGAGGGCGGCATCAGCGGCTACCCCAGCCGCGCGGAGTCGCCGCACGACCTGGTCGAGAACTCCCACGCCTCCACCGCCCTGTCGTACGCCGACGGCATCGCCAAGGCGTTCCGGATCCGAGGTGAGGACCGCCACACCGTCGCCGTCATCGGCGACGGCGCGCTGACCGGGGGCATGGCGTGGGAGGCCCTCAACAACATCGCGATCGCCAAGGACTCCAAGCTGGTCATCGTCGTCAACGACAACGGCCGCTCCTACACGCCCACGATCGGGGGCCTCGCCACCGCGCTCGCCGGGCTGCGCACCAACCCGCGCTACGAGCAGGTGCTCGACCTGGTCAAGAAGCGCCTCAACGCCGTGCCCGGCGTCGGGCCCGCGGCCTACGACGCGCTGCACGCCATGAAGAAGGGCATCAAGGACGCCGTCGCCCCGCAGGGGCTGTTCGAGGACCTCGGCCTGAAGTACGTCGGCCCCATCGACGGCCACGACCGCGGAGCCGTCGAGCACGCGCTCGAGCAGGCCAAGAAGTTCGGCGGCCCGGTGATCGTGCACGCGATGACGCGGAAGGGCTTCGGTTACGACCCCGCCGAGCGGCACGAGGCCGACCAGTTCCACGCGCCCGGCCCGTTCGACGTGCAGACCGGTGCCGAGAAGCCCAAGGGCCGCATCTGGACCGACCACTTCGCCGACCACATCGTCGACATCGGCGCCCGCCGGCCCGACGTCGTCGCGATCACCGCCGCGATGATGCACCCGGTCGGCCTCGACAAGTTCGAGGCCCGGTTCCCCGAGCGCACCTTCGACGTCGGCATCGCCGAGCAGCACGCGGCCACCTCCGCCGCGGGCCTCGCGATCGGCGGGCTGCACCCGGTGGTGGCCGTCTATGCGACGTTCCTCAACCGCGCGTTCGACCAGGTGCTGATGGATGTCGCCCTGCACGAGTGCGGCGTGACGTTCGTGCTCGACCGGTCCGGCGTGACCGGCGACGACGGCGCCAGCCACAACGGCATGTGGGACATGTCGATCCTCCAGGTCGTGCCCGGCCTGCGGCTCGCCGCTCCGCGCGACGTGACGCGGATGCGCGAGCTGCTCGACGAGGCCGTCGAGGTCGCCGACGCACCGACCGTGGTGCGGTTCCCGAAGGGCCCGCCGCCCGAGGACGTGCCGGCCGTGGACCAGATCGCCGGCGACTACGGGAACATCGACGTGCTCGTCCGCGAGGGGTCGCGCGACGTGCTCGTCGTCGCGGTCGGCGCCATGGCCACCACGGCCGTCGACGTGGCCGCGCGGCTCTCCGACCAGGGCGTCGGGGTCACCGTCGTCGACCCGCGCTGGGTCAAGCCGGTCGACCCCGCGCTCGTCGAGCTCGCCCGCGAGCACCGGCTCGTCGTGACGATCGAGGACAACGGCATCGTCGGCGGCGTCGGCTCGGTGCTGCTCCAGACCTTCGCGGCGGCCGGCGTGCGCACGCCGGTCCGGCTGCACGGCATCCCGCAGGAGTTCCTCGACCACGCGAAGCGCGCCGTCATCCTGGAGCGGGTGGGGCTCTCCGCGCAGGCGATCGCCCTCGACGGCCTCCACCACGTGACGGCCGAGGACCACGGGACCGCCGACGTTGCCGGCCGGGCGCTGCTCGACGTCGACGGCCCTCGCTGAGCCCGGTCGGCGCGGCACCCGAGCGCCGTCGGGCCGGGAATGACGCCCCACTAGTGTTGGTTGCGTGACCGTGCCTCCACCTCCCGCCTCGCCTCGACTGGTCCACATCGTCGACGCCGTGCCGGAGCTCGACGGTGTGGAGCGGCCCACCCTGGTGGTGGCGCTCGACGGTTTCCTCGACGCCGGCAACGCCGGTGCCGTGGCGTGCCGCCACCTGGTCGCCGAGGGCGCGCCGGGCGGCGGCGTCGTCGTCGCCACCTTCGACGTCGACCAGCTGCACGACTACCGCGCGCGCCGGCCCCCGATGTCGTTCGTCCGCGACCACTACGAGGCCTACGACGCCCCGCGGCTCGTGGTGCGGCTGCTGCACGACGTGGGCGGCACGCCGTACCTCCTGCTGCACGGGCCGGAGCCCGACATCCGGTGGGAGGCGTTCTGCCGCGCGGTCAAGGAGGTCGTCGACCGCTTCGACGTCGGGCTGGTCGTCGGCATGGGCGCCGTGCCGATGGCGGTGCCGCACACCCGGGCGATCGCGATCACCCACCACGCCAACAACCCCGAGCTGCTCACCGGCGCCAGCCCCTGGCGCGGCGAGCTGCGGATCCCGAGCAGCGCGCAGGCCCTGCTCGAGGTGCGCCTCGGTGAGTGGGGCCACGACGCGCTCGGCTTCGTCGCGCACGTGCCGCACTACCTCGCCCAGCTGGACTACCCCCGGGCCTCGATCGCGCTGCTCGAGCAGGTGGAGCTCGCCGGCCGGCTCACCATCGACCTGTCCGCCCTGCGGGCGGTCTCGGAGGAGCGCGACGAGGAGATCGCCCGCTACCTCGCGGCCAACAGCGAGGTCAGCGACGTGGTGGCCGCGCTCGAGCAGCAGTACGACGCGTTCGAGCGCGCCGAGGAGTCCGGCTCCAGCCTGCTGGCCGAGGAGACGCCGCTCCCGACCGGCGAGGACCTCGGGCGGCAGTTCGAGCAGTTCCTGGCCGGCCTCGAGGGGCCGGACGGCGACGACAGAACCGGAGGCGAGCGGTGAGCGAGGCCCAGGCGACCCGCGAGCTGGTGGCGCTGCTCGACCTCGAGCAGCTCGACGTCGACCTGTTCCGCGGCCGGCAGCCCGACACGATCCGGCAGCGGGTCTACGGCGGGCAGGTGGCCGCGCAGTCGCTGATCGCCGCCACCCGCACGGTGGACCCGGAGTTCCACGTGCACTCGCTGCACTCGTACTTCCTGCTGCCCGGCGACTACAAGGTGCCGATCATCTACGACGTCGAGCGGATCCGGGACGGTAAGTCGTTCCTGACCCGGCGCGTCGTCGCGCGCCAGCACGGGCGGCCGATCTACTACCAGACCCTCAACTTCCAGAAGGTGGAGGACGGGTTCGAGCACCAGGACCGGATGCCGGAGGTCAAGCCGCCGGAGGAGGGGCTCGACCTCGTCGACCTGATGAAGGAGCGCGGCGCCGACGACGGGCTGAGCAAGGAGTGGGCCGCCCTCGACGTGCGCTGGCTCGGCAACTCCTCCTACGGGCTGGAGGAGGACCGCGACCGGCCCTCGAAGACGCTGCTGTGGATCCGCATCGACGGCCGGCTCTCCGACGACCCGATGGAGCACCTCGCCACGTTCACCTATGCCAGCGACGTGTCGCTGCTGGGTGCGGCGCTCGCGGCTCATGGCGCCGACCCGGGCAAGGTGCAGATGGCCTCGCTCGACCACACGATCTGGTTCCACCGGCCGTTCCGGGCCGACGAGTGGTGGCTCTACGACCAGTGGTCGCCCTCGGCCGGCGGCGCCCGCGGTTTGTCTCTGGGGCGGGTGTTCACCCAGGACGGCACGCTTGTCGCGACGGTCGCCCAGGAGGGGTTGATCCGCCCGCTCCCGTGAAGGCGCGAGTCGGCAGAAGCTGGCGCCGGGAAGGCGCCGAGTCGGCAGAAATTGGCAAGCAGCGCCCGCCGAGTCGGCAGAAGTTGGCAAGCAGCGCCCGCCGAGTCGGCAGAAACTCGCTCGCACGGGTTCACTTGAACCTCGCGGCGCGCTGACGCGCTCGCAAGTTTCTGCCGACTCGGCTACCCGGTGCCGTCGGTCGCTTCGCTCCCCGGCCCCGGCTGGGACTGTGTGTTGCTCTTGCTAGATGCTGCTGGTCCGGCCGAGGAGGTGGGGGGCGCCGTTCTTGGGGTTGAACAGGCCGAAGTCCCAGCCGGTGGCGGTCTCCTCGGTGCCGAACGCGACGGTGCCCGGCAGGAAGACCGGCTTCTTGAAGGCCACCTCGACCTTCACCGCGTCCGGGAGGCGGTTCTCCAGGGCGGCGATGCAGCGGGCCTTGGTCCACATGCCGTGGGCGATGTGTCGCGGGAAGCCGAGCGCCTTCGCGGTGATCGGGTAGAGGTGGATCGGGTTGCGGTCGCCCGACACCGCGCCGTACTTGCGGCCCAGGTCCTCGGGGAGCCGCCAGGTCAGGCCGCTCGGGTCCACCGTTGCGAGCTGCATGCCCTTGTCACCGTTGTCCTTGTCGCCCGTGCCGACGCGGAGGTAGGTCGACTTCGACTCCCAGACCACCTCGTCGCCGACGGTGCCGACGACGTTCATGTCCCACGCCTTGCCCTTGGTGGTCAGGCGCAGGTTCTCGGCCTTCAGCGACAGTGACACGGTCTCGCCGATGGCCACCGGACGGTGCTGGGAGATCGTGTTCTCCAGGTGCACCGAGCCGATCGCCGGGAACGGGAACGACGAGTCGGTCATCAGCTGCATGTGCAGGGGGAACGCCAGCATGTGCAGGTAGGGGACCGGCGCGACGTCCTTGATCGGGAAGCCGCACGTCTCGGCGTACCGGTCGACCTGGGCGCGCTCCACCACGACGTCGTCGCGGCGCAGCTCCGTGGTCGGCAGGTCGCCGCCGGTCTTGCGGATGCCGGGCAGCAGGTTGACGCCCGGGACGGCCGGCAGGGCCGCCTTCACCATGACGGGGAGAGCCATGATCAGGCGCCCAGCATCATCTGGCCGCAGACGCGGACCACGTTGCCGTTGACGCCGGAGGACGCCGGGTTGGCGTACCAGGCGATCGTCTCGGCGACGTCGACCGGCAGGCCGCCCTGCGACATCGCGTTGAGCCGCTGGCCGACCTCGCGGGTGGCGAACGGTACGGCGGCGGTCATCTGGGTGATGATGAAGCCCGGCGCGACCGCGTTGATCGTGATCCCGTCCTTGAGCTCGTCGGCGAGGCTGTCGACGAAGCCGATCACGCCGGCCTTCGAGGCGGCGTACGACGTCTGGCCCAGGTTGCCGGCGATGCCGGCGATCGAGGCCACGCCGATGATCCGGCCGTTGGGGTTGATGACCCCCTGCTCGAGCAGCTCGGCGGTGATCTTCTCCGGCGCCTCGAGGTTGATCTCGAGGACCTTGCCGAAGCGGTCGGGGTTCTGGTTGGCGAGCTTCTTGTCCATCGTGACGCCCGCGTTGTGGACGACGACGTCGACGCCGCCGTGCTTCTCCCTGAGGTGGTGGGCGATCCGCTGCGGCGCGTCGGAGGCGGTGATGTCCAGCGTCAGCCAGTCGCCGTCGATCTCCTTCATGACCTTCTGCAGGTCGTCGGCCGCCTGCGGCACGTCGAGACCGACGACCGTGGCACCGTCACGGTGCAGCACCCGGGCGATCTCCTCGCCGATGCCGCGGCTGGCGCCGGTCACGAAGGCGACCTTGCCGGCCAGGGGAGCGGTCCAGTCGCTGACGTCGGCCGCCTTCTTCTCCTTGTGCGTGCCGACCCGGACGACCTGGCCCGAGACGTACGCCGACTTCGGGCTGAGGAAGAAGCCGAGGGTCGAGAGCGCGGAGCCCTCGTAGCCGTCGGCCACGTAGACCAGCTGGACGGTGCCGCCCTTGCCGATCTCCTTGCCGAGGCTGCGGGTGAAGCCCTCGAGCGCGCGCTGGGCGACCCTCTCGCCGCCCTTGACCAGCTCGGGCGGGGTGCCGATGACGAGGACCCGGGCGCAGGTCTCGAGGCTGCGCATCACCGGGGTGAAGAACTCCTGGAGCTCGACCAGCTGGTCCGCCGAGGTGAGGCCGGTCGCGTCGAACACCAGGCCCTTGTACTTCTCGCCCTCGCTCTGCGTGCGGGCCGAGGCGATGCCCAGCGCGTCGAGCAGACCGGGGAGCTCGTCGGCCAGCCGGCCGCGACCGCCGACCAGGACCGTGCCCTGGACGAGCGGGTCGCCCGCCGAGTACCGCTCCAGCTTGGTCGGGTTCGGGAGGCCGAGGTTCTTGACGAGGAGCTTGCCGATCGGGGTCGAGACGAAGCCCTGGTACTTGTCAGTCATGGTGGCCATGTAACTAGATGTGTAACTCGGAGTCCACATTTCGTGATCTGGCCCTCAAAGTGTTCTCTGGAGCCCGGTTCCGCGTGAGGATGGACGGCATGGCAAACACTGTTCGTCGGGTCGCCGTTCTGGGCGGCAACCGGATTCCCTTCGCTCGCTCCAACGGCCCCTACGCCACCGCCTCCAACCAGGAGATGTTCACCGCGGCCCTCGACGGCCTGGTGTCGCGCTTCGGGCTCGAGGGCGAGCGCATCGGCGAGGTCGCCGGTGGCGCCGTGCTCAAGCACGCCCGTGACTTCAACCTGGTCCGCGAGTCGGTGCTCGGCACCAAGCTCGCCCCGGAGACCCCCGGCGTCGACCTGCAGCAGGCCTGCGGCACCGGCCTCCAGGCGGTCAACTACCTCGCCAACAAGATCGCGCTGGGCCAGATCGAGTCCGGCATCGGCGGCGGCACCGACACCACGTCGGACGCGCCGATCGCGATCTCGGAGAAGCTCCGCAAGAAGCTCATCGCGGTCAACAACAAGAAGACGACCAAGGACAAGATCCTCGCCCTCGGCGCGATCCGCCCCGGCGACATCGGCCTCGCGATCCCGTCCAACGGCGAGCCGCGCACCAAGCTGTCGATGGGCGAGCACCAGGCGCTCACCGCGCTCGAGTGGCAGATCACCCGCGAGGCCCAGGACGAGCTGGCCGTCACCTCGCACCACAACCTCGCAAAGTCCTACGACGAGGGCTGGCAGGACGACCTGATCACCCCGTTCCGCGGCCTCGAGCGCGACAACAACCTGCGCGCCGACTCCTCGCTGGAGAAGCTCGCCAAGCTCAAGCCCGTGTTCGGCAAGGGCGAGGCGGCCACGATGACCGCGGCCAACTCGACGCCACTGACCGACGGCGCGTCCGCGGTGCTGCTCTCGTCGGAGGAGTGGGCCCAGGAGCACGGCCTCGAGCCGCTCGCCTACTTCGTCGACTCCGAGGTCGCCGCGGTCGACTTCGTCAACGGCAAGGAGGGCCTGCTGATGGCCCCGGCGTACGCCGTGCCGCGGCTGCTGGAGCGCAACGGCCTCACCCTCCAGGACTTCGACTTCTACGAGATCCACGAGGCGTTCGCGTCGCAGGTGCTCTCGACCCTCGCGGCCTGGGAGAGCCCGGTGTTCTGCAAGGAGCGCCTCGGTCTCGACGCCCCGCTGGGCTCGATCGACCGGTCGAAGCTCAACGTGAAGGGCTCCTCGCTGGCCGCGGGCCACCCGTTCGCCGCGACCGGTGGGCGGATCGTCGCCAACACCGCGAAGCTGCTCAAGGCCAACGGTGGCGGCCGCGGGCTGATCTCGGTCTGCGCCGCGGGCGGCATGGGTGTCGTCGCGATCATGGAGGCCTGAGCCTTCGTAGGTTGCTGGTGAGAGGCCGTCCCGTGTGGGGCGGCCTCTCGTCGTACTTGCCGATGCCGGGGAGTGCGGCGGCGGCCCCAGCCACCCACTCCCGGCTTGCTCGCTCCGCCGCGCGACGGCGCTCTGGGGTCGCCCGCCGCTCGGCTCGGGGCGCCGGCGCGTCGTCGCGAAATCGCCGGGAGCGGGCACCTGGGACCGCCGCCGCGCGCCGCGGTCGGCACCCGGGGGTTTGTCAGGCGGAGCGGGGGGCGGGGGTGACCAGGGCGAGGGCGGAGGTCACCAGGTAGCGGCGGACCTGCTCGGGGGAGATCTGGCCGACGGTGGGGACGCCCGGCGCCGACTCGTGCACCAGGATCCCGAGGCGGGCGAGCTGGAGTGCGCCGAGACCGCTGGCGTAGAGGGTGTTGGCGAGCAGCACGGGGTCGTCGTCGAGGGCGAACGCGCCCTCCTCGACCCCGCGGGCGAGGGTGTCGGAGAAGATCGTGAGGCACGAGGTGATGCCGCGGCCGAGGCGGAACAGGGCGCCCTCGGAGATCTCGTCGAGGAGCTCGTCGCCGGGACGCACCATCAGCGCCTGCGCGCAGTCGACGAACGCCGGGTGCGCGACGCCGTAGTCGACGAACGCGCCAACCATCGCCGCCAGCGCGTCGCGGGGCGACTCGGCGTCCGCGGAGGCGGCCTGGACCGTCTCGCGGAGCTCGTCGAGGTAGCCGACGAGGGTGAGCGCGAAGAGCTCCTCCTTGCCGGTGAAGTGGCGGTAGACGATCGCGCGGTTGATGCCGACGGCGCTGGCGATCTCCTCGATCTGGACGTCGCGGACGCCCTTGGCGTCGAAGAGCTCACGGGTCGCGGCGATGATCTGCGCCTCCCGGGCCCGACGGCGGGCGGCGGCGGCCTTGCGGCGACCGTCGACCTTCCCGGTCCGCTCGGTGGTACTCGTCATGCCGCCACTCTACGAGAGATGTAACTCGGAGTTGCACAAGTGTGACACGACACGCAGGACGGTCAGCGCACCAGGGACCGCAGCGTCTCCATGGAGTCGGCCTCGTCGGCCGACTTGTCGTCGCGGTAGCGCACGACCCGGGCGAACCGCAGCGCCAGCCCGCCGGGATAGCGGCTGCTGCGCTGGAGGCCGTCGAACGCGATCTCGACCACCTGCTCGGGACGCAGCTCCACGACCCAGCCGTCGGTCGGACCGGTCGCCAGGCCGAGGAAGCGCTCGGTCTGCCAGGCGAGCATCGCGTCGGTCATGCCCTTGAACGTCTTGCCGAGCATCGTGAAACCGGTGGGGGAGTCGGGGTCGCGCGCGCCGAGGTGGATGTTGGAGAGCCAGCCCTTGCGCCGGCCCGAGCCCCACTCGACCGCGAGCACGACGAGGTCGAGCGTGTGGACCGGCTTGACCTTCACCCACGCGGCCCCGCGCCGGCCCGCCTCGTAGGCCGCCGCGGCGTCCTTGACGACCACGCCCTCGTGGCCGTCGGCCAGCACCCGCTCGGTGAACTCCTGTGCCGCGTCGGCCGCGGTCGCCGTGCCTCTCCACCGCGGGACGCGGTGCTGCTCGGGCACCAGCGCCTCGAGTGCGGCCCACCGCTCGTGGGCGGGCTGCTCGTGGAGGTCGCGGCCGTCGACGTGGAGCACGTCGAAGAAGTACGGCGTGACCGCCGCCAGCCCGTCGCCGCTCGTCGCCGTGCGCGCCGCCGTCTCCTGGAACGGCCGCGGACGCCCGGACTCGTCGAGCGCGAGCGCCTCGCCGTCGAGGATCAACCGGTCGGCCGCGAGCCCGAGCACCACGTCGACCACCTCGGGCAGCCGGGCTGTGATGTCGTCGAGGCTGCGCGTCACCACCTGCACCTCGTCGCCGCTGCGGTGGACCTGCACGCGGATGCCGTCGAGCTTGGCGTCGACGGCCACCTCGCGGTCGGCGAACCCGCCCAGGGCCGTGGGCAGGTCAGCGGCCGACGAGGCGAGCATCGGCAGCACGGGCCGTCCGACGGTGAGCCCGACCTCCGCGAGCGCCTCGACGCCCTCGAACGCGGGCGCCACGGCGTAGGTGGCGCCCCCGGCGAGCATCGCGGCGCGACGTACGGCCGCCAGCGGGACGTCGGCCGCCTGGGCCAGCGCCTCGATCACCAGCGCGTCGGACGCGCCCTGCCGGACCTCCCCGAGCGCGACGGCGCGGAGCCACGCCTGCTCGTCGGCGGTCGCCCGGCCGAACAGCTCGGCCATCGCCGCCGACCGGGCGGCGACCGATCCGGCGCCGGCGAGGAGTGACAACGCCTCGAACCCGGCGTCGACCTCGGCGACGGTCAGCGAGGGCTCCGCCGCGGGGTCCGGGAGCTCGCGCAGGCCCCGCCAGCCGAGTCCGGTACGGCGCTGCCGCAGCCTGCCGGCGAGGTAGGGGGCCACCAGCGGCCGCTCGTCGGGCTCGGACGCCAGCAGCAGGTCGGCGATGAGCCGCGTCTTCTCCTTGCGCGAGCGCGTCGCGGCCACGGCGGCGGACGTCGCCACGAGGTCACCGAGAAGCATGGGGTGATCGTGTCAGGCCGTGCCGACAGCCGGGGAAGGGCGAGCGCTCTACTTCGTCGCTTCGAGCACAGCGGCGGTGACCGCGCCTCGCACCACCAGCTCGTAGACGTCGTCGAGCTGGTCGTCGACGGTCTCGAAGTAGCCGGCCACCTCCAGCGACACGAAACCGTGCAGCGCGGCGAAGACCGCCATCCCGGTGGGGATGATCCGCTCCTCCGGCAGCCCGGCCGAGCGCACCATCACGGCGAGCGCCTCGATCGTGTCGGCGGCCGCGGCGAAGAACGCCTCGGGGTCGATCGCGGGGCGGGTGATCGCGGCATAGCGCTGCGGGTGGGCGCGGGCGAACGCGCGCAGCGCGTGGCTCAGCACCCGCAGCCCGTCGGCGCCCGCGTGGCCCATCGCGGCGCGTCGTACCTCCACCCCGAGCAGGCGCATCGCCCGCACCTGCACCAGCGCGCGGAGGTCCTCGAGGTTGGCGACGTGGTTGTAGAGCGACGACACCCGCGCGTCCAGCTCTGCGGCGAGCAGCGTCATCGTGAGCGCGTCGTAGCCGTCGCGGTCGACGATCTCCTCGGCAGCGCTGACGACCGCCTCCTGGTCGAGGCGGGCGCGCCTGCCGCGGGTGGTCTCGATCGTCACGTCACTCCTGGAGCCGAAGATGAAGCACTTTCGTGCTCCGACGAATGGTAGTCCAGTCGGGCCCGCGGCGTAGGCTCGCGGACCGTGTCCGAGTCCGTGTCCCGCGTCTGGCGACCGGACTGGCCGTGCCCCGCAGCGACCGTCCTGGCCCAGCAGCGTCGTGGCGCCGGCGACCCGACGCTCCGCCTCTACGTGGCCGGCCGGCACTGGCGCGCGTCGCGCACGCCCGAGGGCCCGGCGACGCTCGCGCTCGCGGTCCGGCCCGCCGACGGCGAGGTCGTCGCGGAGGCGTGGGGGAGCGGCGCCGCCTGGGCGCTCGACCAGCTGCCCGACCTGCTCGGCGCGGCCGACGACTGGACCGGCTTCGAACCGCGCCACCCCGTGCTCGCGGAGGCCCGGCGGATGAACCCGCACCTCCGGCAGGGTCGCACCGGCCTGGTCCTCGAGTCCCTGGTGCCCAGCGCCATCGAGCAGAAGGTGACGGGCAAGCAGGCGTTCGCCGGCTTCCGCTCGCTGGTCCGGAGGTACGGCGAACCCGCCCCCGGCCCGGGAGCGGAGGCCGGGCTGTGGCTGCAGCCCACGCCCGAGACGCTCCGTGCCGTCCCGTCGTGGGAGTGGCTCCGTCTCGGCATCGACCAGGCGCGGTCGCGGGTCGTCGTGACCGCCGCGCGACACGCCGCCGCGCTCGAGCGCATCGTCGCCGCGCCCGCCGAGGCCGACCGGCGGCTGCGCTCGCTGCCCGGGGTCGGCCCGTGGACGAGTGCCGAGGTCAGGCAGCGGGCGCTCGGCGACCCCGATGCGGTGTCCTTCGGCGACTACCACGTCGCCAAGGACGTCGGCTGGGCGCTCACCGGAGCGGAGTTCGACGACCTTGAGCTGGCGGCGTTCCTCGAGCCGTGGCGCCCGCAGCGGGGGCGGGTTCCGATGCTCGTCGGAGCCGCCGGACTGCGTCGTCCCCGGCGCGGACCACGCCTCGACGTTCCTGGACACATCCTGCGCGTGACGAAATAGCGTGATAACTGTTACACCCAGCAACAGGCAGACCAGGCTGTCTGGGGAAACACCGTCGTAAGGCTCCGCGACGGCAGAAGGGGTGCTGATGGGACTCGTGACGCGCCAGGACCTCGACATCCCCCCGGCGGTGGCGTGATGGCCGCGATCGCCGCGATGCCCAAGTCGGTCTTCGACAACATGTGGGGGCGCGCCCGCGCCGGCATCAACACGACCGGCGAGCTGGTCAAGCTCGGCATCGAGTCGATCCAGTGGGGCGTCTCCGACATCATCGCCCGCCGGTTCTCCTGGACCGAGTTCCTCCTCCAGTGCTGGTTCATGACGCGGGTGTCCCTGCTGCCCACGATCCTCGTGGCGATCCCGTTCGGCGTCATCACGTCCGTCCAGATCGGCGGCGCCGCCAACCAGATCGGCGCCCAGAGCTTCATCGGCGCGGTCAACGGCATCGGCGTCCTGCGCCAGGGCGCGCCGCTGGTCACCTCGCTGATGATCGCCGGGGCGGTCGGCTCCGCGATCTGCGCCGACCTCGGCGCCCGCACGGCGCGCGAGGAGATCGACGCGCTCAAGGTGATGGGCATCTCGCCGATCCAGCGCCTGGTGGCCCCACGGATCCTGGCGGCGCTCCTGGTCGCTCTGCTGCTGACGGTGATCGTCGCGATGGCGGCGATGATCACCGCGTTCATCATGGTGGTCGGGCAGGGCCAGATCTCCGCAGGCACCTACATCGACTCGTTCGTGAGCCTGTCGCAACCGATGGACCTGCTCGTCGCGGAGATCAAGGCACTGATCTTCGGCTTCATCGCGACCATCGTCGCCGCCCAGAAGGGGCTCAACGCCCGGGGTGGCCCGAAGGCCGTCGCCGACGCCGTCAACCAGGCCGTCGTCCTCAGCGTGATCCTGCTCGCCTGCGTCAACGTCGGCCTCACCCAGACCTACGTGATGCTCTTCCCGGCCGGAGGCTGAGATGGCCAACGTGCAACCCCGCGCCCGCACCGTGGGCGACCGGCTCTCCGACTCACTGGTCGGCGTCGTCGACTCGCTCATGGGGATGCTCGCCAAGCTGGGCTCGTTCGCGACGTTCGCGTTCGACGTCCTCAAGGCGATCCCGTCGACCCTCGCGCTCTATCCCAAGGAGACGCTGCGGCAGCTCAAGGACATCGCCTGGGGCAGCGGCGCGCTGCTGGTTGGCGGCGGCACCGTGGGCGTCATGGTGCTGCTCTCGCTCGCAGCCGGCACGTCCCTCGGCATCGAGGGCTTCAACGGCCTCGAGCTGGTCGGACTCGCTCCGCTGAGCGGATTCATCTCGGCGAGCGCCAACACCCGCGAGCTCGCGCCCCTGATCGCCGCGCTGGCACTGGCCGCGCAGGTCGGGTGCCGCTTCACCGCGCAGATCGGCTCGATGAAGATCCACGAGGAGATCGACGCGCTCGAGGTGATGGCGGTCAGCCCGATGCGCTACGTCGTCGCCAGCCGGGTGTTCGCGGCGATGGTGGCCATCCTCCCGCTCTACCTGATCGGCCTGATCGGGAGCTACATCGCGAGCCAGGTCTCGGTGGTCATCCTGTTCGGACAATCACCAGGGCAGTACGACCACTACTTCTCGTCCCTGATCCAGGGCCGCGACATCTTCCTGTCGGTCGTGAAGATCCTGATCTTCGCGATGATCGTCGCGCTGCTCCACTGCTGGTACGGCATGAACGTCGGCGGCGGCCCGCAGGCGGTCGGCGAGGCGACCGGCGCCGGCATCCGCGCCAGCATCGTGTCGGTCATCGTCATCGACATGGTCCTGACCCTCGTCTTCTGGGGCGGCGACCCCGGCTTCCGGATCTCGGGCTAGGGGGAGCACCGATGGCAGCACGCACCGTGACGCGTCAGCAGCTGGCCCGGCGAGGCATCCTCGTCCTGGTCGGGATCGTCCTCATCGGCGTGATCCTCTCGCTGCGCAGCAACGGCACGTTCGGGGAGGCCCCGCACGTGACGGCCAACGTCGGCACGGCCGGCGGTGCGCTGCGCGCCGGCTCCGACGTGAAGATGAACGGCGTCATCGTCGGCAAGGTCTCGTCGATCGAGCGCGCTGAGGACGGCGACGGGGTCAGCATCGACCTGACCCTGTCCGAGGAGGACATGGAGCACGTGCCGGCCAACGTGGTCGCGCGGATCCTGCCCGCGACCGTGTTCGGCACGACGTACGTCGACCTGGTCGTCCACGGCACGCCGTCCGACGAGGGCATCGCCGCCGGCGACGTGATCGACCCCGACGAGACCCAGGAGACCCTGGAGCTGCAGCAGGCGCTCGACGACATCGACCGCCTGGTCAAGGCACTCGGCCCGAAGGACCTCGCGTCCGCGATCGGGTCGGCGGCCGCGGCGCTCGACGGCCGCGGCGACCAACTCGGCGGCACCGTGCGGACGATCAACTCCTACCTCGACCGGATCAACGCCCGGATGCCGGCGATCCGCGACGACCTCCAGAGCTTCGCGCAGGCCACCGAGGTGATCGACGAGGTCGCGCCCGACCTGCTCGACGCCACGGAGGACTCGCTCGTCTTCCTCGACACGATCGTCACCCAGGAGGCGGCGCTGACCTCGCTGATCTCGGGCGGCACCGACCTCGCGGTCACCGCCCAGCAGTTCCTCGCGAAGAACCAGCGCCACCTGGTGTCGTTCATCAACGACTTCGGCGGTCTGGTCGACGTGCTCTACGACAACCGGCAGGCCGGCATCACCGACGCGATGACGGTCAACCTCGCGGCGGGCGGTGTGCTCGACGCCGCGGTGTCGCACGGGTTCGTCGACGTCCACGCCGTGCTCCGGACCAGCCTGCCGGCCTACTACGGCGGCGGTCCGTCGTACGCGCGCTCGTCGGCGCCGACCGCCGGCCTCGGCGCGATGGTGGGTGACGGCCAGTGACCGGCATCCGGAGCGTCGCGATCAAGGTCGCGCTGTTCGCGCTCGCCAGCACCCTGCTCCTCGTGCTGCTCGTCAACACGATGCTCAACGGCGTCAGCGGTGACACCCGCGAGCTCACCGCCGAGTTCGACGACGTCAACGGCCTCCGCATCGGCGACGACGTCAAGGCCGCCGGTGTCCGGGTCGGGCAGGTCACCGAGATCGACGCGACCGACACCGGCGCCACGATCAAGATCGAGGTCGTCGAGGAGCAGCCGGTGCTGTCCAACTCGACGCTGACGATGCGCTACCAGAACCTGCTGGGCCAGCGGTACCTCTCCCTCGACCAGCCGACCGACGAGGAGCGCGGCGCCGAGCTCGCCGATGGCGACACCATCGCGCTGGAGAACACCAGCCGCGGGTTCGACCTCACCGAGCTGCTCAACGGCTTCCGGCCGCTCTTCGAGATCCTCCAGCCCGAGGATGTCAACACGCTCGCCACGTCGATGATCAAGGTCCTCCAGGGGGAGGGCGGCACCATCGAGTCGCTGCTCCGCGAGACGTCGGACCTGACCAGCTTCGTGGCCAACCGCGACGAGGTCATCGGCGAGGTGATGACGAACCTGAAGCCCGTGCTCGACAACCTGACCGAGCAGGACGACGAGATCTCGGCGACGGTGGTGGAGCTGAAGAACCTCATGACCGGTCTGGCCCGCGACCGCAAGGCGATCGGCGCGTCGATCGACGGCATCAGCCAGCTCGTCGGGTCGACCAGCTCGCTCCTGCGTGAGGCGAAGGTCCCGCTGACCAACACGTCCCGGCAGCTGCGCAACACCGCGGGGATGCTGAACGACAACCGCGCCGAGCTGGAGCGCACCCTGCCCGCCTTCGGCCTCCTCTTCGAGGAGCTGGGCCGGGCGACGTCCTACGAGAACGCGCTCAACACCTACGTCTGCTCCAGCGTGATCTCGCTCGGCTCCCTCTCGGTCCCGCTGGGCAGCGGTGGCCGGGGCCCCTGGTCGGAGGTGTGCTCATGAAGCCCGTGAACGAGTGGAACTCGTTCCGCATCGGCCTGATCGGCATCGGGGTCGGACTCCTCGTCGCCGTGGGCGTGATCGTGATGAGCACGACCAACTTCGGCACGAAGGAGTACACCGCGGTCCTGGAGCACACCGCGGGCCTCCGCAGCGGGGAAGACGTGCAGGTCCACGGCGTCGTGAAGGGCGAGGTCACGGGGGTCGACCTCGAGGACGACCACGTGGTCGTCACGTTCGTGCTCGAGTCCGACATCGACCTGGGTTCCCGGACCGAGGCGTCGGTCAAGGTCGCGACGCTGCTCGGCACCCACTACCTGGAGCTCGAGCCGCTGGGCGGCGGCACCCTCGCCGGCGACCGGATCCCGCTCGACCGGACCGAGGTCCCCTACAACCTCCAGGACGTGCTCGAGAGCGGCGCCGGCGCCCTCGACGAGCTCGACCCCGAGCTGCTGGCCGACGCGCTCACCTCGATGGCCGACACCCTCGGCGCGAGCTCCGACGAGATCGGTCCCGCGCTCAAGGGCGTCGCCCGCCTCTCCGAGGTCGTCGCCAACCGCTCCGACCAGGCGGGTGACCTGCTCGAGTCGGCACGCAACGTGAGCGACCAGCTCTCCGACAGCAGCGCCGACATCGTCGAGCTGATGTCGCAGACGAACCTCGTCGTCTCCGAGATCACCGCCCGGCGCGACGCGATCCACCGGCTTCTCGTCGAGACCACCGGCCTCTCGCGGGCGCTCACCGAGATCGTCGACTCGACCAAGGGCGACCTGAAGCCGGCCCTGGAGGACCTCAACGACGTGCTGGCGATGCTCAACCGCGAGGACGAGACGCTGACCCGCGTCCTCGACGTGATGGGCCCGGCCGTGCGGTACGTCGCCAACGCGTCGGGGCACGGCCCGTGGGTCGACCTCTTCATCCAGGAGCCGGCCCTGCCGCCGGACGACGCGATGTGCGGATCGCGGGGTGGTTGCCGATGAGCACAACCCTGCGACGATGCGCGCCGCTCGCGGTCCTCCTCAGCCTGCTGCTCGGCACGGGCGGCTGCGGCCTCGTCGACGGGCCCGGGGGAGGCACCAAGGAGTACACGGCCTACCTCGCCGACTCGGCCGGCCTGTTCGTCGGCAACGACGTCGGCATCCTCGGCGTCCCCGTCGGCGAGATCACCGAGATCGAGCCCGTGGGCGACCGGGTCAAGGTGACCCTGGAGGTCGACGAGGACTACAAGGTGCCGGCCGACGTCGGTGCGGTCGTGGTCGCACGGTCGGTCGCCACCGACCGCTACATCGAGCTCACGCCGGTCTACACCAAGGGGCCCGAGCTCGAGGACGACGGCGAGATCCCGCTGAAGCGCACCCGCACCCCGGTCGACTTCGACCAGGTCCTCGAGTCGCTCAACCGGTTCGCCACGGGCATCGCGGGCGACAAGGACACCGTCCGAGCGGTGCAGCGGTTCATCGACGCCGGCACCAAGGCGCTCAAGGGCCGCGGGCCGCTGCTCAACCAGACGATCCACTCGCTCGCCGAGGGCGTCAACGGCGTCCACGCCCAGCGCGAGGACGTCGCGGCGACCCTCCGGTCGCTCGACGTGCTGCTCGGCGTGATCGCGGAGAACGAGGGCACCGCCCGCGAGTTCATCCAGCGCGTGGCCCGAGCGGCCGACCTGCTCGCCGCCGAGCGCAACAACTTCCGCACCGCGCTGCGGTCGCTCGACGACGCCGTCACCGCCGTCGCCGAGTTCGCCGTCGCCAACCGCGACGAGATCGTGCGCACGCTGGACGGCTCCACGCGGCTGATGCGGGTGATCCTCTCCAAGCAGGAGCGACTGCAGGAGGTCCTGCGGGTGATGCCGCTGACCCTGCAGAACATCCAGCTGGCGCGCACGCCCGACAACAAGCTGCCCGTGGTCCTCGACCCGGTCGCCCTCGACCCGACGGGCTTCCTCCTCCGGGAGGTGTGCGAGTCCGGCGCGATCGCGGACGCGGTCTGCGACCTGCTGCTGAGCCTCGACCCGCTCGGGCGCCCCGCGCCCGCCACGCAGGGAGGATCCCGATGAAGGGGCTGCGCACCATCACCGGCGCGGTGCTGGCCGGTGCGGTCGTGGTGACCGCCACCGGCTGCGGCACCACGATGCGCGACCTGCCGATCCCCGGCACCGGGGTGTCGGGCGACACGGTGCAGCTCAACGCCGAGTTCGACGACGCGCTCAACCTCGCCGAGGGCGCACCGGTGAAGGTCAACGGCGTCGACAGCGGCAAGGTCACCGGGATCACGGTCGACGACTTCGTCGCGCACGTGACCATGGACCTCAAGGAGGACGCGCAGGTCAGGGAGGGAGCGACCGCGCGGCTCCGCTACACCACGCCGCTCGGCGAGCTGTTCATCGACGTCGACAACCCGAGCGAGGGCGAGGTGCTGGCCGACGACGCGACGCTCGAGCTGCCGGAGACGGAGACGGCTCCGACGGTCGAGGACGCGCTCGCGCAGGCATCCCTGCTGATCAACGGAGGCGGGCTCGACCAGCTGCGGATCATCACCGACGAGCTCAACACCGCGCTGGGCGGCAACGAGGAGAACATCCGGGGCCTCCTCGACCGCGCCAACACGTTCCTGACCGAGGCCAACGCCACGACCGGGAGCATCGACGCGGTGCTCAACTCCCTCAACTCGCTGTCGAGCACGCTCTCCGCGCGGGAGGACACGATCAACCGCGCGATGCGGGAGATCCGTCCGGCAGCTGCGGTGCTGCGCAGGGCGACGCCCGACCTCACCCGCCTCCTGCAGGCGGTGGAGCGGTTCTCGTCGGCGGCCAACGACACCGTCAACGCCACCCGCACCCAGCTGCTCAACCTGCTGAGCGAGGTCGAGCCGGTGCTCGCCGAGCTCGCCAAGAACCGCGGCCGGTTCGCCGCGATGCTCCGCTCGATCCAGCGCGCGGCCGACGTGGCGAAGCAGGCGATCCCGACCGAGTTCCTCAACGTCAACCTCGACCTGCACATCGACGGCATCACCGGCGGCGGGCCGCTCGGCGACCTGCTCGGGCTGCTCGACACCCTGGGCGTGGTGCTGCCCGTCGACGAGCTCAACGACATCCTCGAGGACCTCGGCCTCGGGGGACTCCTCGACGGCATCCTCGGCGACGGGGGCCTGCTGGGCGGCGGCCGGCAGTCCGACCCCGGTCGGACCGGCGGCGCGGGCGGTGGCGACGACGGGTCGGGCGGCGCGGACGGTGGGCTGCTGGGGCTCGACGGACTGCTCGGTGGACTGACCGGCGGAGGTGCCTGAGATGCCCAAGTTCCTGACCGACCGCCTGCTGCTCAGCGCCGTCGGCGTCGTGGTGGTCTTCGTGTTCGCCGTGGCCTACATCTTCGCGTCGGTCCTCGACCAGCCGCTGACCTCGCGTCCGGCGACGATCAAGGTCGAGCTCGCTCAGTCCGGCGGCCTCTTCGAGGGCTCCGGCGTCACTTACCGCGGCGTGAAGGTCGGCAAGGTGACCGAGATCGTCCCGGCCGAGAGCGGGGTCGTCGCGACCGTGCGTCTCACGTCCGGCACGGACATCCCGGAGAGCTCGATCGCCCGGGTGCGCAGTCTGTCCCCCGTGGGCGAGCAGTACCTGGACTTCCAGCCGACCACGGCCGAGGGGCCGTTCCTCGAGGACGGCGACACCATCGGCGCCGAGTCGACCGACCTGCCGAAGAGCCTGAGCTCGACGGTCGTCGCGGTCAACGACGTCCTGCGCCAGATCGACGACAAGAAGCTGAAGGTGCTGCTCGGCGAGCTGAGCACGGGCCTCGCCGGCACGGGCGACGACCTCGGCCAGGTCCTCGACCAGGGCAACGACCTGCTCACGACGCTCAACGAGGTGTGGCCCGAGACCGACCGCGTCATCACCAACAGCGGCACCGTGCTCGACATCGTCTCCGAGAACGCCGACTCGCTGCGCACCCTCGGCAACCGCGCCCGGCAGTTCGCCGCGTTCCTCCGCGACTACGCGCCCGAGTTCCGCGACGTGCTCCAGCGGACGCCCGGCCAGCTCAAGGACCTCGAGGCCCTGGTCCGGGACGCCAACGAGGTGCTGCCCGGCTTCCTGTCGGTGGGCGTGAGCTTCAGCGACATGGTGATGGCCTACGAGCCGCACCTGCGGACGCTCCTCCAGGAGTACGCACCCGGCATCCGGGCGCTGATGGCAGTGCTCCACGACGGCCGGCTCAATGTCCAGATCATCCCCAAGCGCACGGCGCGCTGCGACTACGGCTCGTCCCACCAGGACCCGTGGAACCCGGAGCGCCGGCCGTTCTACCTCGGTGGCCACTGCCCGGCCTCGTTCCCCGGCCTCCGCCGCGGCGCGGCCCACGCACCGGGGCCGGTACGGTGACGCGGGTGGAGGACGGCGGCACCGACGAGCTGAAGAAGCGGTACCTGACGGTCATCGCCACCCTCGCGGCGGCGCTGGTGTTGGCGGCGGTCGCGCTCGGCCTGATGTTCAAGGCGAAGGGTGACGCCGACGACCGAGCGGACGCCGCCGAGGACGAGGTCGCCGGGCTCGCGGCGGCCGAGTCGGCAGCGCGCGAGCTGCTCCTCGACATGACCACCTACGAGCACACCGACCTCGACGAGGTCTACGACTGGGTGGACCGGTTGTCCGACGACGAGCTCAAGGACCGGATGACCGCCAACGAGGACACGTTCAAGAAGATCGTGCGGCTCTCGAAGGCGTCCGCCGAGGGCGAGGTCGTCGACTCCGCCTACCGGGCCAACGACGACGGGTCCGTCACGGTGATCGCGTTCGTGCGGCAGGAGATCCGCGACGCCGAGAGCGAGCGGCCGAAGCTCGACGAGAAGTGGGCGACGCTGGTGCTCGAGGAGGAGTCGGGCGAGTGGATGGTCGCCGACGTCCAGCTCTCCAACATCCCGGAGGGCAGCACCGCGCAGTGACACGGGGCCGCTAGATTGGCCCCCGTGGACGAGGCGGCGGACGGATGACCTCGGACTGGTCCGTGCGGTTGCGGAGGCTGCTCGTCACGCTGGCGACACTGCCGTTCGCGCTCGCGATCGGCATGTCGCTCGTCGACAGCTACCGCCGCCGGGGCAAGCGGCCGCGTCCGTTCCCGACCCGCGCCCCGGCGACCACCGCCGTGGGCGAGGGCGAGGTCACGACGTACACGTTCGGGCAGGACCTGTACGACGACATGATCGCTGCGATCGAGGGAGCCCAGCGGCAGGTCCTGTTGGAGACCTACATCTGGAAGGGCGACGCGACGGGGGAGCGCTTCAAGCGCGCGCTTGCCGAGGCCGCCGCCCGGGGTGTCGAGGTCTACTGCATCTACGACGCGTTCGCGAACCTCGTCGTCGCGCCGACGTTCCAGCGGTTCCCGCCGTCGATCAAGGTGCTGCGCTACCCGGTCTACGCGGCGGGCTGGCGGTTCTTCGACCTGCGCCGCTACGGCCGCGACCACCGCAAGATCCTGGTCGTCGACGACCACGTCGGGTTCATCGGCGGCTACAACATCGGGTCCCCCTACGCGACCGAGTGGCGCGACACGCACGTGCGGATCACCGGTCCGGCCGTCTGGGACCTCAAGCGGGCGTTCGCGGACTTCTGGAACCTCAACCGCCGCCGGCGGCTGCGCTCCTCGGAGCGGCCGCTGCTGCTCGAGACCGCCTCGACCTGGGAGCCGAAGGTGCGGGTGCACCGCAACGTGCCGCGCCTGTGGGTCTTCCCGATCCGGGCCATGTACCTCGAGGCGATCAACCGCGCCAGCAGCCGGGTGTGGCTGACCACGGCCTACTTCCTGCCCGACCAGGACTTCGTCGACGCGCTCAAGGACGCGGCCGGCCGCGGCGTCGACGTACGCCTGCTGCTGCCCCTGAAGTCCAACCACATCGTCGCGGACTGGATCTCGCGCGGCTACTTCAGCCAGATGCTCGACGCCGGCGTCCGGATCTTCCGCTACCAGGGCGCGATGGTGCACGCGAAGACAGCGACCGTGGACGGCACCTGGTCGACGGTCGGCACCGCCAACATCGACCGGCTCAGCCTGCAGGGCAACTACGAGATCAACGTGGAGGTCATCGACGAGGCGCTGGCCGCCGACCTCGAGCAGATCTTCCTCGTCGACCAGTCCAACTGCCTCGAGCTGACCAGCAGCGAGTGGGAGGCACGCGACTTGCACAGGAAGTTCACCGAGATGGTCCTCGCGCCGCTGAGGCCGCTGCTGTGAGGCCGCCGGTCCGCGACCTCCGCGGCCGCAACGTCCTCGTCACCGGGGCGGCCAGCGGCATCGGCCGCGCGGTGGCCGAGCAGGCGGCCGCCCAGGGCGCCGTGCTGCACCTGACCGACATCCAGCCCGAGCGTCTCGCCGAGGTGGCCGAGGCCATCCGGGCAGAGGGCGGCCTGGTCGGTACCGCAGAGGCCGCGGACGTCTCCGACCACGAGCAGGTACGCCGCCTGGCGGCGCTCGTGACGGAGCGGGCGGGGGCGATGGACGTCGTGCTCAACGTCGCCGGCATCGCGATCTGGGGCACCGTTCGCAGCCTGGAGCACGACCACTGGCAACGGCTCGTCGACGTGAACCTGATGGGCCCGATCCACGTCATCGAGGAGTTCGTGCCGCCGATGATCGACGCCGGCCGGGGCGGGCAGCTCGTCAACGTCTCCTCCGCCGCGGGCATCATCGCCATGCCGTGGCACGCCGCCTACAGCGCCAGCAAGTTCGGCCTGCGGGGTGTCTCCGAGGTGTTGCGCTACGACCTGCGCAAGCACCGGATCGGGGTCAGCCTCGTGTGCCCCGGGGGTGTCGACACCGGGCTCGTCGAGACGATCCGGATCGCCGGCATCGACCAGCAGAGCAGGGCGTTCGTCCGCGCCCGCCGCCAGTTCCAGAGGCGGGCGGTCTCCCCGGAGCGGGCCGCGGAGGCGATCTGGAAGGGGGTGCGCCGCAACCGCTACTGGGTCTACACCTCGCCCGACATCCGGCTGGTGCACTGGCTCCAGCGCTACTTCCCGCCCGGTTACGCGGTCGCGATGCGGATCTTCAACTACGGCGCCAACCGGGTGCTCCCCACGGTCGAGCAGGCGCGGCGGCCGGCATGAGCGAGCCGCGAGTCACCCCCGGCGGCTGGCGCGAGACCGGACCGGTCGTGGCCGCGTTCGCGGCGGTCGCGGGCCGGGTCACCGGCACCGAGCCGCCCGCGGTGTTCCGCACGCTCGGGCGGCACCGCCGCCTGTTCTGGGGCTGGCTGCACTTCGCCGGCCGGCTGATGCCCGGCGGCAGGCTCGCCCGTCGCGAGGCGGAGCTCGTCATCCTCCGGGTCGCCTCCCTGCTCGGGTCGGACTACGAGCTGACCCAGCACCGGCGACTGGGCCGCAGGGCCGGGCTCAGCGCCGACGAGGTCGCGGTCGCCGAGCGCGCCACCGACGACGCGGGCGGGCTCTCCGACCGCGAGGCGCTGGCGCTGCGGGTCGCCGACGAGATGGTCGCCGACCAGGACATCTCCGACGCGCTCTGGGCCGAGCTGGGGCGGTTCTTCGACGAGAAGGAGCGCATCGAGCTGGTGCTCCTCGTCGGGCACTACGCCATGCTGGCGACCGTGCTGAAGGCGTTCCGCGTGCAGCCGGACCAGCCCAGGCGCTGAGCGGCGGAGCGCTGTCGGCGGCCGCCCGTAGTCTGGAGGACATGCGCCCCGTCACCGATCTCGAGCGCCGCGTCGCCCCGTTCAGCGTCGAGTCCGACTACCAGCCCTCGGGCGACCAGCCGGCCGCGATCAAGGAGATCACCCGGCGGATCCAGGCGGGCGTCCAGGACGTGGTGCTGCTGGGCGCGACCGGCACCGGCAAGACCGCGACCGTGGCGTGGGTGGCCGAGCAGCTGCAACGCCCGGTGCTCGTGCTGCAGCCCAACAAGACGCTCGCCGCCCAGTTCGCCAACGAGCTGCGGCAGCTGTTCCCGAAGAACGCGATCGAGTACTTCGTCTCCTACTACGACTACTACCAGCCCGAGGCCTACGTCCCCCAGACCGACACCTACATCGAGAAGGACTCCTCGATCAACGAGGAGGTCGAGCGGCTGCGCCACTCCGCGACCAACAGCCTGCTCACCCGGCGTGACGTGATCGTGGTGTCGACCGTCTCCTGCATCTACGGCCTCGGCACCCCGCAGGAGTACGTCGACCGCATGGTCCGGCTGCGGGTGGGGGAGGAGCACGACCGCGACTCGGTGCTCCGGCGGCTGGTCGAGATCCAGTACACGCGCAACGACCTCGCGTTCACCCGCGGCACGTTCCGCGTCCGCGGCGACACGCTCGAGATCTTCCCCGTCTACGAGGAGATGGCCGTCCGCATCGAGTTCTTCGGTGACGAGATCGAGCGGCTGATGACGCTCCACCCGGTCACGGGCGAGGTCCTCACCGAGGACCAGGAGCTCTACATCTTCCCGGCGAGCCACTACGTCGCGGGGCCCGCGCGGATGGAGCGGGCGATCGCCGGCATCGAGGCCGAGCTCGCCGAGCAGCTCGCGACGTTCCAGCGGCAGGGCAAGATGCTCGAGGCCCAGCGGCTCCAGATGCGCACGTCCTACGACATCGAGATGATGCGCCAGGTCGGCAGCTGCTCGGGCATCGAGAACTACTCGATGCACATCGATGGCCGCAGCCGCGGGTCGGCGCCCAACTGCCTCCTCGACTACTTCCCCGAGGACTTCGTGCTCGTCGTCGACGAGTCCCACGTCGCCGTCCCGCAGATCGGCGGCATGTACGAGGGCGACATGTCCCGCAAGCGCAACCTCGTCGAGCACGGCTTCCGGCTGCCGAGCGCGATGGACAACCGGCCGCTGCGGTGGGAGGAGTTCCTCGAGCGGATCGGGCAGACCATCTACCTCTCCGCGACCCCCGGCGACTACGAGCTCGACAAGGTGCAGGGCGACGTCGTCGAGCAGATCATCCGGCCGACGGGACTGGTCGACCCCGAGGTCGTCATCAAGCCGACGAAGGGCCAGATCGACGACCTCATCCACGAGATCCGGGTGCGTGCCGAGCGCCAGGAGCGGGTGCTCGTCACGACGCTGACGAAGAAGATGTCGGAGGACCTCACCGACTACCTCCTCGACGCCGGCATCCGCACCCGCTACCTCCACTCCGAGGTCGACACGCTCAAGCGCATCGAGCTGCTGCGCGACCTGCGTCTCGGCGCCTACGACGTGCTCGTCGGCATCAACCTGCTCCGTGAGGGACTCGACCTCCCCGAGGTCTCGCTGGTGTCGATCCTCGATGCCGACAAGGAGGGCTTCCTGCGCTCCGACAAGTCGCTGATCCAGACCATCGGCCGCGCCGCGCGCAACGTGTCCGGCCAGGTGCACATGTACGCCGACAAGATCACGCCCTCGATGGCGGCGGCGATCGACGAGACCAACCGGCGTCGTGCCAAGCAGATCGCCTACAACGAGGAGCGGGGCATCGACCCGCAGCCGTTGCGCAAGAAGATCGCCGACATCACCGAGATGCTCGCCCGCGAGGACGAGACCACCCAGGCGCTGCTGCAGACCTGGGCCGACGCCGGCGTCAAGGGCCGCGCGGGAGGAGTCAAGGGCAAGGCCGCCCCGGTCCCGACGCTCGGCGCCGACGCGCCCGGCCAGCACGCCCGCGAGCTCGCCGGCATGCCGAGCAGCGACCTCGCCGGCCTGATCCAGGAGCTGACTGATCAGATGAAGGCCGCCGCGGCGGAGCTCCAGTTCGAGCTCGCCGCGCGCCTGCGCGACGAGATCTCCGAGCTCCGCAAGGAGCTGCGCCAGATGGTCGAGGCGACCAAGTAGGGACTCAGGACATGGGCGGCCGCGCTCCCGGCCGGGTGAGCCCGATCAGGCGGGCCACCACCAGCGCGACGTAGAACACCCCGCTGATCTGCTCGATCATCACCAGCGACCGGGCGTGGTTGTTGACGGGATAGACGTCGGAGAGGCCGACGCTGGTGAGCGTCGTGAACGACAGGTAGAGCAGCTCGAACCACTCCAGCGGGTCCTCGGCTCGGGGGGAGCTGTAGCCGATGAAGCAGCTCGGCCAGATCACCTGCGCGGCGGCGTAGAGGTAGGCGAACCCCCACGCGACGACGGTGAACGCCGCCCCGGTCGCGAAGAGCTCGTCGCGCGTGACCCGGTCGTCGTGGAACAGGTACCGGATCATCGCGTAGGAGACGAAGAAGTAGAACGGCACGTGGAAGACGGCCGAGGCCAGGACGATCCAGTCGGTCTCGGGCGAGGCGGCCTCGGCGACGCTGAGGAGCATCGCCGGCCCGCCGAGCAGGACGGCGACCCACACCAGGGCGGGGGTGTTGCGGACGGCGGCCACCGCGGACAGCACCACGACCATCTGGAAGACGCCGACCACCGCCCGGCCGGCGACGGAGTCCTCGAGGAACGGGTAGGCGAGGACGACGACGAGCTGGGCGGCGAGCAGCACCGCGGACGGGTGCTTCGCGATGGTGCGCAGCGTCCTCCTCGACGCCGTCGTCTGGTCGCTCACGGTCAGGCACTCTACGACGGCCTCGGCCCACTCCGGGCGGCGCTCGCCGATGCCGACGCGACCTTCTTGCACCTGTCCACGAATCGAGCCGAACGGGGTAGGTCAAATGACCTGATCGGTTAGCGTGACGCGCACCGCGTGGGGGTCGTTGGCATGTTTGTGTAACGCGTCACACCGTGCCTCGTTGCTCATAACGAGAACACGTTCTACTGTGACGGCGGCTCGATGACATGGGAGGTGGCCGGTTTGGCAGTGAATGCTGCATCGGTCATCCGCGGACCCGGCGAGCTGGCTCTCATGGTCGTCGAGGTCACGAAGCTGATCTTCACCCGGCCGTTCCAGTTCCGGGAGTTCCTCGAGCAGGCGTGGTTCGTCACCAGCGTGACGCTGATGCCGACGATCCTGGTGTCGATCCCGTTCGGAGCGGTGATCTCGCTGCAGGTCGGCAGCCTCACCGGCCAGCTCGGCGCCCAGTCGTTCGCCGGCGCGACCGCGGTGCTCGCCACCGTGCGTGAGGCGGCGCCGATGGCCGCCGCGATGATCATCGCCGGCGCCGCGGGATCGGCGATCTGCTCCGACCTGGGAGCGCGGAAGATCCGCGAGGAGATCGACGCGATGGAGGTGCTGGGCATCAACCCGCTCGAGCGCCTCGTCGCTCCACGGGTCGTCGCCACCATGTTCGTCGCGGTGATGATCAACGGCATCGTGATCACGACCGGCATCGGCGGTGGCTACTTCTTCACCGTGATCGTCCAGGACGGGTCTGCGGGCGCGTTCCTCTCCAGCTTCACCGCGCTCGCGTCGCTGCCCGACCTCTACATCGCGATGATCAAGGCCGCCCTGTTCGGGTGGCTCGCCGCGATCGTCGGCTCCTACAAGGGGCTCAACGCCGGCGGCGGCCCGAGCGGCGTCGGCCGCGCGGTCAACGAGTCCGTGATCGTCGCGTTCATGCTGCTGTTCTTCCTCAACGCGGTCATCACCGCGATCTACTTCCAGGTCGTCCCGCCGGTGGGTCTCTGACATGGCAGCGATCACCGAGTACGCGTCAGACGCGGTCCAGTCCGGCCGCCGCTCGCTGGAGCAGTACGGCGACCAGTTGCTGTTCTACGCGAAGGCACTGGCCTGGGCACCCCGTGCCGTCCGGCGCTACCAGCGCGAGATCTGGAACACCCTGGCCGAGGTCGCCTTCGGCGCCGGTGGCCTGACGCTGATCGCGGGCTCGGCGGGCGTCATCGCGTTCATGGCCTTCTTCGCCGGCACCGAGGTCGGCATCCAGGGCTACGCGTCGCTGAGCCAGATCGGCGTCGCGAAGTTCAGCGCGTTCATCTCCGCCTACTTCAACACCCGGGAGGTCGCCCCGCTGATCTCCGCGATCGCGCTCGCGGCGACGGTCGGGTGCGGCTACACCGCCCGCCTCGGAGCGATGCGGATCTCCGAGGAGATCGACGCGCTCGAGGTGATGGGCATCCCGTCGCTCCCGTTCCTGGTCACGACCCGCATGATCGCCGCGTTCCTCGCGATCATCCCGCTCTACATCGTGGCGCTGTTCGCGTCGTACCTCTCGCCCCGGCTGATCGTCACCTACATCTACGGCCAGTCGCCCGGCACCTACGACCACTACTTCCTGCAGTTCCTGCCACCGATCGACATGCTCTGGTCGTTCTTCAAGCTGGCGTTCCTCGCGGTCGCGGTGATCCTGATCCACTGCTACTACGGCTACACCGCGTCCGGCGGCCCCGCCGGCGTGGGCCGGGCGGTGGGCAAGGCCATCCGCACCAGCATCGTGACGATCGTGGTCGCCGACTTCTTCCTGAGCTTCGCGATCTGGGGCTCGACGACGACGGTCAGGATCACGGGGTAACGGCCTGATGCTCGTCAACGTCCACCACGACTCCGCCAGGGAGCACAACCGGCTCCTGGTGGCCGGCATCGCGTTCCTCGTCGTGATCGGCCTGCTCATCTGGCTCTCGGTCGCGATCTACAACAAGCAGTTCGACCGGGTCACCATGGTCACGGTCAAGGCGGACCGCGCCGGCCTCCAGCTCGCGAAGTTCGGCGACGTGCGGATCAACGGCGCACTCGTCGGGCAGGTGCGCGAGGTCTCCCAGGACGGGGAGGAGGCGTCGATCAAGCTCGCCCTCGAGCCGGACGCCGCGGAGCAGATCCCCGCGAACGTGTCGGTCCAGATCCTGCCGACCACCCTGTTCGGGCAGAAGTACGTCGCGCTCGTGCGTCCCGACTCGCCCTCCGGCACGCTCTCCGACGGCGACGTGATCCCGTCCGACCGGGTCGAGACCAACGTCGAGCTCAGCAGGATCCTCGCCAACCTCTTCCCGCTCCTCCGCGCCGTGCGTCCGGCCGACCTCAACGCCACCCTCAGCGCGCTCGCCACCGCGCTCGACGGTCGCGGCGACCAGATCGGCACGACCATGGACCAGCTCGGCGAGTACGTCGAGGAGATCGACTCCGTGCTGCCGACCCTGCGCGAGGACCTGATCGCGCTCGCCGACGTCGCCGACGCCTACGACGACGCCGCCCCCGACCTGCTCGCCGTGCTCGACAACGTGACCGTGACGAGCCGGTCGATCGTCGACATGAGGCGGGAGCTCGACGTCTTCTTCTCCGACCTCGCCGGGCTCGCCGACGTGAGCGCCCGGATCCTGCGCGACAACGAGCAGAACCTGATCCAGGTCGGCCACTACAACCAGCCCGTCGTCCAGCTGCTCGCCGACTACTCGCCCGAGTTCCCGTGCCTGATCCAGGGCGCCGCGGAGTACGCGCCGATCCTGTCGAAGACGTTCGAGGGCGGGTGGGTCAAGCAGTACATCGAGTTCTTCACGCCGCAGTACCGCGTGTTCAACGAGAGCGACGCGATCGAGTACGGCGAGACCGGGCACGGCCCGTGGTGCCTCGGCCTGCCGAAGTTCAAGGTGCCGGGCGACGCCTATCCGCTCGACAACGGGTCGGACATCGACGAGAAGCCGCCGAAGAACCTGATCCCGGGCTTCGGGGTCCTCCCGGGCGACCTGCTCGACCTCAACCTCACCAGCGGGTTCGCCGGGTCCGAGGGCGACCAGCAGATCGTCAACGCGCTGCTGGCCTCGCAGAACGGCACCGAGCCGGAGTCGTACGGCGCGCTGGGCTCGATGCTCTACGGCCCGCTGGTGCGCAAGGGCGAGGAGGTCGACGGATGAGCGCCGACTTCATGAAGTCCGTCGAGAAGCGCGACCCGACCGCCAAGCTGCGCCACCGCCGCAACGCGGTGACGATGGCTGCCGCGATCAAGCTCGGCATCTTCACCGCGATCTCGGTGCTCGTCACCGGTGTCCTCACGGTGATCATGGGCAACATCGGGCTGGGCGACTCGAAGGAGTACCACGCGATCTTCACGAGCGCGACCTCGCTGGAGGCTGGCGACGACGTCCGGGTGGCGGGCGTCAGCGTCGGCGAGGTGTCCGAGGTCGAGCACTACGACCGCACGATGGCTCGGGTGACGTTCACGGCCGAGTCCGACCTCGAGCTGACGACCGAGACCCATGCGGAGATCCGGTTCCTCAACCTGATCGGCGACCGCTACCTCGCGCTCCAGGAGGGCGAGCCAGGCCCGCTCACCGAGACGCTCGAGGAGGACGACACCATCGAGGTGTCCCACACCAGCCCGGCACTCGACCTGACCGTCCTCTTCGACGGCTTCAAGCCGCTGTTCCAGGCCCTCACCCCCGACCAGGTCAACGAGCTGAGCATGAACCTGGTCCAGGTGCTCCAGGGTGAGGGCGGCACGGTGCAGGGCCTGCTCGAGCACACCGCCTCGCTCACCAACACGCTGGCCAACCGCGACCAGCTGATCGGTTCGGTCGTCACCAACCTCACCGAGACGCTCGGTACGGTCGACGAGCGGCACGAGCAGCTGAGCACGCTGGTGATCGAGCTGCGCGACTGGATGCGCGACCTCGCCAAGGACCGCGAGACGATCGGCTCCTCGCTCGACAACATCTCCGAGCTCACCGAGGTCGTCGCCGACCTCCTGCACCGCGGGCGCCCGCTGCTGAAGAAGGACATCGCCGCCCTGCACGACCTGTCCAAGCTGCTCAACAAGCCCGGCCAGACCGCCGACATCGTCGACCTGCTCGACCGGATGCCGGAGATGATGTCCGACCAGACCCGCACCGGCAGCTACGGCTCCTGGTACCAGTACTACATCTGCGGCGCGACCGTGCAGATCAAGCTGCCGCTCGTCGGTGAGATCCCGCTGATCGAGCGGATCCAGGACTACATCACCAAGTTCGACATGCAGTCGACCGCCGCAAGGTGTGACCGCCCATGAGCAGGGGAGTGAGCGACGCCCGCGTCCTGCGGCTGGGTGCCATCACCCTGGTGGTGATGGCGGTGATCTCGGCCGCGACGTTCAACCTGTCCAAGTTCCCCGGCTTCCGCGGCACCACCTACTACGCCGAGTTCAGCGACGCCAGCGGCATCCACAAGGGCAACATCGTCCAGGTCGGTGGCATCCGCGTGGGCCGCGTCACCGACGTCACGCTCGACGACACCAAGGTGCTCGTGAAGTTCGAGGTCGACGGCGACGTCGAGTTCGGGCCGGAGACCGCGGCCTCCATCGAGGTCTACAACCTGCTCGGCGAGAAGGCCCTCGAGCTGAGCCCGGCGGGTGACGGCCAGCTCGACAGCGGCGGCACGATCCCGCTCGAGCGCACCGAGGCTGCCTACGACATCGTCGGGGTCTTCGGCGACCTGACGACGACCACCGAGCAGATCGACACCCGCCAGCTGTCCCAGGCGCTCGACGTCGTCGCCGGCACGCTCGACGACGCGGCGCCCGAGCTCCGCCAGACGTTCAACGGGCTCGCCCGGCTGTCGCGGTCGATCTCGTTCCGCGACGAGGAGATCCAGGCGCTGTTCAAGAGCACCGAGCGCGTCAGCGACGTGCTGGCCGCCCGCAGCGACGACATCGTCGAGCTGATGAAGCACAGCGACCTGGTCTTCAAGGAGATCCGCAAGCGGAAGGCGGCCGTCCACCGGCTCCTGGTCGGCGCGCGCACGCTCGCCGTCGAGCTCCGCGGCGTGGCCGAGGACAACGAGCGGCAGATCGGCCCCGCGCTGCAGGAGGTCGACGAGCTGCTCGGGATGCTGACCGCCCGGAAGGACCAGCTCAAGGCGCTGCTGACCAATCTCGGCCCGTACGTCGAGATCCTCAGCAACATCATCGGCACCGGACCCTGGTTCGACGCGATGGCGGTCAACCTCGCGACGCTGCCGGTCGAGATGGAGCCGAACCTGCCGGAGTTCATCGCCGGGCTGCCGGAGGGGTTCAACGAATGACCGCCGTACTGTCCCAGATCTGGCGCCGCATCGACCGGCGGATCGTGATCGTGCTCGTCGTCGCTCTGGCGGCGGCGCTGCTGGTCAACGTGTTCCGCTCGCCTGCCGAGACCAAGACCGTCACCGCCTACTTCCCGCGCGCGGTGAGTGTCTTCGAGGGCACCGACGTGCGCATCCTCGGTGTCAACGTCGGGCAGGTCACCTCGGTGATCCCCGAGGGCGACGCGGTCCGCGTCGAGATGGAGTACGACGCCGAGCACGACCTGCCTGCCGATGCCAAGGCCGTGATCGTCACCCCGACGCTGGTGGCCGACCGCTTCGTCCAGCTCACGCCGGTCTACGAGGGCGGGCAGGTGCTCGCCGACGGCGCCGAGATCGAGCTCCCGGACACCGGGGTGCCGGTCGAGCTCGACCGCATCTACGGCAGCCTCCAGCAGCTGACGATCGCGCTCGGCCCCAACGGCGTCAACAAGGACGGCTCGCTCGACAACCTGCTCGCCTCCACGCGGAAGGCCCTCGACGGTCAGGGGGCGCGCGGCAATGAGATGATCCGCGAGCTGTCCGCGGCCGCGGAGACGTTCGGTGACGGCGCCGGCCCCCTGTTCGAGGCGGTGACCCACCTGGCCGAGTTCACCGGCACCCTCGCGAAGAGCGACAAGGTCGTCCGCGCGTTCATGGCCGACCTCGCGGGCGTCTCCGACGTCCTCGCCGACGAGAGCGACGAGCTCCAGCAGGCGGTCGCCGCGGTCGCCAGCGCGGTCGGCAGCGTCAAGAGCTTCGTCGGCGACAACCGCGACGCGCTCGTGGCCGGCATCCGCAAGCTGACCACGGTGACGTCGACGATCATGTCCGAAAAGGAGAACCTCCGGAAGGCGCTCGCCATCGCCCCGATGGCGATGGACACCCTGCACCTCGGGTTCGACCACCAGACCGGGACCCAGAACTCCCGGGTCGGCATCGGCGGCAACGTCTGGAGCGCCGACTCGCTGCTGTGCGGCTTCGTCCAGCAGCACCCGGCGATGCCGCAGAAGCTGAAGGACGTCACCTGCGAGCTGCTGCGCCAGCTCCTCGGCCAGGCGCTCGACCAGCTGCCGTGGCTGCCGCCGGAGTACGGCAGCTACATCCCGGAGTTCCCGGGTGTGAGCAGCAACCGGACCAGCCCCGCGGTGCCCGAGTTCGAGGACACCAAGCACGGCATCAAGGTCCCGCAGCCGCCCCAGGTCACCTACGTGACGCCCGAGGACCCGTCGCTCGCGGACATGATGGGAGGTGGCGCGTGAGGCGCACACGCTGGATCGCCCTCGCCGCCGCCGGCGCCCTGGTGCTCGGCGGGTGCGACTTCGACGGCGCCTACGACCTCCCGCTCCCGGGGTCCCCGGTCTCGGAGGACGAGGCGTTCGAGGTGACCGCCGAGTTCCGCGACGTCCTCAACGTCGTCCCGCGCTCGCCCGTGATGGTCGACGACGTCGTCGTCGGCGAGGTCACCGAGGTGGAGCGCGTCGGCTGGCACGCGGCGGTGACTCTGCGCATCCGCGAGGACGTCGAGCTCCCCGACAACGTGCTCGCCGACATCCGCCAGGTCTCCCTCCTCGGCGAGAAGTACGTCGCGCTCGAGGAGCCCACCGAGCAGGAGCCCGCCGGGCGGCTCGGTGAGGGCGACGACATCGCACTCGCCGCCACCGGCCGCAACCCGGAGGTCGAGGAGGTGCTCGGCGCGCTGTCGTTCATGCTCAGCGGCGGCGGTGTCGCCCAGCTCGGCACGATCACCAACGAGGCCAACCAGGTCATGTCCGGCCGCGAGGACCGGCTGCGCTCGCTGCTCAGCTCCCTCGAGGGGGTCGTCGGCACGCTCGACGAGCAGAAGCAGGACATCATCAACGCGATGGAGTCGCTCGACAACCTCACCGGCACGCTCAACGCCGAGAAGGACGTCATCGGCGGCGCGCTCGACGCGGTCGGCCCGGCGATCGACGTGCTCGCCGACCAGCACGACGAGCTGATCGCGATGCTGGCCTCCCTCGACCGGCTCGGCCAGGTCGGCACCCGGGTGATCCGCGCGAGCAAGGAGGACATGCTCGAGATCCTCGACGACCTCGAGCCGGTGCTGCGCGGTCTGTGGGGTGCCGGCGACCGGCTGGCTCCCGGCATCAACCTGCTGGCGAGCTTCCCCTTCCCCAAGGCGGCAGGCGACATCATCCAGGGCGACTACGCCGACACCATCGCGCGCGTGCAGGTCGACCTCACCAACCTCTTCACCGGCCTCGGGCTGCCCGACATCCAGCTGCCGGACCCCGGAGAGGTCGTCGACCAGGTCGCCGCGTGCCTCCAGAGCGGCAGCCTCACGAGCGTGCCCTGCTCGAAGGTGCTCTCGAGCCTCGACCTGCTGAAGGACCTCCAGAAGCAGTGCCGCCAGAACCGCCACATCCGCAACGGCCCGGTGTGCCGCGCGATCGCGTCGCTGCCGAACCTCGGTGACCTCGGCGACGGTCTGCTGGGCAACCTCGGCGGCCTGCTCGACGGCCTCATCGGCCGCACGGCGTCCACCGGTCCGCCGGCGGACGAGTCGACGTTGCTGGGAGGTGCGGTATGAGTCGCGGTGTCCGGATCAGGCTGGCGGTCTTCGTCGTGCTCAGCGCCATCGGGATCACGTACGTCGCCGCGACGTACCTCGGGATCGTCGACCGTGCCACCGGACGCAACATCGAGGTGACGGCGACGCTGCCGGGCTCGGGCGGCCTGTTCGAGGGCAGCGAGGTGACCTACCGCGGCGTGAAGATCGGCCGGGTGTCGCGGATGACCCCGACCGAGGAGGGCGTCGAGGTCGGCATCTCCCTCGAGGAGGACACCAAGCTCCCCGTCGACTCCGAGATCTTCGTGCACAACCTGTCGGCGGTCGGGGAGCAGTACCTCGACTTCCAGCCGGCGTCGGACTCGGCGCCGTACGCCGAGGACGGCACGACCTTCGTCGGCACGGCCGACTCGCTCCCGGTCGACGAGGGTGACCTCCTCGTCGACATCGACCGGTTCGTCAACTCCGTCGACCACGAGAACCTGCGGGTCGCGGTCGAGGAGCTGGGCCTGCTGTTCGGCGACACCGGCCGCGACCTCCAGCGCCTGCTCGACAACGGCTCGGAGTTCATCGCCGAGGCGTCGGAGCACACCGACGAGACGATCGCGCTCCTGGAGAACGGGCTGACGGTGCTGCGCACCCAGCGCGACGAGAAGGAGAACGTGCGCGCGTTCGCCCGCGACCTCGCCGTGGTCACCTCGATGCTGCGCGGCAGCGACAAGAACCTGCGCAAGGTGCTCCGGGACACGCCAGGAGCCGCGACCGAGATCCGGGCCCTGCTCGAGGACCTCGAGCCCACGCTGCCCATCCTGCTGAGCGACCTCACGGGGATGGGGCAGATCGTGAGCACCTACCTGCCGGGCGTGGAGCACCTGCTGATCCTGTTCCCGACGTTCATGGCGGGCGGCCCCACCGGCAGCACCCGCGACGGCTGGGGACACATCAACGTGCAGATGGACTACTCCGTGCCGCCGTGCACCGACGGCTACAAGCCGCACGAGCAGTGGAACAACCCGCACGACACCCGCGACCACGAGCTCTACCCGGCCAAGTGCAACTCGCCGATGCCGTTCAACCCGCGCGGCTCGAAGTACGCGCCCGGCCTGCACCTCGACCCGACCGCGTCGCCCGGCCGCGTCTACAGTGGCACCTACGACGCGACGACCGGCCGCGTGCACGGCGCGGTCGACGCGAACGGCAACCCGGTGGAGGTCCGGGCGCCGGCCGACCTGTCCGTCCTGGGAGGGGATGCGTGGAAGTGGATGCTGGTGGGTCCGGTGGCGGGCCCGTGAGGGCGCGGGTCCGGCTCAACATCGCGCTCTACGTCCTGGTGATCCTCTCGACCGTCGCGGTGTGCTTCCTGTTCCGCTCGGTGATGTGGAACGCCCACGCCGACAAGGGTGGCGACACGTCGGGCAACTGGTTCTCCCGGTCGGTCGCGGTGGTGCTCGACCAGCAGTCCGACGGCGCGACCAGCCTGATCGGCACCGACGTCGGACCGGGCCTGGTCCAGGCGGTGAAGCCCGCCGACGACGAGGACCAGGCGCGCTGGGCGGCGATCCTCGATGCGGCGAGCGGCATGGCCACGACGTTCCTCAACATCGACTACCGCGACCTGGACGCCACGCGTCAGGCGGTCCTGGAGCGCGCGACCGGTGCGTTCCAGACCCAGTACGAGAAGTCGTTCAAGGCGATCACGAAGTTGACGGAGCGGATGGAGTCGGTGCAGTCCGGCGAGGTGGTGTGGGCCGGGATCTCGTCCGCCGACGACGACTCCGCGACCGTGTTTCTCGCCACCAACACGAAGGTGGTCAACGTCAACACGCCGCAGCCGCAGGCGAAGCCCTACCGCATGCAGATCGAGCTGGAGCTGCAGGACGGGGACTGGCTGACCCGCGACCTGCGGTTCATCGACGCCGAGGCGCCCGACCTGGCCGCGCCCAAGGACGAGGAGCGAGGCCGATGAGCCCGTCCACGCCCCGTCGACCGGCCAGCTCCCGCGGCGCGGTCAACCGGCCGCGCAAGATCGCCGGGCAGTCGGCCGTCACGCCGACCGACGACACGCCGGTGCCCGAGCCGAAGGCGGCCACCACCACGGCGACGACCGCGCCGCCCACGGCCGACGACGTCGAGGTCGCCCCGTCGTCGCGCGACGACGCCCCGCGGCCGGACAAGGAGACCGCTCCGGTGCTCGCCAGCCCGGCTGCGACCCGGATGCTGGTCCGGATCCTCGCCGTGCTCGCGGTCGTCCTGCTCCTCCAGGCCGTCTGGTGGGTGCGCCACACCTGGTTCGTCGACGAGCCCGCAGAGCCGTCGGAGGCCAGCGGCGCCATCGCGGTCCCGGCCGACCGGCCGGTGGTCGAGAACGAGCTCGCCTGGAAGGAGGGGGTCGCCGTCGCCGGGGAGGCCGTGCAGACGATGATGACCCGCTCCTACGAGACCTACGACGCCGACGTCGACAAGGCGGCGGAGTTCCTCACCGCCGACTTCGCCGAGGAGTTCCGCAGCACGACCGACGACGTCAAGCAGGAGTTCGTCGGCAAGGAGGCGGTGATGAGCGTCGACCTCCGCGCCCAGGCCGTCGTGCGGGCCAACGACGCCGAGCTCCAGGCGCTGGTGATGTTCGACCAGACCACGGTGACCACCGCCGGGCCGGAGCCGAAGACGGTCACCTCCGAGTTCCGCGCACTGGTGACGCTGGTGCACACCGACCAGGGTTGGTTCGTCGACCGGATCGACGCGAGCTAGGACGAGTATCGAGGAGCGGGTCATGCCCCACGGCGAACTAGAACACGTTACAGTTCGGGTCGTGGAGTGCGACCTGGTCATCGTGGGAGCCGGCCCGACGGGCCTGTTCGCCACCTACTACGCAGGCTTCCGCGGCCTGCGGGTGGTCGTGGTCGACTCGCTGCCCGAGCTCGGCGGGCAGATCACGGCGATGTATCCCGAGAAGCCGATCCTCGACGTCGCCGGCTTCCCGTCCGTCAAGGGACGCGAGCTGGTCGCCGGGCTCGTAGCCCAGGCCGAGAGCGCCGGCGCGACGTACCTCCTCGACCGGACCGCCACCGGTCTCGACCACCGTGCCGGCCCGGACGGCGGAGTCACGCTGACGCTCGACGACGGGACCACGGTCGAGGCGAAGGCGATGATCGTCACCGCCGGCATCGGCAAGTTCAGCCCCCGCCCGCTCCCGGCCGGCGAGGGGTGGCTGGGCCGGGGCCTGGAGTTCTTCGTCCCGAGCTTCGAGCCGTACGCCGACCGCGACGTCGTCATCGTCGGCGGCGGCGACAGCGCGTTCGACTGGGCGCAGAACCTGGAGCCGATCGCGCGGTCGGTGACGCTGGTGCACCGACGCGACGCGTTCCGGGCGCATGCGCGCACCGTCGAGCAGGTGAAGGCGTCGTCGGTCGAGATCCTGACCAAGGCGGAGGTGACGGCACTGATCGGCGACCCCGACCTGGAGAAGGTCGAGGTCACGGTCGATGGGGAGCCGAGCCTCCGGCCGGCCCAGGCCGTCATCGCGGCGCTCGGCTTCGTCGCCGACCTCGGCCCGCTGCAGGAGTGGGGGATCGAGACCCACAAGCGCCACCTGGTGGTCGACTCGTCCATGCGCACCAACCTCGAGCGGGTGTTCGCCGCCGGCGACATCACCGACTACGACGGCAAGGTGCGGCTGATCGCCGTCGGCTTCGGCGAGGCCGCGACGGCCGTCAACAACGCCGCCGTCGTCATCGACCCCACGGCCCACGTGTTCCCGGGTCACTCCTCGGAAGGTGCGTGAGCATGGCCGGCAACCGCGACGCGGTGAAGCTGAACGACGACGAGGTCGCCGCGATGCTCGCGGAGAACCTCAAGGTGCAGGTGGCGAGCAACGGCCCCGACGGCGTACCGCACCTGACGACGCTGTTCTACATCGTCCGTGACGGGAAGATCGCGTTCTGGACCTACGGCCGCAGCCAGAAGATCCGCAACCTCGAGCGCGACCCGCGGGTCACCGCGCTCGTCGAGGACGGCGTCGACTACTTCGAGCTGCGCGGGATCTCGATCCAGGGCCGGGCCGAGATCGTCCGTGACTACGACGGCATCTTCTCGATCGGCAGCGAGGTCGCCACCCGGATGCTCGGCGCGGAGTCGTTCGAGGCGCTGGGGGACTTCGGCCGCGAGACCGTCGAGAAGCAGGCGACCAAGCGGGTGGCTGTGGTCATCCACCCCGAGAAGGTCGCGACCTGGGACCACCGGAAGCTCGTCTAGGAGGCAATCATGACTACGAGGATCAAGGTCGACTTCGACCTGTGCGAGTCCAACGCGATGTGCGAGGCGCTGGCCCCCGACGTGTTCGAGCTGGACGACGACGACTTCCTCCAGCTCAACACCGACGAGGTGACCGACGAGAACAGGCAGCGCGTCGAGCAGGCGGCTGCCGCCTGCCCGCGCGCGGCCATCAGCCTGGTGGAGGACAACGAGTGAGCGAGCAGACCAGCCTCGACGGCAAGGTCGCGATCGTCACCGGCGCCGGGGCCGGCCTCGGTCGCGCCGAGGCCCTCGCGCTGGCCGACGCCGGCGCGAAGGTGGTCGTCAACGACCTGCCCGGTGCCGGCGACGACGCGGTCGAGGAGATCCGCTCCCGCGGCGGCGAGGCCACCGTCGTCGCCGGCGACGTCAGCGAGCGGGCCACCGCCGACGCGATGATGACCGCGGCCGTCGAGGGCTTCGGACGGCTCGACATCGTCGTCAACAACGCGGGCATGACCCGCGACCGGATGCTCTTCAACATGTCCGACGAGGAGTGGGACGCGGTCATCGCGGTCCACCTTCGCGGTCACTTCCTCCTCTCGCGCAACGCGGCGTCGTACTGGCGCACGAGGTCGAAGGAGACCGGCGCGCCCGTCGACGCGAGCGTCATCAACACCGCGTCCGAGGCGTTCCTCGGCGGCAGCCCCGGTCAGCCCAACTACGCCGCGGCCAAGGCGGGCATCGCGGCGCTCACGCTCTCGACCGCGCGCGGCCTCGGTCGGGTCGGCGTGCGCGCCAACGCGATCTGCCCGCGCGCCCGCACGGCGATGACCGCCGAGGTCTTCGGCGAGGACACGTCCGGCCGAGCGGTCGACCCGTACTCGCCGGAGCACGTCGCCCCGCTGGTGGCCTACCTCGCCTCGCCCGCGGCGGCGCGGGTGACCGGCCAGGTGTTCGTCGTCTACGGCGGGATGGTCGCCGTGGTCGCCGCGCCGGTCGTCGAGCAGCGGTTCGACGCCTCCGGCGACGTGTGGACCGCCGACGACCTCGACAAGCAGCTCGGCGGGTTCTTCGCCGACCGCGACCCCGCCGTCGGCTTCGCCGCCGACTCGATCATGCAGCTGAAGGTCTGAAGGAGAAGCCATGGGCCGTCTCGACAACAAAGTCGCCATCGTCACCGGTGGCGCACAGGGACAGGGCGCCGAGATCGTGCGCCGCTTCGTCGCGGAGGGCGCGAAGGTCGTCGTCGCCGACGTCGCGAAGGAGCCCGGACAGGCCCTCGCCGACGAGCTGGGTGAGGCCGCGCACTTCGCGGCGCACGACGTCAGCGACGCCGCGTCGTGGGCGACGCTCGTCGACGACGCCAACGAGCGCTTCGGGCCGGTCAACGTGCTCGCCAACAACGCGGGCATCCTGCGCTTCGGCGACATCGAGCGGATGCCGGGCGACGAGGTCGAGCTGCTGTGGCGGGTCAACCAGCTCGGCACGTTCCTCGGCATGCAGGCCGTCACCCGCACGATGCGCAAGAACGGCGGCGGCTCGATCATCAACGCCTCGTCGATCGAGGGCCTGGCGGGCATGCCGTCGTGCACGGCGTACGCCGCCACCAAGTGGGCGATCCGCGGCATGACCAAGTGCGCCGCGATGGAGCTCGGACCGAAGGGGATCCGGGTCAACTCGGTCCACCCCGGCATGATCGACACCCCGATGACGCGCGTCCACGGTGGCGACGCCGCGATGGAGTTCGGCGCCTCGAAGGTGCCGCTCGGCCGGGTGGGCTACCCCGAGGACGTCGCCCCGCTCTACGTGTTCCTCGCCTCCGACGAGTCTGCGTACATCAACGGCGCCGAGATCTCGGTCGACGGCGGCGTCACCAGCACCCACGCGTTCGGGGCCTAGCGGAGGACCGTCGCCATGAAGCCGACGCTGTCGATGGTGCCGACCGGGTGGTTCCAGGTCGCGTGGTCGAGCGAGGTCCCGGTGGGCGCGGTCCACCGGATGTCCTACTTCGGCCGCGACCTGGTCGCCTGGCGCACCGAGTCGGGTGCGGTGACGGTCATGGACGCCTATTGCGAGCACCTCGGCGCGCACCTCGGCTACGGCGGCACGGTGGTCGGCGAGGTGATCCAGTGCCCGTTCCACGGCTGGCAGTGGAGCACCGCCGGCAGGAACGTGTGCGTCCCCTACGAGGACCGGCCCAACATCGGCAAGAAGATCCGGACGTTCCCCACGGTCGAGCGCAACGAGGCCGTCTACATCTGGCACGACGTCGAGCGGCGGGCGCCGTACTTCGACGTGCCCGACGTCTTCACGTCGTGGGACGACGAGGTCAGCGCCGACGACTACCACCCGGCGTACCCCGGCTCTCACCTGTTCGAGCAGGGCCTCGAGCTGCACCCGCAGTACGTGATGGAGAACGGCGTCGACTTCGCCCACTTCAAGTACGTCCACAAGGTGCCGATCGTGCCTGTCTTCACCCGCCACGACTTCGACGAGCCGGTGTCCTACGTCGACTTCACGATCACGTTCGACGACTCGGTCGGCAGCATCGACGACGTCAACAGCGGGGTGCACGCGATCAACGCCGGCATCGGACTCGCGGTGACCAAGAGCTGGGGGATGATCGACAACCGCACCTGCCTGGCGGTCACCCCGGTCGACGACGCCACCTGCGACGTCCGGTTCTCCGTCTGGACCCGCCGCCGCACGGACCTCGACGAGGACCGGTCCCTCGAGCTCGCCCGCAAGGAGGCGCGCGGCGTCATCGAGCAGGTTGAGGCGGACCTGGTGATCTGGTCGCACCAGAAGTACGCCGACCCGGCCGCCCTCTCGCGGGGCGAGTATCCCGGGTTCACGGCGCTGCGGACCTGGGCCGAGCAGTTCTACCCCGCGCCGGCCTGAATCGCCTGCCGCTTCCCCTTCACTCCTCGGCGCCCCGGCCGATCGACGTCCCGGACGCCGAACAGGTCGGCGCCGGCGGGAGGACAGGAACGTGCGTCGCATCTTCGGGGAGCGGCGCCGGGACGAGCGGGGCGCCGTTGCGACCGTGGCCGGCGTGTTCGTCGTGGTCATCATGGTGATCGCCGCCCTGGTGGTGGACATCGGCATGCAGCGGGTGCTCCGCGCCGACCTCCAGGCCCTCGCCGACGTCGTCGCCCTCGACCTCGCCCGTGAGCTCGACGGCCGGCCGGCGGGCTCCTACAACGGCGTCCGCGGCACCCGGATGGACGCGGCGCGGGACGCCAGCGTGCGCCGCAACAGCGACGTCATCGGTGGCCCGGTCGATCCGCGCGGTGTCACCTGGGAGCTCGTCAAGCGCGATCCCACGGGCTCCCAGTGGGTCCCGGCCGAGGGCGGCGACGTGCCGGCCGCCGTGAAGGTGATCGCCTCCGCGGAGGTCGGGTTCGTCTTCGGTGGTGTCACCGGCGAGATGGTGGGCGGTGCCACTCGCACCGCGGTGGGCCAGGCCCGCACGTCGGCGTGCCTGCGCGTGAGCTCCTACGCCGCGCACGTGGACACTGGACAGTCGTGGCTCCTCGACGCGCTGCTCGGCAAGGTGCTCGGCACCCGCCTCGCCGTCCAGGTGCTCGACCCCCACGCGGGCCTGCTCGGGGCGCAGGTCTCCCTCCTCGAGCTGATCGAGGAGCTCGACCCGCTCGTCGCCACCGACATCTCCGCACTCTCGTTCACCGAGGCCGCCGACGTCGTCGTCAACCTGGAACGGCTGATGCTGGCCGCGCTCCACGCGCTCGAGCGACGGTCGGGCCAGGTCGCCCAGGTCCAGCTGATGCGCGGCGTCTACGACGGCGTCCGCGCGACGATCGGCGCAGTCGGCGTGCGGCTCGCTGACATCGTCTCGCTGGAGACCGCAGCGGACGCGGCACTCGGTCTCGACCTCGACCTGCTCGACCTGGTGGCCGGCTCGCTCGCCGTGGCCAACGGCACCAACGTGATCGACCTGCCTCTCGGAGTGACCCTGCCCCTGCCGCTGGGAGGCCGGGGGAGCGCGGTCGACCTCCGGGCACGCGTCGTGGTCGGCCAGAAGCCGGTCGTGAAGTGCGGTGGCACCGCCGAGAGCTCCCAGGTGGTGGTCGAGCTGTACGGCGACGCCGTCGATGTGGACCTCGGCCTCGTCTCGGCGCACGTGCCCGTGTCCGTGCGCCTCACCCTCGCCGATGCCAGCGCGACCGTGACCGACGTCCGGTGCCTGCCGCACGCGAAGCGCGTGCTCCTGGACATCGACAGCGGGCTCGCCAGCCTCGAGGTGCGGCTCGGCAGGATGGCCGGCCAGCCGTCCTCTCCCGAGATGCGGGTGGCTCTCGCCGACGTCGGCCTTCCGGGCTGGAACGGCATCGAGGTGGCCCGCGGGACCATCGCGCTGACCAGCGGGCAGAGCATGAGCCGGCCCACGCTGCACCGGCACATCGACGTCGTCGACGAGGACTACTCCCGGTGGGTCCGGGCCAGTGAGGGCGGCATCGGAATCCCGACCCTCCACACCTCGCTCAACACGCTGGCACTCCTCGACGGGCTCGGCCCGGTGTCGTTCCTGCTGCGGTTCCTGGGCATCTCCAACCTGCTGGACATGGTCGTCCGCGAGGTCGTCGAGGGCGTCGTCAACCCGCTGGTGCACACCGCCGATCGGTGGCTGCTGTCGCCCCTTCTCCGCACGCTCGGGATCGACGTGGCCGGTGGCACGGTCCACGCCGCCCCGACCGTGGACTGCGGCGTGCCGCGACTGGTCGGCTAGCGACCCTTGCCGCGAAACTAGAACAGGTTCTAGAGTGGACAGGTGTCCAGCCAGACTCCCGCGCCCCTCCGCGTCGTCCACGTCGCCACCGGCAACGTCGGCCGGATCGCGCTGTCCCAGCTGATCGAGGACCCCAGGTTCGAGCTGGTCGGCCTGGTGACCTCGACCCCGGAGAAGGTAGGACGCGACGCGGGCGAGCTGGCGCGGCTCGACGTACGCACCGGCGTCGCCGCCACCGACGACCTGGCCGCGGCGCTGGCGGCCGAGCCCGACTGCGTCGTCTACTGCGCGATCGGCGAGACCCGGTTCTTCGAGGCGCTCGACGACGTCAAGGCCTGCCTGGAGGCGGGCGCCAACGTCGTCACGTCCTCGCCGGTGCCGCTCATCTATCCGTGGGGCCTGTTGCCGGAGTCGATGATCCAGCCGATCGAGGACGCCTGCCGCACCAACGGCGTCAGCCTGTTCGCCGGCGGCGTGGACCCCGGCTGGGCCAACGACGTGCTCCCGTTCGCGATCGTTTCGACCTGCCAGTCGGTGGAGCAGGTGCGGTGCTACGAGATCGCCGACTATGCGACCTACGACGGCGAGCCGGTCATGCGCGACGTCATGGGGTTCGGCCGCGAGCTCGGAGACCTGCCGATGCTCTTCCAACCGGGGATGCTGTCGTCGGCGTGGGGGATCAGCATCCGCCAGCTGGCGGCGGGCTTCGGCATCGAGCTCGACGAGATCACCGAGTGGTTCGAGCAGGAGCCGGCGCCCGAGGACATCGACGTCGCGATCGGCACGATCAAGAAGGGCACGGTCGCCGCGGTCCGCTTCACGATCGCCGGCGTCGCCCGCGGCAAGGAGGTGATCGTGGTCGACCACACCACCCGGCTGCGTCCCGACCTGCGCCCGGACTGGCCGCAGCCGGCGCAGGAGGGCGGGTCCTACCGGGTCGAGGTCACGGGCGAGCCGTCGTACGTCGTCGACGTCTGCCCGTCGAGCAGGCGAGGCGACCACAACTACGCCGCCATCGCGCTCGGCGCCGGCCGGATCGTCAACGCGATCCCCGACGTCGTCGCCGCGGCACCCGGGATCCGCACGACCCTGGACCTGCCGGTCACCACGGCCAAGGGCATCTTCGCCACGACTCTCACCGGCACGAGCGAGAAGGACTGACATGGGACGCGTTGAAGGCAAGGTCGCGCTGATCAGTGGCGGCGCGCGCAACATCGGCGGCGCCAGCGCTCGGGCCCTGGTGGCCGAGGGCGCGAAGGTCGTCATCGGCGACCTGCTCGACGAGGAGGGGAAGGCGCTCGCCGACGAGCTGGGCGAGTCCGCCCGCTACGTCCACCTCGACGTCACGAGCGACGAGGACTGGCGCGCCGCGGTGGCCCTCGCAGTCGCGGAGTTCGGCAAGCTCGACGTGCTGTTCAACAACGCCGGCATCTTCAACGGCGGGATGCTCCACCGCTACAAGCGGGCTCTGTGGCAGGAGATGCTCGACGTCAACCTGACCGGGCCGTTCCTCGGCATGCGTGCCGCCACCGACGCGATGATCGCCGCCGGCGGCGGGTCGATCATCAACACCTCGTCGATCGAGGGACTGCGCGGCACGCCGTGGGCGCACGGCTACGTCGCTTCCAAGTGGGGGCTGACCGGCCTGACCAAGTCGGCGGCGATGGAGCTCGCGCCCCACGGCATCCGCGTCAACTCCCTCCACCCCGGCAGGATCAGCACCCCCGCCACCGACCAGATGCCCGAGGACCTGATCCCGATCCCGCTCGGGCGACCCGGCACGCCCGGGGAGGTGGCGGCCTTCGTGGTGTTCCTCGCCAGCGACGAGTCGTCGTTCGCCACCGGGTCGGAGTTCGTGGTCGACGGCGGCACCATCAACCACATCCCGACCAAGGCCTGACGCGGTGGCCGACCCGAAGGACGCCGTACTCGGTCTCTGGCGGACGCTGTCGGCGCGCGACTGGGACCGACTCGGCGACTGGGTGACCGACGACTGCATCTACGTCGACATGCCGGTCGGGCCGACCGCTGCGGCGCGCGGACCGGTCGACATCGTCAAGCGCCTCCAGGTCGGCCTGCGCGACCTCGCCGGCTACGAGAACCACGACGGCCTGCTGGTCGCCGAGGGTGACGCCGTCCTCTACGAGCACAGTGAGACCTGGACGTTCGCCTCGGGTGAGGTGGTCGTGCTGCCGTTCGTCAGCGTGCACCGGGTGCGCGACGGCAGGGTCGCGCTGTGGAAGGACTACTGGGACTTCGGCACCGTGCAGAACGCCGCACCGCCGGACTGGATGGAGAACCTGCTCGCTGCCGACACGTCGTGGATGTTCGACGCCACCGGGCTGGTCTGAGCCGGCCGGGACCGACCGCCTGACGACACCGACTGACTACTCGGACTCGATCGAGACAGTCACCGTCTTGCGGGCGATCCGTGCGCCGTATCGGTCGAAGTAGGCGAAGCGGACCGCGTCACGAGGGTCGCCCGCGGGGACCTCGCCGGCGAACGCGCCGTCGACCACGGCGAAGGACCGCCTCCAGCCGTCGCCGCTCACCTCGACGCGCGCGACGGCTTCTCGTACGCCGGTGAAGTCGCCGTAGACCACCGCCGGACCGTCGGCCGACGTCTGCCAGTGGACGCCACGGCGCGGGTCGGTCGCCTCGCCGGGGTTCCACCGCCAGCAGCCGACGCCGAAGTCCTCAGGACGCTCTCTGTCGCCGGTCATGTCGCGGATCTCGCACTGGCCACCGGTCGTGTCGGCGCGCCAGACGCGGGCCTGCTTGCCGTTGCTGAGCGGGACGTCGGCGATCAGGCGCTCGCCGTCGATCGGGTCCGGCCACCCGTCGTCCCCGCCGCGGATCTGCTGGAAGCGCTCCGCGACGATCTCCGGGACCAGGCCGGTGCCGTAGGCCGCGCCGCCGGCGACGACCACGCCGGAGAGCACGAAGGCGGCCGCACGGCGTCCGCGCCGCTTGCGCCGCGGGGCGGGCGAGCTCAGCACCGACGCGAGCATGGCGTGCGAGTGCTCGTCGGACAGGTGGTCGGCCCGGGGTCGGATCTGGTCGAGGACGTTCACTGCACGCTCCTGCTCAGGGGGAGGGGATTCGACGACGTGCTCTCGATGCGGGCTCGGGCGCGGTGCAGCCGCATCCGGAGGGTGCCGGGCCGGCAGCCGAGCACCTCGGCCGCCTGCTCCGTGGTGAGGCCCTCCCACGCCACGAGCAGCAGCGCCTCGCGGTCCTGCTCGGGCATGGCGGCCAGCACCCGCAGTGCTTCCGCGCGCTCGGTCGCGGTCACGCCGGTGTCGGCGCCCGTGGCCGCCGAGGTGTCGAGCAGCTCGAGGCGCTGCTCGAGGCCGGCGCGGCGGCGCAAGGAGCGATGGTGGTTGCGGACGTGCCCGCGTGCGACGGAAATCAGCCAGGGGAGCGGCTCGGAGGGGATCGTCTCCCAGGTCCGCCAGGCGGTCAGGAAGGTGGACGCCGCGACGTCGTACGACGCGTCGCGGCCGACGTGTCGCTCGGCGTACGCGACGACACGCCTGATGTGTGCGTGCCAGCACGCCTCGAACTGGTCCGCGTCCACCTGGGCTCCGTTCCTCGGGCTCACACTAGGGAACGTCCGGCACGGCGGTGGGTGTCACCGCGGAATCGCCTGCGATGTCGATCGCCGGGCAGCCGCCCGTCAGGCGGCTCTCGTGGGTGGTCTGGCTCGGGCGGGGGTGAAGGACCATCGGTTGCTGGTGTCGATGGGTGGTGGGGGTGTCCACGCGGGTCTGCCGGTGTCGTCGTCGATGGCGACGGTCCAGGGGGTGCGGTGGATGGCGGTGTGGTGTTTGCGGCAGAGCAGGATGAGGTTGTGCAGGGCGGTGGTGCCGCCGTCGGCCCAGTGGTGGATGTGGTGGGCGTCGCAGGCGATGGGGAGGCGGTTGCAGCCGGGGAAGGCGCAGTGTCGGTCGCGGAGGACGAGGGCGTTCCAGATGGCGGTGGGGACGGTGCGGGTGGTGCGGCCGATGTCGAGGATCTGCCCGGGGGTGCCGAGGACGGTGGGGATGATCTCGGCGTCGCAGGCCAGGCGTCGTACCGCAGTGGCGGAGAGCCGGTCGCCGGAGGGGAGGTGCCCGTCGGTGTCGAGGTGCCCGGTCTCGGTGAGGCGGGTGGTCAACGCGTCGAGCGATGTGGTGATGGTGATCCGGGCGGTGGTGCCGTGGGCGTGGGGTAGTGAGTCGGTGGCTTGGAGGCGGCGGGCTGCTTCGACGAGGGCGTCGAAGAGGCGGGCGCCGGACTCGCGGGGGTCGCGGCCGTCGTGGCGGCAGTCGGGGTCGGGACACCCGTGGGTGATGGCCTGCCCGGTCTCGGGGTCGCGCCACTTGGTGTGGTCGGGTTCGCCGCCGCAGGCGCCGGGCTCGGTGACCACGGGCGCGGCCAGCGGCATCAGGGCGGTTTTGACGAGCTCGGTGTCCTCGGCGGTGCCGTAGCCCTTGATCTTGTAGCCGCCGAGCTTGTCCTTGGTGAAGGACAAGTAGCGGGCGCGGTGGGCGGAGCGTTCGGCCTTGTCCTTCTCGGTGTCCCACGCCAGCAGGGTGCCGTCGGGGTCGAGGTCGTGGATCACGTCACCGATGGCGTGGTCGAGGTCGGTGGCATCACGCTGCTCGCCGACCGCCAGGTCCAGCAGCTTGCCGGCGGCTTGTTCGCGGAGGTCGTCGACGTGGGGGAGCTTCGCCACGTTGGACCCGATCACGCTGGCCTGGGCCAGGGACACCTCCCCGGCGGTCATCGCCTCCCGCACGTGGGGGAGGTCGGCGGTCTGCTTCGCCACGCGCAGGTAGGTCGCGCCGGTGCCTTTGTGGCCGCCCAGGAGATGGGTGAGGAAGTCCTTGGTCGTGGCCCAGCCCAGCTTGTCGGCGGCGCCGGTGGCCTCCAGCTGCTCGGCGACCTCGACCAGGGCCGCGTCGGCGTACGCGCGGATCCTCGCGATCGCCACCGCGGCCTCAGGAAGCAGGGAGTCCTCGACCTGGTCCCACTGCCCGCCGGCGAGGTCCGCGCACGCCTGTACCGCGGCTGCGGCCGTGTCGAGCGCGGTGGTGGAGGTCATGCGCTCATCCTATCGAACAACTGTTCGAACAGCAAGGGTTGTGGGGGTCTGCTTTCGAGGAGTTTCTCCGCCTGCCTGGCGCCCGAAAGGCAAGGGCGACCGACCGGCGGCCTTGTTCGTGCCCAGCCGTCTGAACCTCGACCACAGCAGACCGGGCGGCCGCCGGAGGTTTCGAGGCTTTTCGCTGCGCTCGTCGCACCTCAACCACCGGCGGGTTCCCGCGGCGCTCGTCGCACCTCAACCACCGGCGGGTTCCCGCGGCGTTCGTCGCACCTCAACCACCGGCGGGCTCCTCGCTGCGCTCATCGCACTCGACGCGACGCCCTAGTGTTCTCGATCGTCGAGACGATCGACTGACGGAAGCCCGCGTCCACCTGCGGGGGAAGGGTGAGCTTATGTCCGACGTGTCCGAGGCCCGCGGGCGCTGCCTGTGTGGCGGCATCCGGTACGACGTCCGCGGCGAGCTGCGTGCGGTGATCGATTGCCACTGTGAGCGGTGCCGGCGGTTCACCGGTCACCACATGGCCACGACATCGGCGATGGTGGACGCCATCCACGTGGAGGACGAGGACGCCCTTCTCACCTGGTACTTCCCGGTCCCGGACGCAGGCTACGGATTCTGCTCCCGGTGCGGCTCGTCGCTGTTCTGGCAGTCGTCGGAAGACCCGGCGAGGCGGGCGATCTGCGCAGGCACACTGGATCCGCCCACCGGGCTGCGGACCGTCCAGGCGTGGTGGACCAGCCAAGCGAGCGACTACTACTCGCGGCCCGACCTCCCGGAGCTCGAGACGGAGTGACGCCGGCACCTCGCGCTGTTCGACGGACCACGAGGTGTCCGCTACTGGTTCGCAGCGGCGACGAGACCCGCGTTCTGCCGTTCGAGCGCCTTGGCCACACCCTTGTCCCAGCCCTCGGCGATCCCCTGCGAGTAGGGATCCGGGAAGATCTCCTCCTCGCCGCGGTCGAGCCCATCGAGGATCGCTCGGGCCACGGACTGCGGCTTCGACTTCGGGATGTCGAGGTCGCGCACCATGTCGGTGTCCACGGGCCCGGGCAGCACGGCGTGGACGTCCACGCCCTGACCGGCGAGGGTCGCGCGCAAGGTCTGCGTCAGCGAGAACGCCGCCGCCTTCGAGATCGAGTACGCCGGACTGATGGGCACGGCGGCCACCGCAGCCAGTGACAGCACGTTGACGATCGCTCCCCGTGACTCGACGAGCCGCGGGAGGAAGGCCTGTGTCACCGCAAGGGGACCGAAGAGGTTGACCGCGAGCTGCTGCTCGAGGGCAGCGCGGTCGGTCAGGTCGTCGTAGCCGTAGACGCCCGCGTTGTTGATGAGGACGTCGAGCGATCCGACGGCCTCGCCGGCGCGCCTGACCTGGGCGGCGTCCGTCAGGTCGAGGACCAGCGGCGTGACGCGCTCATCCTCATGAGCGAGGGCCTGCCGGGTGCCGGCGTACACCCGCTGCGCTCCCCGCAGCAGCGCCTCCTCCACCAAGGCCTTCCCGATGCCGCGGTTGGCTCCGGTGACCAGGACCGTCTTGTCGCTGAGCGTCATCTGTTCTCCTTCTGAGGGTGATCCGAGCTGTCAGAGGTGGAGACACCACGGCAGCCGAGAATTGGGCTGCGGAAGCGCGCCCAGTTCTCGGCCCGCCCGGTGTCAGTACGTAGGAGGACCGACAGATCCGGCGGAGCAGGGGGTGTGAGGCGTGACGGCGACCGAGCTGCTGGCGAGGGCACAGGCCGGTGACGGCGATGCGTTCCGGGAGCTGGCCGAGCCCTATCGCCGGGAGCTGCACCTCCATTGCTATCGGATGCTGGGCTCCTTCCAGGACGCCGAGGACGCCGTGCAGGACACGCTGGTCGCGGCGTGGCGGGGGCTCGACCGGTTCGAGGGGCGGTCCTCCGTCCGCACCTGGCTGTATCGCATCGCTACCAACCAGTGCCTCAACACGCTGCGCGCGGCCAGCCGTCGCCCGGCAAAGGAGTGGGACGTGCCCGGCATCGAACCGCCAGACCCGACCAGCCTGGGCGAGATCGCGTGGCTGGAGCCGTATCCGGACGCGCTCCTCGACGGGGTCCCCGCAGCGCCCCTCGGCCCGGAAGCACGCTATGAGCAGAAGGAGTCGATCTCGCTGGCGTTCGTCACCGCGCTCCAGGTGCTGCCGGCGCGCCAACGCGCCGTCCTGATCCTGCGCGAGGTGCTCGGCTATCCAGCTGTAGAGGTCGCCGACATGCTCGACTCGTCCGTCGAGTCGGTCACCAGCGCCCTCAAGCGGGCACGTGCCGCAGTGCAGCGGCGAGTCCCGCCGACCACACAGGCCGACGCACCCCCGATGGCCGCCTCGCCGGTCGAGGAGGCGCTCGTGGCGAGGTTCGCCCGCGCCTACGAAACGGGTGACATCGACGCCCTGGTCGCGCTGCTCACCGACGACGTCCGCGTCTCGATGCCGCCGATGCCGCTGGAGTACGAGGGTCGCGACGCCGTCGCCGGGTTCTACGGCGCGCTGCTGAGCGCCGACCGGAAGTACCACCTGGTGCCGACCCGCGCGAACGGTCAACCGGCGTTCGGTACCTATCTGCGTACGGCGGACGGCGCCCGGCGTGGGATCGGGCTCGTCGTCCTCACCCTGGCCGGCGACCGGGTCAGCGAGGTGACCCGTTTCGAGAGCAGCGTCCTCCCGTGGTTCGGCCTGCCCCGCTGCCTACCCGGTGGCTGATCCGTCCGCCTCGATCAGCTGGGTCCCCGCCGCGCGCTCGGGGAACGTGAGCCTCCGCAGGACGAGCAGGGCCAGCAGGAAGACCACCGTGACGACGTGGAAGACGATGTCCGCGGTCGCGTCGGGGAGGTAGAGGACCCACGCGGGTCGGTCGTCGACGGCGTTCCACGCAGCAGCGGCCAGCACGACGACCGAGGCGGCCCAGACGTAGACCCGGGCGAGGAAGTCGTCGGTCATCGCCCACAGGCCCGGCAGCCAGGTGATCAGGCCGGCGGCCGCGTGCCACCCGTTGAAGTCGATGCCGAGGAACTTCTCGGTGGTGGCGTCGGCGCCGATCGCGAACGACGGGTTCGTGATGAACCCTCCGACGGCGATCGCCAGGTGCAGCACTACGTAGGCGCCCAGCGCCTTCTGCCAGAGGCTCATCTGCTCGATGACGCACGGCGACCGCCGGGCGCCGGAGGTTTCGAGGCACCTCGCCTCGCTCGTCGCGCCTCGACCACCGGCCCGCTCCTCAGACCGGGGTGATCGGCAGCGACCGCCGCGGCTGGAACTCGAACGCGGTGCCGGTGCTGAACTTCGTCACCGCGACCTCGTCCGCCTCCTTCGCCGGGGAGTCGCCCAGCACGACCGTCGCGAGCCACTCCTCGTCGGAGCCGGCGACGGAGACGTCGAGCCGCGGGTCCAGCCCGCGCACCGCGGCCTGGAGCGCCGCCACCCACTGCGGCCCGCAGAGCGAGATCCAGGCCTCGTCCTCGTGCGCGGCGCCGCGCCGTACGACGACCGTGGCGCCCGCGGCGGACGCGTCGACGTACGCCGCCGGGTTGAGGAGCGGGTGGACGGAGAGCAGCCGCACCGCGGCGGCGACCCGGTCGGCCGCGGCGTCCAGCCCCAGCGCGCGGGCGAGCCGCTCGGAGGCGATGCCGGCCACGCCGACCAGCTGCTTGCGCCGGATGCGCCGCACATCGTCGTCGGTCTCGGCGCGCTCCGAGAGGGCGAGCGCGAACGCCCGGTCGAGGAGGTGCATCTGGAGGCACACCTCGTCGGCGATCCGCACGAGCGCGGACTTGGAGAATGCCGCGAAGTCGACGTCGGACAGCAGCGGGCCGCTGTAGTCGGCGAGGCCCTCGTCGGACCGGTCGATCGGCGCGAGCTCGAGGGTGGCCGCCCGCGACCGCTCGTTGACCGCGAGCGCCGGGATGCCCTCGGCCTCGGGGTAGGACTCGTCGATGATCACGGTCCACGCGCAGTGGGGCTGCCGGTCGGCGGGCCGCCGGGGCGGCCGGTGGATCGGCCGCACCTGGGCCTTCGGGTTGGAGGCCACGGCGGTCGCGTCGAACGTCGGGTCCTCGATGTCGTGGCACATCGAGCGCACGTAGTCCTCGCCCATCGGCTCGACGTCCATCAGCGCGCCACAGTGGTCGAGGTGGAACTCGCCGTGCCACGGGTCGTGCACCGTGTAGCGGAAGTCCATGAACTGCGGGGGAGCGCCGATGTCGAGCTGGAGGCCCTTGAAGATCGTGACCACGTCGCCCTTGCCGGCCACGGCAGGCGCGTAGCCGAGCGCCTGCTGCATCCGCCGGGTGTAGATCGGGCTCGCCGCCGCCCACTCCTCGATCGCGATCTGCGCCATCTCCTCGCGCCCGAACGCCGAGATGCACCACGCCATGCCGGAGCGGTCGATCAGCTGACCGATCAGGAGGAGCTCCGGTACGACGACCGCGAGCTCCTCGCGGGTCAGCGCCTCGAAGCGGCTGCGGGTCACCGCTTGAACCTGCCGGCGAACGCGCGCAGGGGCAGATCGGCGCTCGTGACGACGCCCGGGGGAGCTGCGACGACCGCCTTGATCGCGTTGAGGGCGGGCATGCCGGTGACGGTCATCCCGATCGCGGCGAACGCCTCGACGCTGCTGAAGTCGGTGCCGGGCTTCGGCAGGATCATGTGCTTGCTGTAGATCACCGGGTCGCCCTCGATGTGGGTGATGTAGCAGCCCTTGATGTCCCAGCTGGGCGCGGTGTGCGGAGTCATCTGCCACTCGAGGCGCAGCTCCACGCGCGGGACACCGGCCACCTTGCCGACGTACGAGAAGCAGGCGCCGCCGAGCGATCCCTCGGGCAGCCGGAACCAGCCGAGGTCGATGTCCTTGGTGCACGCGCCCAGCTCGTAGACGAACTCCACCTCGTCGAGCTCGAGGTCGAAGCAGTCGGCCATCAGCCGGACGCCGTCCTCGAACACCCGGGTGCCGAGCTCCAGCTTGCGGGGCACCTCCGGGTCGGTGACCGGCTCGCCGAAGCCGCAGTTGCGCCAGGTGTCGGCGGAGTGGTGGCAGGAGACGTCGACGGACTCGACGTTGGTGACCTTCTCGATCTCGGTGACGTCGGCCGAGTGCACCACGGTGAGGATCTGCGCGAGGCCGGGGTTCATGCCGGTGCCGTAGAAGGTCGCGCCGCCCTTCGCGCACGCGGCGGCGAGCCGCTCGCCCTCGGTGCGACCGTCGGCACCGACCTTGTTGGTGTCGCGGTGGTGCCCGGTGATCCAGTCGGCGGTCGTCACGACGTCGATGCCGGCCTCGAGCACCCGCTCGTAGAGGTCGATGTCGGGCCACACGCCGTGGAAGGTCAGCACGTCGGGCCGCGCGGCGAGGATCTCGTCGACCGAGCCGGTCGCCACCACGCCCACCGGCCCGATGCCCGCGAGCTCGCCCGCGTCGCGGCCGACCTTGTCGGGGGAGTAGCAGTGCACGCCGACCAGCTCGAGGTCCGGCTGCTCCTGGAGCCGCTTGATCATCTCGGTCCCGACGTTGCCCGTCGCGACCTGGAACACCCGGATCGGGGCCGCCGCGCTCATGCCGAGAGCCCCAGTCGCCCGGCGAGCTTGTCGAGGTAGGTGAGGACCTTGTCGGGGTCGGCGTCGGGCACGCCCCAGATCAGCTCCGAGGGCCCGGCGCCCATCCAGTCGGCGAAGTCGTCCTCGGTCGGCTTCTTGGCCACCAGGATCCGGATGTCGGGCTCGCCGTCGCGGCCCGCGTCTGCCCATGCCTTGCGCAGGCGGTCGGCGTTGGCGGACACGTCGGTCGTCGTGGGTGTGGTCATCCAGCCGTCGGCGTTGGCCGCGATCCACGCGAACGTCTTCGGCCCGGCGCCCGCGCCGATGATCACGGGGATCCGGCCTTGCGGGGGCTTGGGGTAGGCCCACGACGCGCCGAACTTCACGAACTCGCCGTCGTAGGAGGCCTCCTCCTCGGTCCACAGCGCGCGCATCGCCTCGAGGTACTCCTTGAGCACGGTCCGGCGCTTGCCGGCCGGCACGTGGTGGTCGGTGAGCTCGTCGGTGTTCCAGCCGAAGCCGGCACCGATCGTGACCCGGCCGCCCGAGAGGTGGTCGAGGGTGGCGAGCGTCTTGGCCAGCGTGATCGGGTCGGACTCGACCGGCAGGCACACCGCCGTGGAGAGCCCGATCCGCTCGGTGACGGCGGCACAGGTGGCGAGCGATGTCCACGGGTCGAGGGTGCGTAGGTAGCGGTCGTCGGGCAGCTCCTCGCCACCGGTCGGGTGCAGCGCGTCGCGGCGGACCGGGATGTGCGTGTGCTCCGGCACGTAGATCGTGTCGAAGCCGCGCTCCTCGGCGGCCTTCGCGAGGGCGGCCGGCGTGATGCCGCGGTCGGAGGTGAAGAGGACGATGCCGTTGCGCATACGACCACAGTAGAACTTGTTTCAGAAATGGTCTTGTGGCCGCGGCGATCGTCTCCTATGTTGGACACGTGTCCAGTCAGCTGACCAGCTCGCCGAGGCGACAGCTCAACCAGCGCCAGGCGGCGACCGTGCAGCGGTTGCTCGACGCCGGGCTCGAGCAGCTCGCCGAGGTCGGACCCGAGGCGTTGACGGTCCGTCAGGTCGCCATGCGCGCGGGAGTCTCGCCGGCGACGGCGTACACCTACTTCTCCTCCAAGAGCCACCTCCTGGCCGAGCTCTTCTGGCGCCGTCTCGTCGACGAGGCGCCGGAGACGCCGGCGGGCCGCACTCCGACCGCACGGGTCCAGGCCGTGACCCGCACGCTCACCGACCTCTGCGAGCGCAACCCGCACCTCGCGGCGGGCGCGACGCTGGCGCTGCTCGGCACCGACCCCGACGTCGACCGGCTCCGGCTGCGCATCGGCGGCGAGTTCGTCGCCCGGTTCGAGACCGCCCTCGGTGACGCGGCGACGCCGGAGCTGGTCGACGCGCTGGTGCTCGCGTTCTCCGGAGCCCTGCTGCAGGCGGGCATGGGCCTGATCACGTACGCCGAACTCGGCGACCGGCTCGACACGGTCGTCGCGACGATCCTGGGGGCCAACCGATGACGGTCACCGCCGATCTCGTGTTCGACCCCTACGACTACGAGTTCCACGAGGACCCCTACCCGCTCTACCAGCGGCTGCGCGACGAGGCGCCCGTCTTCCACGCCGAGGCCGACGACCTGTGGGTGGTGTCCCGCCACGCGGACGTGCACGCCGTGCTGCGCGACGACGTCACGTTCTCCAACCGGATGGGCGTCTCCCTCGACGCCAGCGCCTGGAACGCCGAGGCCCACCGGGTGATGTCGTTCCTGGCGCTCGACGGCGCCGAGCAGTCGCGGATCCGCAAGCTCGTCTCTGCCGCGTTCACGCCGCGCCGGGTCCGCGAGCTCGAGCCGGGCATCCAGCGATTGACCGACCGCTACCTCGAGCGCACGCTGGCGGTGAACGCCGAGCACGGCGAGGCCGACTGGATCACCGAGTTCGCCGGCAAGCTCCCGATGGACGTCATCAGCGAGATGATGGGGGTGCCGGAGGGCGACCGCGACGAGGTACGGCGGCTCGCCGACCTGGTCGTGCACCGCGAGGACGGCGTTCGCGACGTGCCGCAGGCGGGCATGGAGGCCTCGTTCGCGCTCTTCGACTACTACGCGGGCATGGTCGCGCAGCGACGGGCCGAGCCGACCGACGACCTCACGTCGGCGCTGCTCGCCGCTGAGGTCGACGGCGACCGGCTGCGCGACAGCGAGATCATGGCGTTCCTGTTCCTCATGGTGGTCGCCGGCAACGAGACGACCACCAAGCTGCTGGGCAACGCGCTGTTCCACCTCTCGGCGCACCCCGACCAGCGCGCCGAGGTGCTCGCCCATCACGACGAGCCGTTGCCGATCGTCAGCCAGTGGGTGGAGGAGACGCTCCGACACGACACGTCCAGCCAGATGCTCGCCCGCTACGTGGTCGACGACGCCGTGGTCGACGGCGTCACGATCCCGGCGGGGTCGAAGGCGCTGGTGCTGCTCGGCTCCGCCAACCGCGACGAGCGGGTCTTCACCGAGCCGACCGTGTTCGACATCGGTCGCGACAAGTCCGAGCTGGGCAAGATCCTGAGCTTCGGCACCGGGCGGCACTTCTGCCTGGGCGCGAACCTGGCCCGGCTCGAGGCACGTGTCGTGCTCGCCGAGCTGGTCCGACGGGTCGGCCACTTCGAGGTGCACACCGATCGCGCCGTACGGGTGCACTCCACCAGCGTCCGCGGCTTCGCGCATCTCCCGGTGACCTTCCAGCGACGAGGAGAGAGCTGATGGGCAAGTACGACCAGCCGGGTCGGCGCCCGGCCGTCGTGGCCGGCGCGTCCTCGGGCATCGGTGCCGAGACGGCGCGGTCGCTCGCGGCCGCGGGCTTCCCGGTCGCGCTCGGCGCCCGTCGGGTCGACCGCTGCGAGGAGCTCGCAGCCGAGATCCGCAGCGACGGGGGAGAGGCGATCGCCGTCCAGCTCGACGTCACCGACGAGGGGTCGGTCGCCGACTTCGCCGCTAAGGTGACCGCCGAGCTCGGCGACGTGGAGGTGGTCGTGAGCAACGCGGCCCTGATCGGGCCCGGTGCGCTGCTCGACACCGACGTCGACCGGCTCCGCAGCGAGCTCGACGTCAACGTCCTCGGCCCGCACCGACTGGTCCGCGCGTTCGTGCCCGCGATGGTCGGGCGGCGCCGCGGCGACATCGTCTTCGTCTCCTCCGACGTCGCCCTCCGGCCCCGGCCGCTCATGGGCGGCTACAGCGCGACCAAGTCCGCGCTCGAGGGCCTCGTGGGCTCGCTGCAGATGGAGCTCGAGGGCACCGGTGTCCGCGCGTCCGTCGTGCGGCCCGGACCCACGTGGAGCGAGATGGGCATGGACTGGGACCCCGACGCGGCGGCCGCGGTGCTCAACGAGTGGGTCAAGTGGGGCCACGCGCGCCACTCCCACTTCCTCAAGGCGCGCGCGATCGCCGACGCGATCACCACGGTGGTGAGCGCGCCGCGCGGCGTGCACATCTCGCCCGTCGACGTGAACCCCGAGGCGCCCGTGGAGGAGAAGTCATGACCGTCACCGACGACCGGCTGACCGGGATCCCCGAGGTCTCGACCGTCCTGGACGACCAGAGCCCCGAGGTCCCGGAGATCATCAGGGGGACGGGGCACCTGCCCGAGATGCGGGTCGATCCGATCGGGCTGTTCACCCGGGTGCGCGCGGAGTGCGGTGACGTCGGCCGGTTCCGGCTCGCCGACAAGGACGTCGTCATGGTCACCGGCGCCGAGGCCAACGAGGCGTTCTTCCGGGCGCCCGACGAGGTGCTCGACCAGGCGGCGGCGTACCCGTTCATGACGCCGATCTTCGGCAAGGGCGTGGTGTTCGACGCCTCGCCCGAGGAGCGGCAGCAGATGCTGAAGAACCAGGCGCTGCGCGGTGACATGATGCGCGGCCACGCGCGGACGATCGAGGCCGAGATCCGCCGGATGGTCGCCGACTGGGGTGACGAGGGCGAGATCGACCTGCTCGACTTCTTCGCCGAGCTGACGATCTACACGACGTCCTCGTGCCTGATCGGCAAGCCGTTCCGCGACCAGCTCGACGGGTCGTTCGCCGAGATCTACCACCGGCTCGAGCACGGCACCGACGCGATCGCCTACGTGGATGCCTATGCCGACATCGAGAGCTTCCGGGTGCGCGACGCGGCGCGTGAGGAGCTCGTGGCCAAGGTTCAGGCGATCATCAGCGACCGGGTCGCGCAGGGCGAGATCGCCAAGGAGGACCGCGACCTGCTCGACGTGCTGATCGCCGTGGGCTACGACGCGGAGATGGTGACCGGGATCTTCATCTCGATGATGTTCGCGGGCCACCACACCTCCTCAGGCACGGCCAGCTGGGCGATGATCGAGCTGATGCGCAACCCGGCCGTGATGGCCGACGTCGTCGCCGAGCTCGACGAGCTGTATGCCGACGGCAGCGAGGTGTCGTTCCAGGCGCTGCGGTCGATCCCGGTGCTGGAGGCGGCGTTGAAGGAGACGCTGCGGCTGCACCCGCCGCTGATCATCCTGATGCGATTGGTGCAGGAGGACTTCGAGCTGCTCGGTCACACGCTGCCGAAGGGGACGGTGATCGCGGCGTCGCCGCGGGTGTCGAACCGGATCGAGGAGGACTTCCCGAAGGCCGAGGAGTTCGATCCCAGCCGTTACGTCGACCCGCGCCAGGAGGACCTGCAGAACCGGTGGACGTGGATCCCGTTCGGTGCCGGGAAGCACCGGTGCGTGGGCAACGCGTTCGCGATGATGCAGATGAAGGCGATCTTCTCGGTGATCCTGCGCGACTTCGAGTTCGAGCCCGCCCAGCCGCTGGACTCCTACCGCGACGACTTCACCAAGATGGTGATCCAGCTCGAGCAGCCGTGCCGCGTCCGCTACCGCCGGCGTGACCCCGGTGGTCGAGGAGGCCGCCCGCGGCCGTCACGAGACCAGGCGGACCCGGCATGAAGGTCGTCGCCGACACAGACATCTGCCAGGGCCACCAGCTCTGCCAGGGCGAGGCCCCGACGGTGTTCGGCTTCGACGAGGACGCCGACGTGGTCGTGCTGCTCGACGAGCGCCCCGACGAGTCGCTGCGCGTCGACGTCCAGACCGCCGTGAAGTACTGCCCCGCATTCGCCCTGTCGATCGAAGAGGACTGACATGACCCTGACCCGCGCGGAGATCGAGGAGTTCTGGGACTCCTGGCTCGACATCAACCGGAAGGCCGAGGCCACCGGTGACTGGCGACCGATGGCGGAGTGGTACGCCGAGGACGCCACCTACGGGTGGATGTACTCGCCCGACGAGCACTTCATGGCCGTCGGCCGCGACCAGATCCGCGACTGGGCCATCGGCATCGAGATGGACGGCCTCGACGGCTGGCACTACGACTACGTGTGCACGATGATCGACGAGCAGAAGTCCATGGTGCTGGGCTTCTGGAAGCAGCGCTCGGGCATCATCAACGACGACACCGGCGAGGAGTACGAGATCCTCGGCCTCGGCGGCTCGTGGTTCGGCGTCGAGCGCCAGACCTCCGGTGCGGACGAGGGCAAGGTCAAGATCGCCTGGCAGCGCGACTGGTTCGACATGCCCTCGACCGCGCACACGTTCCTCGAGATCATCAAGGCCGACAAGGCGCCCGACACGTTGCTCAAGCGGATGTCGGTCACGGGCCACGGCGTGCCCGGGCACTACCACTACAAGGACCTGCCCTCGACCGTGTGGCCGCCACCGGTCGAGCGCGGCGACTACATCACCCAGGCGCCCGCGCCGGAGGCGTCGGCATGATCGCCACCCCCCCGGCCCAACAGCTCGTCGACGGCAAGCTGAGCGGCGCGAGCACCGGCGCGTCCTACCCGATCCTCAACCCGGCGACCGGCGAGGAGATCGGGCACGCGCCCGACAGCAGCGCCGACGACGTCGACGCGGCGATCGCCGCCGCCCGGCGGGCGTTCGACGAGACCGACTGGTCGACCGACGTCGCGCTGCGCGTGCGCTGTCTCCGCCAGCTGCACCAGGCGCTGCTCGACCACGCCGACGACTTCCGGGCGCTCACGACGGCGGAGGTCGGCATGCCCGGCTTCATGATGGGCGCGGCCGGGTTCGACGTACCCGTCGAGGGGCTGAAGTGGGTCACCGACCTGCTCGAGCGCTATGAGTGGGAGACGGACCTCGGTGTCGCCCGACCGATGGGCATCCCGAGCCGGCGCACCGTGCGCCGCGAGCCGGTCGGGGTCGTCGCCGCGATCACGCCGTGGAACGTGCCGACCCAGATCAACCTCGCCAAGATCGGTCCCGCCCTCGCGGCCGGGTGCACGGTCGTGCTCAAGCCCGCCCCGGACACGCCGTGGGTCGCCGCCGAGCTCGGACGACTGGCCGCCGAGCACACCGACCTGCCCGCGGGGGTGCTCAACGTGGTCACGCCGCGGTCCAACGAGGTCGCCGCCCAGCTCACCAGCGACCCCCGGGTCGACATGGTCAGCTTCACCGGGTCCACCAACACCGGCCGGGCGATCATGGCGGCGGCCGCACCGACGCTGAAGAAGGTGTTCCTCGAGCTCGGCGGCAAGTCCGCCGCGATCGCGCTCGACGACGCCGACGTCGCCGCGGTCGCGGGCGCTACAGCGTTCGCCGCGTGCATCCACGCCGGCCAGGGCTGTGCGATCACCACCCGCCTCGTCGTACCGCGGGAGAAGTACGACGAGGCAGTGGACGTCGCCGCCGCCACCATGGAGTCGATCGGCGCGAAGGATCCTGCCGATCCGGGCGCCATCTGCGGGCCGGTGATCTCGCAGGCGCAGCGCGACCGCGTCGCCGGCTACCTCCGCCTGGCCGAGGAGGAGGGCGGCCGGATCGTGACCGGTGGCAAGGTCATCGACCAGCCCGGCTTCTGGGTCGAGCCCACCGTGATCGCCGGCCTCGACAACTCCTCGTGCCTCGCGCAGGAGGAGATCTTCGGGCCGGTGCTGGTCGTCATCCCGCACGACGGCGACGACGACGCGGTCCGGATCGCCAACGACTCCGCCTACGGCCTCTCCGGCTCGGTCGACTCCGGCGACCTCGAGCGGGCCAGGGCCGTCGCGCGCCGGATCCGGACCGGCACGCTCGCGGTCAACGGTGGTGTCTGGTTCAGCCCGGACGCGCCGTTCGGCGGCTACAAGCAGTCCGGGCTCGGCCGGGAGATGGGCGTGGCCGGGTTCGAGGAGTACCTGGAGATGAAGACCGTTGCCGAGCCGGCAGGCGGCTGAGCCTGCGAAGCCGCCGTCGCCGGCGAAGGTTGAGCAAGCGCGCGACCGAGGGACGAGGTCGCGACCGCGTCGAAACCCAGTGAGATGAAAGGCAACATCAGCCAATGAGATTTTCCGACAAGGTCGTCGTCGTCACCGGCGCGGCACAGGGGATCGGCGAGGCCTATGCCAAGGCCCTGGCCGCGGAGGGTGCTCGCGTCGTCGTCGCCGACGTCAACGCCGAGGCGGGCCAGCAGGTCGCCAAGCAGATCGAGGCCGACGGCGGGACGGCGATGTTCGTCCCCTGCGACGTGTCGTCGCACGAGTCGGCGGCCGCGCTGGTCGACCAGGTCGTGGCGGCGTACGGCGGCATCGACCACCTGATCAACAACGCCGCGATCTACGGCGCGATGGAGTTCAACCTGCTGGTCTCGGTCGACTGGGACTACTACCGGAAGTTCATGTCGGTGAACATGGACGGCGCGCTGGTGATGACCCGCGCGGTCTACCCGGAGATCGCCAAGCGCGGCGGGGGAGCGATCGTCAACCAGTCCTCGACCGCCGCCTATCTCTACTCAGGCTTCTACGGACTGGCGAAGGCCGCGATCAACAGCCTCACCCAGCAGCTCGCGCACGAGCTCGGCGGCCAGAGGGTCCGGGTCAACGCGATCGCGCCGGGTCCCACCGCGACCGAGGCGACGAAGATCCAGGCCGGCGACGCGGCCCAGGACATCGTCCGCAACTCGCTCGCGATCAAGCGGATGGGGTCGGTCGACGACATGGTCGGAGCCGCGCTCTTCCTCCTCTCCGACGACGCCTCGTGGGTGACCGGCCAGATCCTCGCGGTCGACGGCGGCCAGACCTTCCGGCTGTAACGGGGCTCCGATGAGCGTGGTGAGGGCGGGATTCGTCGGGCTGGGCAACATCGGCAAGCCGATGGCGCTGCGGCTCGCCGCCGCCGACGGCATCGACCTCGTGGTGTACGACGTCGCGGCCGACCCGGTCGCAGAGGTCACCGCGGCCGGCGCCAAGGCCGCGACCAGTGTCGCGGACCTGGCCGGAGAGGCCGACGTGGTCTGCGTGATGGTGCGCGACGACGACCAGGTGCGCGAGGTCGCGGCGGACCTCGACCCCGGGACGGTGCTGGTGATCCACTCGACCGTCAGCCCGGAGACCCCGGCCGAGCTCGAGGCCCGCGGGCTCACCGTGCTCGACGCGCCCGTCAGCGGCGGACCGATGGGTGCCGCCGACGGCTCGCTCGCGATCATGGTGGGCGGCCCTGCCGACGCCCTCGGCACGGCACGCCCCGTGCTCGAGGCGATGGGCTCGAAGGTCGTGCACGCCGGCCCGTTGGGCGCGGGCACCCGGATGAAGCTCGCGCGCAACCTGCTCCACTTCGTGGCGTTCACCGCGGCCACCGAGGCCCAGCGGCTCGCCGAGGCCGCCGGCCTCGACCTGCGCGCGCTCGGCGACGTCGTGCGTCACACCGACGCGATCACCGGCGGTCCCGGCGCGATCATGCACCGCGAGACGACCGCCGTGCTCGACCCCGGCGACTTCTGGTTCGGCGTCTTCGAGCACGTGCGCGCGCTGGGCGAGAAGGACCTCCGCTTCGCGCTCGGTCTCGCGGAGGACCTCGGCGTCGACGTACCCCTCACCAGGCTCGCCCGGGACCGCCTCGGCCCCGGTCTCGGGCTCCCCACCGACGATGGAGCGATCTGATGAGCAAGTCCGACAAGTTCGCCGACCTCCCGGAGACCCGGCGCAAGGGGCTCGAGAAGATGGAGCAGGTCTACGGCTTCGAGATGTCCGACCCGGGTGAGTCAGGCGGCGACTTCTTCCGCTACACGGTCGAGCACCTCTTCGGCGACATCTGGCAACGCCCGGGCCTCTCCGACCGGGACCGCCGCCTCTTCCTCATCGGGGTGCTGGTCGGTCAGCGCGCCGACGACGTCCTGGGCATCCAGGTGCCGGCGGCGCTCGCCAAAGACGAGCTGTCGCCCGAGCAGCTGCGCGAGCTCGTGATCATGGCGTGCCACTACGACGGGTGGCCCAACGGCTCCCGGTTCAACCAGGTCGTCGAGGAGGCGATCGGTCGGGCGAGCAGGTCGCGTGACGACTGAGGATCGCGGTGAGCAGCGCTCAGTCGCGCAGGACCAGGCGGACGGCCGTCTCCATGTGAGCGGCGGTCTGCTCGGCGGTGGAGCGGCCGGTCACCCAGCCGACGAGAGCCGAGAGCCACACGTCGCCGATGACGCGCGCGATCGCGACGTCCTCGTCGGTGATGCTGTCGGCGTCGACGGGGCCGCCGTGCATCGCGTGGTTGACGATCGAGGTCATCGCCATGCCGACCGAGTGGATGCCCTCGGCAACGCTGCTGTCGGCGAACATGAACGCCCGGGTGAGCGCCTCGGTGAGCTTGGCGTCGCCCTGCATGCCGCGGGTGAGCCGCTTGAGCACGTAGAGCACCCGGTCGGCCTGGGTGTCGCCCGGGATCTCGCGCACGTTGAGCCGCTCGGCGGCGTCGGCGAACTGCTGGTCGAGGGCGGCGACGAGCAGGTGGATCTTCGACGGGAAGTAGCGGTACAGCGTGCCCAGGGCGACCTCGGCCTGCTCCGCGACAGCGCGCATCTGCACCGCGTCGAACCCGCCCTCCTTGGCGAGGGCGTACGTCGCGTCGAGGATGCGCTTGCGCCGGTCGCGCTGCGCCGCCGATCCGTTGGCGACGGGGTCCGCCGCCGAGTCGTCCGGCAGGGGCGTGGCGGTGGTCACGGGCATCTCCTCGTTTCGCGTTGGGCCTGCATCGGTAGGCTACCGAGTGGTAGCGCGTGATAGAAACACGTTCCAGTTCGTGTCGGCCCGTTCGGGCGCGCGCCCGAGTGAGAAGTGAGAGGCCGAGCATGCGGATCGCGATGCTGTCCTATCGGAGCAAGCCCCACGTCGGTGGTCAGGGTATCTACATCCGTCGGCTCACCCGCGAGCTCGTCGCGCTCGGCCACACGGTGGAGGTGTTCTCCGGCCAGCCGTATCCCGAGCTCGACGAGGGCGTCACCCTCACCAAGGTGCCGAGCCTCGACCTCTACCGCCCCGGTGACGAGTTCCGGAACCCGCACCCACGGGAGTTCCGCGACCTGGTCGACCTCCAGGAGTGGGCGCTGATGCGCAGCGGCGCCTTCCCGGAGCCGCTGACGTTCAGCAAGCGGGTCGTGAAGACGCTGCGCGAGCGACGCGACGAGTTCGACATCGTCTTCGACAACCAGACCCTCGCGCTGCCGCTGCTCGAGGTCGAGGACTTCGGCCTGCCGCTCGCGGCCACCATCCACCACCCGATCACGATGGACCGCGCGATCGAGCTCCAGACCGCGCCGTGGATCCGCCGGAAGTCGGGCTCCCGCTGGCACCTCGAGCTGCCGAAGGCCGGCGTCTGGCGCTGGTACTCCTTCCTCGGCCAGCAGAAGCGCACCGCGCCCCGCCTGCGGCGCGTGATCACGCCGTCCGAGTCGTCGAAGCGCGACGTCGTGCGGGAGTTCGGGGTCGACGTCGACCGGGTCGAGACGATCCTGCTCGGTGTCGACGACCGGTTCCACCCGCCCACCGAGCCGCGGGTGCCCGGTCGGATCCTCGCCATGGCGAGCGCGGACGCCCCGCTCAAGGGCATCCACATCCTCCTCGAGGCGTTCGCCAAGCTGCGCACCGAGCGCGACCTCGAGCTGGTGCTGGTGACCAAGCCCAAGGAGGGTGGCGTCACCGAGAAGCTGATCGACCGGCTGGGCATCAAGGGCTCGGTGCGGTTCGCCAACGGCCTGACCGACGACGAGCTCGTGGCGCTGATGGGCTCCGCCGAGCTCGCCTGCGTGCCGTCGCTCTACGAGGGCTTCTCGCTCCCGACCGCCGAGCTGATGGCCTGCGAGACGCCGCTCGTCGTCTCCCGGGCCGGAGCGATCCCTGAGGTCGTCGGTCCCGACGGCCTCTGCGCCGACGTCGTCGAGCCCGGTGACGTGGGTGCGATCGCCACCGCCGTGGCGGCCCTGCTCGACGACCCCGAGCGCCGCGCGCGGCTCGGTGCCGCCGGCCGTGCTCGCGTGAAGGAGCTCTTCAGCTGGAGCGCGGTCGCCGCGCGGACGGCCGAGGTGCTCGAGGACGTGATCGTCGATTATCAGGAGGAACGCCGTGCTGACCGTTGACTTCGATCGGCTGGGCCTGCTGCCCGGTGACCGCGTGCTCGACATGGGCGCCGGCGCCGGCCGCCACAGCTTCGAGATGTACCGCCGCGGCGCCGACGTGATCGCGTTCGACAGGGACGCCGAGGAGCTCGAGAACGTCCGCAACCTCTTCGTCGCGATGAAGGAGGCCGGCGAGGTGCCGGAGGGCGCCGAGGCCGACGTCAAGCAGGGCGACGCGCTGGCGCTGCCCTTCGCCGACGGCGAGTTCGACCGGATCGTCGCCGCCGAGGTGCTCGAGCACATCTGGGAGGACGTCGCGGCGATCCGCGAGCTGGTCCGCGTGCTGCGCCCCGGCGGCACGCTGGCGATCTCGGTGCCGCGCTGGCTGCCCGAGGTCGTCAACTGGAAGCTCTCGGCCGACTACCACAACGCGACGGGTGGCCACATCCGGATCTACACCGATCACGAGCTGGTCGACAAGGTCACCAAGGCCGGCCGCCCCAACGACGGCACCCCCGGTGACGCGATGATCTTCGAGGGCAAGGACTACGCCCACGGGCTGCACTCGCCGTACTGGTGGATCAAGTGCGCGGTCGGCGTCGAGAACGACGACCACCCGCTGGCGAAGGCGTACCACCAGCTCCTGGTCTGGGAGATCATGAAGCAGCCCACGGCGCTGAAGCTGGCCGGCAAGGTGCTCGACCCGCTGATCGGCAAGAGCATGGTGCTCTACTTCCGCAAGCCCGTGGAGAGCAATGACTGACCCGACCGCAGGGCCGGAGGTGCCGCTGGCACGGATCCCGTTCGTCGAGGGGCTGCTGACCGCCGAGGACGTCGCGGAGACCGCGGCCTCCATCGCCGCGATGCAGGAGCCGTGCGGCGCGATCCCGTGGACGACCGGCGAGCACTGCGACGTCTGGAACCACGTCGAGGCCGCGATGGCGATGCTCGTCGGCGGCCAGGTGTCCGCCGCTGAGCGCGCCTACGCGTGGATCACGACGATGCAGCGGCCCGACGGCTCGCTGCCGATGAAGATCGTCGGCGGCGAGGTCGAGGACGAGCGCGGCGAGGTCAACATGTCGGCCTACTTCGCCGTCGGCCTGTGGCACCACTGGCTCGTCCGGCGCGACGTGCGCTTCGTGGAGCGCTACTGGCCGTCGGTGCGGGCCGCGCTCGACTGGGTGGTGTCCCTGCAGGAGGACTTCGGTGGCATCCGCTGGACGCCGGTCGACGACTTCTGCCTGCTCACCGGCAACTCCTCGATCTACCACTCGCTGCGTGCCGGCGTCGCGCTCGCCGAGCTGATGGACGACCCGCAGCCGGAGTGGGAGCTCGCGGGCGGCCGGCTGGGCCACGCGATCCGCGCCCACGCCGACCGGTTTGCGGACAAGTCGACGTTCTCGATGGACTGGTACTACCCGGTGCTCGGCGGCGCCGTACGAGGTGACGCGGCGCGCGCGATGATCGAGTCGCGCTGGGACGACTTCGTCGTGCCGGGCCTCGGCATCCAGTGCGTCGACACGAACCCCTGGGTGACCGGTGCCGAGACCTGCGAGCTCGCGATGGCGCTCGACGCGATGGGGGAGCCGCAGCGCGCCCTCACGCTGGTGCGCGACATGCAGCACCTGCGGGGCGAGGACGGCAAGTACTGGACCGGCTGGGTCTACGGCGAGACCCGTGCCTCCGACGAGGTCGTCTACGGCCCGAGCGGGGCGGAGCCGCGCAACGTCTACTGGCCCGACGAGCACACGACCTACACGGCCGCCGCCGTGATCCTGGCCGTCGACGCGCTGGGGGAGACCTACGGCCACGGCACGCCGGGCTCGGGCATCATGCGCGGCACGTCGCTCGCGCCGCACTTCGACGAGATCGCGCTCGAGTGCGACTGCTCGTCGAGCGAGCGCGTCAGCCGCTGACGCGGCGCAGCACCCGCAGCGAGCCGACGGCGGCGACCTCGGCGAAGTCGCCGCTGTCGAGCGCGGGCAGGTAGATCTGCTCGTACGGCGGCCGCCCGCCGTCGGCCGGGTCGGGGAACACGTCGTGGATGGCGAGGTAGCCGCCCGCCATCACCTTCGGCGTCCAGGACTCGTAGTCGATGCGTGCCGGCTCCTCGCCGTGGCCGCCGTCGATGAAGAGCAGGCTCAGCGGCGCCTGCCAGTGCGCGGCGACCGTGGCCGACTGGCCGACGACCGCGACCACCTGGTCCTCGAGGCCGGCCCGCGCGATGTTCTTGCGGAACTGACCGAGGGTGTCCATCAGGCCGAGCTCCTGGTCGACCACGGACGGGTCGTGGTGCTCCCACCCCGCCTGGTTCTCCTCCGAGCCGCGGTGGTGGTCGACGGTGAAGACCGTCCCCGTGCCCAGCTCGCGGGCGGCGGCGCCGAGGTAGATGGCCGACTTGCCGCAGTAGGTGCCGACCTCCAGGGCGGGCCCGTGGGGCAGCCGCTCGAGGGCGATCCGGTACAGCAGCTCGCCCTCGTCGGCAGGCATGAAGCCCTTGGCGTTGGTCGCGTGCTCGAGCAGGTCGGCGGGCATGGTGTTCGGCACCGCGGCATTCTAGTAAACTGAAACCTGTTCTAGTTTCCTGGTCTCGATACGCCGCCGCGCCCAGGGCGCGTCGGCTACTCGACCACCGAAGAGGAGCCGTATGTCGATCGCCATCACCGACGAGCAGGTCGAGCTGGCTGCCAGCCTGCGCAAGTGGGCGGCCAGCCTGGGCCCGATCGACGCCGTGCGCGCGGCCGAGGGTGACGCCGACGCCCGCTTCGACGACCTGTGGGGTGCCGTCGAGGAGATGGGCGTCGCGGCGATCGCCCTGCCGGAGGGGGCAGGCGGTGGCGGTGGCACGCTGCTCGACCAGGCCGTCGCGCTCGAGGCCTGCGCCTACGAGCTGGTGCCCGGTGGCCTGCTCGGGGCGGCCGTCGGAGCGCTGGCCACCGGCACGCCGGGGCGGTACGGCGTCCGGGTGCACCCCGACGGCGTCGTGTGGGACGGCGGCGGGGCGCTCGGCATCGACCTGAGCGCGCGGCACGGCGCGGGCGCGCCGGGGTCCGCGGAGGTGGTCGAGGCCGACGACAGGACCCGGCGGATCGCGGTCACCCTCGCCGCGGCCGAGGCCTCGGGCGTCGCCCGCTGGTGCCTCGACACCGCGGTGGAGTACGCGAAGACCCGCGAGCAGTTCGGCCAGAAGATCGGCGCCTTCCAGGCGGTCAAGCACCTGTGCGCGCAGATGCTCGAGACCGCCGAGGCGATCAACGCCGCCGCGTGGGACGCCTCCGCGGCGCACGACACCGGCGACGAGGAGCAGTGGGCGTTCGCTGTCGACGTCGCGCAGGCGACCTGCTTCGACGGCGCCGTCGAGGTCGCCAAGGGTTGCATCCAGGTGCTCGGCGGCATCGGCTTCACCTACGAGCACGACGCCCACCTCTACTACCGGCGCGCGCTCTCGCTGCGGTCGCTCGTCGGGTCCGCCGACGTGGCGGCGGAGCGGGTCACGGCCGCCGCCGTGCAGGGCGTACGGCGCCGCGTGGACGTCGACCTCGGCGGGCTCGACGAGCCGCTGCGACCCGGCATCCGGGCCGAGGTGGAGCGGATCGCCGCGCTGCCGGCAGCGGAGCAGCGGGCAGCGCTCACCGACACCGGCTACCTGACTCCGCACTGGCCGGCGCCGTACGGTCTCGGCGCCGACCCGGTCACCCAGGTCGTCATCGACCAGGAGCTGGCCCGTGCCGGCGTCACCCGGCCCGACCTGGTGATCGCCGGGTGGGCGGTGCCGACGATCCTCCAGCACGGCACCGACGAGCAGCGGGAGCGGTTCGTGCGACCCTCGCTGCTCGGCGAGCTGGTGTGGTGCCAGCTGTTCTCCGAGCCCGGCTCGGGCTCCGACCTCGCGTCGCTGCGCACCAGGGCCGTCAAGGTCGACGGCGGCTGGAGGCTCACCGGCCAGAAGGTGTGGACCTCCGTCGCCGAGCGTGCCGACTGGGGCATCTGCCTGGCGCGCACCGACGCCGACGTGCCGCAGCACAAGGGCATCACCTACTTCCTCGTCGACATGCGCACCGCCGGGATCGAGGTGCGGCCGTTGCGCGAGATCACCGGCGAGGCGCTGTTCAACGAGGTGTTCCTCGACGACGTCTTCGTGCCCGACGAGTGCGTCGTCGCCGAGCCGGGCGACGGCTGGCGGTTGGCGCGCACCACGCTCGCCAACGAGCGCGTCGCGATGGCCAGCGCGCGGCTCGGCAAGAGCGTCGAGCGCGCCGTCGAGCTCGCGGCGAGCCGCGACCTGGGGCCGGTGCAGCGGGTGAAGGTCGGCCACGCGGTCGCGCTCGCGACCGTGTGCGGGCTGCTCGGCGTGCGCACCACGCTGCGGGCGATCGGTGGTCACGGGCCCGGGCCGGAGTCGAGCGTGGCCAAGCTGCTCGGCGTCCGCAGCCGTCAGGACTCCTCGGAGCTGGTGGTCGCCCTCCAGGGCGACGAGCTCGCGGTGGTCGGCGGCGTGGCCCGAGCCGACGGCGACAGGGCCCTGTCCGCCGACGCCTGGGAGATGCTCAACACCCGCTGCCTGTCGATCGCGGGCGGTACGACGCAGATCCTCCGCAACGTCGCGGGAGAACGGATCCTCGGCCTGCCCCGTTGAGCGCGAGTCGGCAGAAGTTGGCGCGCTGGGGGCGCCGAGTCGGCAGAAGTTCGCACCAGACATGCGAACTTCTGCCGACTCGAGCCGTTTCAGGCGCCAGTTTCTGCCGACTCGGCGTGCTCCCTGCGCCAGCAGTTCCAGTGCCAGTGCAGGTAGCGGTCGATCGCCTTGACGACGTGCTGGGAGCGGATCGAGGGGAACACGTCGAACGCGTGCTGCGCGCCGGGGAGCTCGGCATAGACGACGGTCCGCTTCGACGTCTCGCGCAGCCGGCGCACGAGCTCCCGCGCCTGGTGCACGCCGACGAGGGTGTCGTGCGAGCCGTGGATGACGAAGAAGTCGGGGGCGTCCGAGGTCACGCGCTGCAGGGGCGAGGCGTTCTCGTAGACCTCGCGCGCGGCGTCGTACGGCGCCTGCACGACGCGTGGTGCGAGGAACCTGTCGCGCATCAGCGCGACGTTGCGGTTGCCGTCGTCGCCGGTCCAGTCGTAGACGCCGTAGTGCGGCACCGCGGCCTGGACGGACGTGTCGGCGCCCTCGAAACCGGGCTGGAAGGCCGGGTCGTTGGGGGTCAGCGCAGCCAGCGCGGTGAGATGCCCGCCGGCGGAGCCGCCGGTGATGGCCACGTAGTCGGGGTCGCCGCCGTAGTCGGCGATGTTGTCCTTGATCCACGCGATCGCACGCTTCACGTCCTCGATCTGCGCCGGCCACCGGTCGCGCGGGGCGAGGCGGTAGTTGATCGCGACGCACACCCAGCCCTTGGCGGCCATCTGCTGCATCAGCGGGAGGCCCTGCTGCTCCTTCGTGCCGATCACCCAGGCGCCGCCGTGGACCTGGAGCAGGACGGGGGCTCCGGACTCGGGGGTGTCGGCCGAGGTGTAGATGTCGAGCATGCCGCGCTTGCCGTAGGGGGCGAACGGGATGTTGCGCTGCACCTCGACGCCGGCCTTCGACGCGGCGCGGCCGAACGCGAACGGGTTCACCAGCCGCCGCCACTCGGTCTTGAGGTCGGCCGGGGTGGGCTTGGCGTCGAGCTGCTCGACATAGTCGACGCCGAGCCCCTCGACGAGCGCCTCCTCGGCGTCGTGGACGGCGGTCCGGCTCTGGGTGATCAGGTAGCCGAGGCCGAGCGCGCTCGCGCCGGCGAGCGCGAGGCCGAGCCGGTCGCGCCGGCCGCGGGCCAGGTGCACCGCGGTGTCGCCCGCGGTCACCGCGAGCACGTGCGGCGCCAGCTCACCGGTGATCCAGCCCGCGAAGAACGCCGGGATGCCGGTGCGGAAGCCCGGGAGCGGCCGGATCGCGTTGGCGGTGAGCGCCGCGGTCACCGCCTGTCGGCGTACGAAACCCATGACCTGAGCCTAGCCAGATCGTTGCGCGATACTGGAACCTGTTCCGGTTTCGAGGCTCGCTTCGCTCGCACCTCAACCACCGAGGAGTTTGTTGACATGGACCGGCTGTCAGGGCTCGACGCGAGCTTCCTCTACCTGGAGACGCCGGCGCAGCTGATGCACGTGTGCGCGGTGATGGTGCTCGATCCGGCGACGATGACGGCGCCGTACTCGTTCGACCACCTGCAGGACGAGATCGAGCGCCGGGTCTGCGACGTGCCCGCGTTCACCCGCAAGATCCGCGGCGTGCCGCTCGGTCTCGACCACCCGGTCTGGGTGCGCGACAAGAACTTCGACATCGAGCGCCACGTGCACCGCCTGGCGCTGCCGTCGCCGGGCGGCTACCGCGAGCTGGTCGACCTCTGCAGCCACCTGGCGGCACAGCCGCTCGACCGCTCGCGCCCGCTGTGGGAGATGTGGGTGATCGAGGGCTACCGGCCCGACGACGAGGAGGACGAGCGGGTGGTGGTCTTCGCGAAGATGCACCACGCCACGGTCGACGGCGTCTCCGGCGCCAACCTGATCTCGCACCTGTGCGCGCTGGAGCCCGACGCGGAGCCGATCGGTGACGGCGAGCCGCTGCGGCACCCGCGCGACCCGGGCAAGCGCGAGCTCCTGGGCCGGGCGGTCCTCGGCACCGCCGCGCTGCCGGTCACCCTGGCGAAGGTGATCAGGCCGTCGGTCCAGCTCGTCACCAAGACCATCGAGCGCGCCCGCGAGGGCACCGCGATGGCGGCGCCGTTCTCGGCTCCGCGGACGTCGTTCAACGGGACGATCACCGCGCACCGCCGGATCGCGCTCTCGGACATGTCGCTCGACGAGATCCGCGAGATCAAGAAGGCGACGGGCACCACGGTCAACGACGTCGTGCTGACCATCGCCGGAGGCGCGCTGCGCGCCTACCTCGACGAGCGCGGCGAGCTGCCGTCGTCGTCCCTGCTCGCGACGGTGCCGGTGAGCGTGCGCGGCTCGTCGCGGCGCGAGAGCGGCGCCAACAAGGTCTCCGCGCTCTTCACCAAGCTCGGCACCGACCTCGACGACCCGCTCGAGCGGCTCGGCAAGCTCGCCGAGCGCAACCGGAACGCCAAGGACCACCACAACGCGATCAGCGCCGACGCCCTCCAGGACTGGGCGGAGTTCGCGGCGCCGCGGACGTTCGGCCTCGCGGTGCGCACCTACGCCAACCTGCGCCTGGCGGAGAAGCACCCCGTCGTCCACAACCTGGTGATCTCCAACGTGCCCGGCCCGCCGGTGCCGCTCTACTTCATGGGCGCCCGGATCGCGGCGCTCTACCCCCTCGGCCCCGTGTTCCACGGCGCCGGCCTCAACATCACGGTCATGTCCAACGCGGGCGAGGTCCACGTCGGGGTGATCGCGTGCCGCGAGTCCATGCCGGACGCCGACGCGCTGGCCCGGCACTTCCCGGCCGAGCTGGAGCGTCTCCGGAAGGCGGTCAGCGGCGGAAGTCGCGCCGGCGCGCGTTGACGGTGCGCACGGCCTCCAGGAAGGCCGGCACGAACCTCTCGTGGCCCAGCACGCATCCGGCGTGCCCGTCGTCGACCTCGTGGATCGTGGCGCCCGGGATGGCCCGCGCGATCTCGTACTGCCGGGCCGTCGGGATCACCTTGTCCTTGCACATCACGACCACCGCCGTCGGCACGTCGATCCGGCCCAGCCAGGGCCTCGAGTGGTGGCGTCCGAGCGCGGCGAGCGCCTGGCCGACCGCCCACGGGCTGGTCGAGCGGAACTCGTTGAGCGCCCAGGCGTGCACGTCCTCGTTGGCGACGTCGGCCGCGTCCGCGGCCGCGCGGGCCGCGGCGACGGCGGTGCGGGAGCGCGCGATCCCCCGGGAGGCGAGCATCGCCGCGCCCATCCCGGTGAAGAACACGTGCTCGTACGGCGCCCGCTGGAACCGGTCCGTCGTGGCGGCGAGCACCAGCCCCTGGACGAGCCCGGGGTGCTGGCGCCACGCCCGCTGGGCCACGATCGACCCCATCGAGTAGCCCGCGACGATCACGTCGTCGAGGCCGAGCAGGTCGACCAGGGCGGCCACGTCGTCGGCGCAGTCGACGAGCGAGAACTCCTCGCCCCGGATGCCGCGGCCGTGCCAGCGCTGGTCGAGCGTCACCACCCGGAACCGCTCCGAGAGCGGCTCGATGACGGGGAACCACGTGAGCAGGCCGGTGCAGCCCAGCGCGTGCAGCAGCACGACGGTGGGGGAGTCGGGGCTGGGTCCCGGCGTGTCCGTGACGTACGTCGAACCGCCGCGTCCGGGCAGCTCCACCACGCGTCCGACGGGGATCGCCACGTCGGGGACGCCGATCCGGTCCCGGACGCCGTCCAGCGGGAGCACCCCCATGGGCGCCACACTAGAACACGTTCCAAGCGGCGCCCGTCAGGCGGCCGCGGCGCGTTCGCGGGCGACGGACAGCTCGACCGCCTCCCGGAAGGCGCGCAGCACGTACGGCGGCACCGCCAGCCCCTGTCGGTGGCCCCAGAGGAGCTCGCGCTCGACGCGGACCGCCTGCCCGGCGAAGTCGTCCTCGCGCCCGGCGATCCCCAGCGTGCGCATCACGTCGCCGAAGTCGGCCCGCTGCTCCTTGTTGTTCGTGCCCACGGGCCCGAACGAGATCGTCCGCATCCGGCGGACCAACCACCGCTGCCACGCGGCGAGCCGGGGCCAGAGCCCGCGGGCCGAGAGCTGGTAGAACGCGTAGTGGCCGGGCTCCTGCCGCTTGATCGGCCCGACCACGGTGTGCGCGATGGCCTGCTCGCCGGCTTCGAGGGTGCCCTCGTGGAGCAGGTTGTAGGCCAGCACGGCCGACCGCTCGGTCGCCATGCCGGTCAGGTAGTAGAGCATCCGGCAGACGTCCTGGAACGCGTCGAGATGCGCGAGCGCGCCGAGGATCCGCAGCTTCGCGCTCACCGTGTCGACGTCGGCCGTCGCGGGCGCGCGCCCGAGCTCCACCTGGAGCCGGTCGAGGATCCGGCCGTGCTGGATCTCCTGCGGCTGCCACACGTCGGCGTAGAAGTAGCGGTCGATCTCCGGCGGGTCCGGCAGCATGGTGGTGAGCTCGAGGACGTTGCGGTCGACCTCGAGCTCGACGCGGGCCATGTAGTCGAGCACGTGCCCGAACCGGCGCTCGAAGCCGGCAGGGTCGCGCACCGTGAAGTCGACGTCGTCGAGGCGGAGGGGCGGGTGCTCGGCCGCGAGCCGGTCGACGTGCGCCTTGAGCCGGGGATCCACGACACGAATCATGACGGGTGATCCGTAGCCGCGGGGCGGATGGGTTGCCCACGGCAGACTAGAACACGTTACAGTTCTGCTCGTGGACACTGAGTCGATCGTTGCCGTGCGGGAGGTCGTGACCGACCTCGTCAGCCGCGAGGACGGCCGCGCAGCGGAGTGGTCCGCCTGGGCGGCGGCCGGCCTGACCGCGCTCCCGGTGCCCGAGATGCACGGGGGTGACGCCCTCGGCCTGCCCGAGGTCGCGGTGCTGCTCCGCGAGGCCGGGCGGGCGGCCGTGCGGGTGCCCGTCTGGGAGACGCTGTGCTGCGGCGCGCTCGCGCTCACTGCTCACGGCTCCGACGACCAGCGCTCGGGGCTGCTCCCCGGCATCGCTGCTGGAGAGGTGGTGGTGACGCCGGCGCTCCGCGACGCCCACGGCGTGGCCACGACGTACGACGGCGGCACCGTCTCCGGCCGCAAGGTCGGCGTGACCTACGCCGACGAGGCCGGCCGGCTGCTCGTGACGGCGCGTGTTGGCGAGCGCGAGGTGGTCGCCCTCGTCGACCCGCGCGGTCCCGGCGTGACCCTGCTCCCGGCCAGCGCCTCCAGCGACGTCGCGCAGCACACGGTCATCCTCGACGGCGCGCCCGCCGAGCTCCTCGGCGAGGGTGCGGCGCCGTACCTCCACGACGTGGCGCGCGCCGGCCTGGTGGCGACTGCGGCCGGCGTACTCGCCGGAGCGCGGGACCTGACCGCCGACTACGTGAAGGGACGGCAGCAGTTCGGTCGCTCGCTGGCGGAGTTCCAGGCGGTCTCTCTCCAGATGGCCGACGTCTACGTCGCCTCGCGCACGCTCGACCTCGCCGCCGACAACGCGGTCTGGCGGGTCGCCCAGGGACTCCCGGCGGCCGACGACCTCGCGGTCGCCTCCTACTGGGTGAGCCGCGTGGCGCCGTACGCGTTCCGCACCTGTCACCACCTGCACGGTGGCATGGGCGTCGACGTGACCTACCCGCTCGTCGGCTACACGACGTGGGGCACCGACCTGGCGCACGCGCTCGACACCGCCGGCGCCGAGGTGCCGGTCGAGGCTGCCGACGCCAAGAACCTCGAGCTCACCGAGGCGCAGCGCGAGCTGAAGGGCGAGCTGCGGCGCTACTTCGCCGGTCTCGCCGCCGACTTCGGGCACCTCAACGACCCCGACCCGGTCGAGGGCGCGTGGGACCGCCACGGCCCGAGCTACCAGAAGCTCATCAAGCAGCTCGGCGCCGACGGCTGGATGGGCGTCGGCTGGCCGAAGGAGTACGGCGGCCACGGCCTCGGCGAGGTGGAGCAGACGATCTTCGCCAACGAGGCGCAGTACGCCGACGTGCACCTGCCGGCGGTGACGCTGCAGACGGTCGGCCCGACGCTGATCCGCTACGGCACGGAGAAGCAGAAGGAGATGTTCCTCCCGCGGATCCTCGCCGGCGACGTGCACTTCGCGATCGGCTACAGCGAGCCCGACGCGGGCACCGATCTCGCGTCGCTGCGCACCACCGCCCGCCGCTACGGTGACCACTACGTCGTCAACGGGCAGAAGCTCTGGACCACGGGCGGCCACCAGGCCGACTACATCTGGCTGGCCTGCCGCACCGACCCCGACGCCCCGAAGCACCGGGGCATCTCGATCCTGATCGTCGACACGACCGACCCCGGCTACTCGTGGACGCCGATCATCACCGCCGACGGGTCGCACCACGTCAACGCGACCTACTACAACGACGTGCGCGTGCCGGTCGACATGCTGGTGGGCGAGGAGAACCAGGGCTGGCGGCTGATCACCACGCAGCTCAACCACGAGCGCGTGATGCTCGGGCCGGCCGGGCGCATCGAGGGCCTGCGCGACCGCGTGCTGCGGTGGGCCGAGAGCGCCGGCGTGCGCGACCTGCCCGAGGTGTCGGAGCTGCTCGGCAAGGCCACTGCCGTCTTCCGCGTCAACGAGCTGCTCAACTGGCAGGTCGCCGGGCAGGCGGCCTCCGGGGAGGTGCAGGTCGCCGATGCCTCGGCGACCAAGGTGTTCGCCTCCGACCAGGTCCAGCACCTGCTGGCCGACCTGATCTCGCTGATCCACAAGTACGGCGACCCGGGGGAGCCCGGCACCAAGGACCTCGTCGACTACCTCGACGCGCAGGCCAAGCGCAACCTGGTGCTGACGTTCGGCGGTGGCGTCCAGGAGGTCCAGCGGGAGCTGATCGCGATGTTCGGGCTCGGGCTGCCGAGGGTGCCACGATGAGCGCCACCGAGCAGGTGCAGGACCTCGTGCCTGCCGACGTCCACGAGCGGATCATGGCGGAGGCCGAGGCCATCAGCGCCCTCGGCGAGGCGTCGGAGTCGATGGCGCCGTACCCCGTCAACCAGCCGACGATCGGCACCTGGCTCGACGCGATGGGCTACGACAACGAGCGCTTCCGCAACGGCGAGGCGCCGCCGTCGATGGCGCAGGTGTGGACCATGCCCGGCCTCGGCCGGCGCCGCCCCGACGACGACCCGCTGAGCCGGATGATGGAGGTGCTCACGGCCGAGGGGTTCACGGCGGTATTGGGCACCAACTGCGAGCAGACCTACGAGCGCTACCTGCGCGTCGGCGAGCACGTGCGGGTCACCTCGGCCCTCGAGTCCGTGGCCGGGCCGAAGGCGACCGCGATGGGCATCGGCTACTTCGTGACGTCGCGGAACACCTGGTACGTCGGCGACGAGAAGGTCGCGACGATGCTCTTCCGGGTGCTGAAGTTCATCCCGAAGGAGCGCCCGTGATCCGGCCGATGGTCAACCGCGACTCGGCGTACTTCTGGGAGGGCACCCAGAAGGGCGAGCTGCGGGTGCAGAGCTGCAACGCCTGCGGCGCGCTGCGCCACCCGCCCGGACCCGCGTGCCCGGAGTGCGGCGGGCTCGACCGGGGCTACGTCGTGGCGGCCGGCGAGGGCGAGGTGTTCTCCTACGTCGTCCACCGCCATCCGCCGGTGCCCGGCAAGGAGCTGCCGATCGTGATCGCGCTGATCGACCTCGACGAGGGCGTGCGGATGGTCGGCGAGGTGCACGGTGTGCAGCCCGAGGAGATCGAGATCGGCCGGCGGCTGCGGGTCGACTGGCACCGGGTCGACGACGACCTGACCCTGCCCGTGTGGCGGCCGGTCGAGGAGGACTCATGAGGAAGCTCGAGGCCGGCGAGGCCATCCCCGCGTGGAGCCTGCCGCTCACGCCGACCACGATCGTGAGCACGGCGATCGCCACCCGCGACTGGCAGGACGTGCACCACGACCGCGACATCGCCCAGGCGGCAGGGTCGAAGGACATCTTCATGAACATCCTGACCAGCAACGGCCTCGTCGAGAAGTACGTCGCCGACTGGGTCGGCCACGACTGCGAGCTTAAGGGCATCGCGATCCGGCTGGGCGCGCCCGCGCACCCCTACGACACCCTGACGTTCACGGGCGAGGTGACCGAGGTCGCCGACGGCGTCGCGACGATCGCCGTTACCGGATCGGTCTCGCTCGGCGCCCACGTCACCGGCACGGTGAAGGTGGCCGTCGCATGACCGAGCGCTCGCTCAGCGGCAAGGCGGCCATCGTCGGCATCGGCGCGACCGAGTTCTCCAAGGAGTCCGGCCGCTCCGAGCTCCAGCTCTCCGTCGAGGCGGTGCGGGCGGCGCTCGCCGACTGCGGCCTGACTCCCGCTGACGTCGACGGGCTGACCACGTTCACGATGGACACCTCGTCGGAGATCGCCGTGGCGCGGGAGCTCGGCATCCCGGAGCTGAGGTTCTTCAGCCGCATCAACTACGGCGGCGGCGCGGCCTGCGCCACCGTGCAGCAGGCAGCGATGGCCGTCGCCACGGGGGTGGCCGACGTCGTCGTCTGCTACCGCGGCTTCAACGAGCGGTCGGAGTCGCGGTTCGGGCAGGTCTCGGTCGCGGCAGCGACCCAGGTCAACACCAACGGGCTCGACAACGCGTGGACCTACCCGATGGGCCTCGGCACGCCGGCCGCGACGGTCGCCATGCAGGCCCGCCGCTACATGCACGAGTACGGCGCCACGTCGGAGGACTTCGGCCGCGTCGCCGTCGCCGACCGGCGACACGCCGCGACCAACCCCAACGCGTTCTTCCACGGCAGGCCGATCACCCTGGAGGACCACCAGGCGTCGCGGATGATCGTCGACCCGCTCCACCTGCTCGACTGCTGCCAGGAGAGCGACGGCGCCGTGGCACTGGTCGTCACCTCCGCCGAGCGGGCACGCGACCTCCCGCAGCGGCCGGCGTACGTCGCCGCGGCAGCGCAGGGGAGCGGGCGCGACCAGTTCGTGATGACGTCCTACTACCGCGACGACCTCGGCATCCCCGAGATGGGCGTGGTCGGGCGGGAGCTGTGGCGCCAGTCCGGGCTCACCGCGCAGGACATGCCGATGGCGATCCTCTACGACCACTTCACGCCGTACGTGCTGATGCAGCTGGAGGAGCTGGGCTTTTGCGGCCGGGGCGAGGCGAAGGACTTCGTCAAGGACGGTGCGATCGAGGTCGGCGGCCGACTCCCGATCAACACCCACGGTGGGCAGCTGGGCGAGGCCTACATCCACGGCATGAACGGCATCGCCGAGGGCGTGCGGCAGGTGCGCGGCACGTCGGTCAACCCGGTCGACGACGTCCACCACGTGCTCGTCACCGCGGGCACCGGGGTGCCGACCAGCGGGCTGGTGCTCGCGGCGGGCTGAGCCGCCTCACTCCTCCCAGAAGTTGTCGTGCTCGGCCATGAACGCGGCGTACTCGTCCTTCGTCCACTCCTCGCCGCGGGCGAGGCGGTCGAGACCCTCGAAGTAGGCCTCGCGGGGCGCGCCGGGCGCGAAGTGCAGCAGCATCGACGCCTCGGCACCCGACTCGTTGCGGAACCCGTGCAGGCCGCCCGGCGGGACGTGCAGGAAGTCGCCCGGCCGCGCCGTGACCCACGCGTTGCCGTCGTAGACCTTCACCTCGCCGGTGAGGATGTAGAACGACTCCGCGATCGTGCGGTGGAAGTGCGGCCCCGGCCCGCTCACCGCCTCCGAGAACTCCCACCGGTAGAGACCGAACAGCCCGCCGCTGCCCTCGCCCGTCGCGAGGTAGTGCACGCGGTTGCCGTTGGGGTAGACGAGGTCCGGCTCGCTGCCGCCGGGCCGGACGGTCGCCGAGACCTCACCGTGCGGGCCGTCGTAGAGCGGGGGTGGGTAGGACATGCGGTCACCGTACGGCGCGCCGCGCGTCAGGCGTCGGAGGTCACGACCGCTTCCGGGCGGCGTACGGCGACCCAGGAGACGAGCCCGCCCAGCGCGAGCAGCACCGCGCACGCGATCATCGCCCGCTCGTAGCCGAGGTCGAACGCGCGCGGGCGCTCGTAGTCGGCGCCGGTGAGCCCGACCGCCACTGGCAGCGCTGCGATCGCGAGCAGGGTCCCGGCCCGGGCCACCGCGTTGTTGATGCCGCTGGCGATCCCCGCGTAGCGGTCGGGCGCGGCGGCGAGCACCGTCGCGGTCAGCGGGGCCACCAGCAGGGTGAGCCCGACCGCGAAGACGGTGACCCCCGGGAAGACGTCGAGCCAGTACGACGGGTCCTCGTCGACGCCGACGAGCATCAGCGTGCCGGCGGCGCAGATCGCCGGACCGAGGGACATCGGCACCCGCGGCCCGATCCGGCTGGACAGGTCGCCGGCCCGGGAGGAGAAGAGCAGCATCAGGATGGTCATCGGGAGGGTCGCGAGGCCGGCGGCGAGCGCGCCGTACCCGGACACCGTCTGGAGCTGGATGACGAGGAAGAAGCTGACCGCACCGAGCGCCGCGTAGACGAGGAACGTCATCAGGTTGCTCGCCGAGAACAGCCGGGAGCCGAACAGGGACAGCGGCATCATCGGGTGGGGCGAGCGGCGCTCCTGCACCACGAAGCAGACTCCGGCGACGACGCCGGCCGCGCCCACGGCGATCGCGGGACCGCGACCGATGGACTCGGACTGGATGAGCGCGAACGTCACGCCGGCGAGCGCGAGCGCGCCGAGGACGGCTCCGACGACGTCGAACTCGTGGGCGCTCTCGGGGTCGGAGGTCTCGGGCACGTAGCGCAGCGCCGCGACCACGGTGAGCACCGCGAGCGGGACGTTGATGAGGAAGATCCAGCGCCAGCTCGCGTAGTCGATGAGCCAGCCGCCGACGAACGGGCCGATCGCCGTCGAGACGCCCGCGAGCCCGGACCAGGCGCCGATCGCGCGGCCGCGGTCCTCCTGGCGGAACACGCTCTGGATCATCGCCAGGCTCCCCGGCGTCAGGAGCGCGCCGCCGACACCCTGGAGCAGTCGCGCGGCGATCAGCTGCTCCGGGGTCTGCGCCAGCCCGCACACCAGCGACGCGACCGCAAAGCCGACGACCCCGACGACGAACAGGCGCCGACGCCCGAACCGGTCGCCCAGCGACCCACCGAGCAGGATCAGGGACGCGAGGGAGAGCAGGTAGCCGTTGGTGATCCACTGCAAGTCGCTCAGCGAGGCGTCGAGGTCGCGGCCCATCTCGCGGAGCGCGACGTTGACGACCGTGCCGTCGAGGAAGGCCATCCCTGTGCCGAGCACCGCCGCCAGCAGTGCGCCTCTGCCCTGGCGGGTGCCCATCGCCACCTGTGTCATGGGCGCCATCGTGGCAGGCGGCGCCGACGTCAGCGGTTCGACGCGTCAGGTGGCTACCCTGCCCGGGTGATCACCGACCACCCTCGCTACACCGGGTCCGAGCGCGAGACCCTCGGCGACCTGCTCTCGAGCAACCGCGCCGAGATCCTCGGATTGCTCGAGGGCCTGACCGAAGAGCAGGCGCGCCGCCGCCTCGTGCCCTCGCTGACGACGCTCCTCGGGCTGGTCAAGCACGCGTCGTTCGCCGAGCGCGTGTGGTTCCACGTCCGGCTCGCCAACCGCACCCGGGCCGAGGTCGGCGTACCCACCCAGATCGACGACAGCTTCCGCCTCGACGACTCCGACACCATCGCGTCGATCAGTGCGGAGTTCCGGCAGGTGTGCGCCGAGTCCGATCGGATCGCCGCGGCCTACGACCTCGACCACGTCGCCCGCGACGAGCGCCGCGGCGGCGTGAGCCTCCGGTGGATGTACGCCCACATGATCGAGGAGCTCGCCCGTCACGCCGGGCACGGCGACATCCTGCGCGAGCAGATCCTCGCTGCCGACCAGTCGGGCTGACGTTCAGGGCGACCGCTGAGGCTGCCACGGCGTGACACGTGGCAGCCAGCGCGGCACCGCGCTCGTGTAGGCGTCGTACGACGCGCCGTAGGTGCGGCGCAGGGTCGGCTCCTCGTAACGGGCGACGAACAGGGTGACCGCACCGACGAACGCCACGAGCCAGAGGGCGACCCCGACGCTGGCGAACAGGACGGCCTGGCCCGCGATCGCGCCGGCGACGCCGACGTACATCGGGTTGCGCACCCAGCGGTAGAGGCCGCCCACGACGAGCTGCTGCGTCGGTGCCACCGGCGCCGGCGTACCGCGCCCCTCGGCGACGAACTGCACGAACGCCGCCGTCACGAGCAAGGTCCCGGCCGAGGTCACCGCGATCCCGGCCGCCTGCGCCCAGACCGGCGCATCGGTCTCCCAGCGGGTGATCAGCCACGGCACCAGCCCCGCGTTCACGCCGGGCGCGAGCAGGAAGAACGCGAACGAGCCGATCGCTGCGCGGGTGGTGTCACGGGCCATGGGACCACCTTGGACCCGTACGGCGCCCGCGCGCATCCGTCGGCGGTAGGCATGCCGTGGGCGGAGGCGGCGTGCACCCGACACGCCGTACCGGGCTGGAGAGCCCGGATCGGGTTACCTTGAAGCGCGTGACGCCGCTCGTCTCGGACACCCTCATCGACGCGGACCTCGTCGACTACGCGATCCTGGCGACCTACTTCGTCTTCGTGCTGGGCATCGGCTGGCTCGCTCGAAGACAGGTCTCGGACTCGGTCGACTTCTTCCTGTCCGGACGTGCCCTACCGGCCTGGGTCACCGGTCTTGCCTTCATCTCCGCCAACCTCGGCGCCGTCGAGATCATGGGCATGTCGGCCAACGGGGCAGAGATCGGACTGCCCACGGTCCACTACTTCTGGGTCGGGGCGATCCCGGCGATGCTGTTCCTCGGCATCGTGATGATGCCCTTCTACTACGGCTCGAAGGTCCGGTCGGTGCCGGAGTTCATGCTCCGCCGGTTCGGCCCGGGCGCCCACCTCGTCAACTCGCTGTCGTTCGCGCTCGCCCAGCTGCTCATCGCGGGCGTGAACCTCTACCTGCTCGGCACGATCATCCACGCACTGCTCGGCTGGCCGCTGTGGCTCGCGCTCGTCGTCGCGGCCGCGGTGGTGCTCTCCTACATCACCCTCGGCGGCCTCTCCGCGGCGATCTACAACGAGGTGCTCCAGTTCTTCGTGATCGTCGCGGCCCTGCTCCCGCTGACGATCATCGGGCTCCACCAGGTCGGCGGCTGGGACGGCCTGATGGACAAGGTCGCGCCCGCCGAGGGCGGCGCGACGGTGGGGCAGCAGACCGAGTCGTGGCCCGGTCAGGCGCTGTCCGGCTTCGACTCCGGCTTCCTGTCGGTGGTCGGCATCGTCTTCGGCCTCGGCTTCGTGCTGTCCTTCGGCTACTGGACCACGAACTTCGTCGAGGTCCAGCGCGCGATGGCGTCGGACTCGATCTCCTCGGCGCGGAAGACCCCGATCATCGGCGCCTTCCCGAAGATGTTCGTCCCTTTCATCACGATCGTGCCCGGCATGATCGCCGCGGTGCTGGTGACCGAGATCGCCGACCTCAAGGCCGGAGGAACGCCGGCCGGCGGCGCGTCCGGAGAGGGCGTCGCCTACAACGACGCCTTGCTGCTCCTGATGCGCGACCTGCTCCCCAACGGCCTGCTCGGTGTCGCGATCACCGGACTGCTCGCGGCCTTCATGGCCGGCATGGCTGCCAACATCTCCGCCTTCAACACGGTCTTCAGCTACGACCTCTGGGGCGACTACGTCGTCAAGAACAAGCCCGACGGCTACTACCTCAAGGTCGGGCGCGTCGCGACGGTCGCGGCCACCGGCGTCGCGATCCTGACCGCAGCACTGGCGGCGAACTTCTCGAACATCATGGACTACCTCCAGACGCTGTTCGGGTTCTTCAACGCGCCGCTGTTCGCGACGTTCATCCTCGGCATGTTCTGGAAGCGGATGACGCCCACCGCGGGCTGGCTCGGTCTCGTCGCCGGTACGGCGTCCGCGGTGCTCGTGGCGTTCCTGAGCGAGGACGCGTTCGGCTCGCTGAGCACCGGGGTGCTGCCGATCAGCGGTCAGGGGGCGGCGTTCCTGAGCGCGTCGGCGGCGTTCGTCGTCGACATCGCGCTGAGCGTCGTCGTGTCGCTCGTGACCACCCCGAAGCCGGCGGAGCAGCTGGTCGGCCTCGTCTACTCCGAGACCCCGCGCGAGCAGCGCACCGACCCCCGCGAGGCGTCGTACCCCTGGTACCAGCGACCGGTGCCGCTGGCCGGTGTCGCGCTCGTCATGGTCATCGTCCTGAACGCGATCTTCTAGAGGCTGGAGCGAGTGATGTCAGACATCGACGACGACGTCGAGCGGCGCAGGCGGCACACCGCGGGCGCGTTCGACATCCGCAACGTCATCGGGGCGCTGCTCGGTCTCTACGGAGCGGTGCTGACCGTGCTGGGCCTCGCCAGCGACGACAGCGGCCGCAAGACCGGGGACATCGACGCCAACCTGTGGGCCGGCATCGCGTTGCTGGTCGTCGCGGGCGCGTTCTTCGCCTGGGCGCGGATCCGCCCGATCGTCGTCGACGACGAGGCGGTCAGGCAGTCTCGAGAGCAGCGTCCAGGCTGATCTCGCCGACCCCGGCCAGCGCCTTGCTCACCGGGCACCCGGCCTTCGCGTTCTCGGCGCACGTCTGGAAGGCCGCGTCGTCGAGACCGTCGACCTCCGCCCGCACGGTGAGCTTGATCGTGGTGATCGTCGGCGCGCCGCCGGAGTCGGCCCCGAGGGTCACGTCAGCGGTCACGTCGAGCGACTGCGGCGTACCGCCCGCGTCGGCGATCTGCTTGGACAGGGCCATCGAGTAGCAGGCGGAGTGCGCGGCGGCGATCAGCTCCTCCGGGCTGGTGGTGCCGTCCGCGTCGTCCGCGGCGCGCTTGGGGAAGGAGACGTCGAACGTGCCGACCCCGGACGACGAGAGCTCGACCTGGCCCGAGCCGTCCTGGAGTCCACCGTTCCATGCAGTGCGTGCAGTGCGAGTAGGCATGGTCCGAACCTAGCCGCCGGCTGTTCAGAGCGACAGTGAACAGTCGGCGAGCACCGGGGAGCCGTCCCGCTCGCCTCCCGCGATGGTCGCGGAGGCGACGACCCGGTCGCCCTCGCGCCAGCCGGCCACGCGGATCGTCTCGCCCGGGAACACCACGCCCGCGAACCGAGCCGTGAACCCGCGCACGGCGGCGGCGTCACCGCCGAGCAGTCCCTCGGTGAGCTCGCGCAGCACGATCCCGTAGGAGCACAGCCCGTGCAGGATCGGCGCCGGGAAGCCGGCGGTCTTGGCGAAGTCGGGGTCGGCGTGCAGCGGGTTGCGGTCGCCGCACAGGCGGTAGAGCAGCGCCTGCTGCGGCGTCACGTCGTACGTCGCGACGAGGTCCGGTTCCCGATCGGGTACGGCGACCGCGGCCGACGTGCCGCGCTCGCCGCCCCAGCCGCCCTCGCCGCGGACGAAGATCGACGACCGGACGCGCCACAGTTCCTCGCCCTCGGGCGAGCGAGCCACTCCCTCCTGCCAGATGACGGCTGCTTTGCCCTTGTCCCACACGTCAGTGAGCGTCGTCGTGAGCGTCGCCGTGCCGGAGGTCGGGAGCGGGCCCGCGACCTCGACCGACTGCGACCCGTGCACGACCTGCGCGAGGTTGATGTCGCAACCGGGCAGGTCGAGGGGCGGCGGGTCGGTCTCGTGGAACGTCGGCACGACGACGCCGAAGGAGGGGAGCACCTGGAGCGAGGGGCCGTCGAGCGTCCAGCGGAGCGCGGCGGGGGAGACGTTGTCGCCCGGGCGCGCGCCGGCGCCGATGCCGAGGTGGTAGAGCAGGACGTCGCTCTCGGTCCACGAGAACGTGCGGGAGCCGAGGTCGGCCCCGATCGCGACGGACGGGTCGATGGGCATTTCAGTTCTCCTTGGGGCCGGAGGTTTCGAGGCTCGTCGGTAGCGCTCCTCGCACCTCAACCACCGGCGCCCGCGATGTGCTCGGCGGCGAGGTAGCCGAAGACGAGCGCGGGGCCGATGGTGCCGCCGGGGCCGGGGTAGGTGTTCCCCATGACGGCGGCGGAGACGTTGCCGGCGGCGTACAGGCCGGCGATGACGGACCCGTCCTCGCGCAGCACACGGGCCTGCTCGTCGGTGACCAGCCCGCCCTTGGTGCCGAGGTCGCCCGGGACGATCTTCACGGCGTAGAACGGCCCCTTCTCGATCGGTGCGAGGGAGCAGTTCGGCTTGACCTTGGGGTCGGAGTAGTACTTGTCGTAGGCGCTCTCGCCGCGGTGGAAGTCCTCGTCGACGCCGCTGCGCGCGAACCCGTTGAACCGCGTCACGGTCTCCGTGAGCGCGTCGGCGGGGAGCCCGACCTTCTCCGCGAGCTCGGCGAGCGAGTCGGCGCGGGTCACCACGCCCTCCTTGTACCAACGGCCGGGGAACGGCTGCCTGCCGGCGACGCCGGCGAACAGGTAGCGGTTGCGGTAGGTCTGGTCGAAGACCATGTAGGACGGCACGTGCGGCACGCCCGTCGCCTCGCCCTTGTAGATCTCGTGCGTCGCCTCGACGTAGGGGAGCGCCTCGTTCATGAAGCGGCGCCCGGCCTGGTTGACGATGATCGAGCCGGGCAGGTTGCGCTCGGCGAGGCAGAACCAGGCACGCCCCGGGAGCGGGATCGTCGGACCCCACCAGGCGTCGTCGAGCAGGTCGGTCGCCGCGCCGACCGCGGTGCCGGCGAGCAACCCGCCGCCGGTGTTGGAGACCGCGCCCGTCGACCACTCGGTCGTCGTCGGCTGGGGGAGGAACTTCTCCCGCAGCTCCTGGTTGTGCTCGAACCCGCCCGACCCGAGGATGACGCCACGCCGCGCGCGCACCTCGCGCCGGGTGCCGCCCTGCTCCACGACGACGCCCACCACCCGAGCGTCCTCGACGAGCAGGTCGCGCAGCTCGGTCTCGTAGTGAACCGGTACGCCGGCGTCGGCGAGCCCCTTGCGGAGGCCGATCGCGATCGCGTTGCCCATTGCGTACATCTTCTTGCCGGTCGCGATCGCCAGCAGCCGCCGGACCATCACCACGAGCATCGTGACCGGCCCATGGATGGTGCGCAGACCGAGGTTGAGCTTGCGGTAGTCGGCCTGGGTGACGATCAGGTTGGCCGGTGCCTTCGTGTACGGCGGGTGCAGCCTGTCGAGCTCGTCGCCGAGGAAGCGCGCGTCCATCGGCACCGGCTCGACGCTGCGTCCGCGAGGGCGGCCGCCGGGCTGCTCCGGCAGGTAGTCGGCGTACTCCGGCACCCAGCGGAAGCGGACCGGGGTGTTGTCGCGGACGAAGTCCATGACCTCGGGGCCGCGCTCGAGGTAGGCGTCGCGGCGCACCTTCGGCACGACGTCGCCGACGATGGCGTCGAGGTAGGTCTTGGCGCGGTCGATGTCGCCGGGGTCGTCCTGCCCGGCCTCCTTGAGCGCGTAGTTGCCGGGGATCCAGACCCCGCCGCCGCTGCGCGCCGTCGAGCCGCCGAAGTAGCCGCTCTTCTCGACGAGGATCGTGTCGAGGCCGCGGCGCCCGGCCGCGAGCGCCGCGCTCATGCCGGCTCCGCCGGCGCCGACCACGACGACGTCGACCTCGGTCGGGAGGTCGGCGGAGGCGACGCGAGAAGGGGTCGTCATGGCGCCAAACTGTAACAGGTTCTAGTATTGCCCCGTGACCTCCCAGGACGCCGTCGCGGCCGCAGTCGACCGCCTCGCGCTCGCCCAGCAGACGCGGGTCCCGTGCCCGCCCGTCCGCGACCTCATCGGCACCGACGACCTCCCCGCGGCGTACGCCGTGCAGCAGGGACTCGTGCAGGCCCGGCTGAGCGGCGGGGTCTCCGTCGTCGGCCGGAAGATCGGCGCCACGTCGGAGGCGGTCCAGTGGCAGCTGGGCGTCGACCAGCCCGACTTCGGATACCTGCTGAGCGACATGGACGTCAGCGACGACGACCCGATCTCGATGGCCACCCTCGTGCAGCCGCGGGTCGAGGCGGAGGTCGCCTTCCGGCTCGCCGCCGACGTCGCGCCGGCCACCGAGGACGAGATCACCCTCGACGCGGTGCGCGCGGCCGTCGACGTCGCGCTCCCGGCGCTGGAAATTGTCGACTCCCGGATCGCGGAGTGGGACATCGGCTTCACCGACACCGTGGCCGACAACGCCTCTAGCGGCCTGTTCGTCGTCGGCAGCGACGGCCGCAAGCTCGACGATCTCGAGCCGCGCGAGGTGGTCATGTCGCTCACGATCAACGGCGAGGAGCGCTCCGCCGGCAACGGCGCCGCCTGCCTCGGCGACCCGCTCGAGGCGCTGCGCTGGCTGGCCGTGCAGGCGTTCCGCTTCGGCGACCCGCTGCGCGCCGGCCACCTGATCCTGTCCGGGGCCCTGGGCCCGTTCGTCCCCTTCGCCGCGGGAGACCGCGTCGAGGCGTCCATCAGCGGTTTCGCGCCGCTGGTCGCCACCTTCAAGGAGTGAAATGAGCAAGCTCACCGCCGCGATCGTCGGTCCGGGCAACATCGGCACCGACCTGCTCTACAAGCTGCTCCGCAGCGACGTCATCGAGCCACGCTGGATGATCGGCGTCGACCCGGCGAGCGAGGGCCTGCGGATCGCCTCCGACAAGGGCCTGGAGGCCAGCCACGAGGGCGTCGACTGGCTGCTCAAGCAGGACCAGCTGCCCGACCTCCTCTTCGAGGCGACCTCGGCCTACGTCCACCGCGAGTACGCCCCCCGGTACGCCGAGGCCGGCATCCGTGCGATCGACCTGACCCCGGCCGCGGTGGGGCCCGCGGTGATCCCGCCGGTCAACGGCGAGGAGCACGTGGCCGCGCCCAACGTCAACATGATCACCTGCGGCGGCCAGGCCACGATCCCGATGGTCGCGGCGGTCTCGCGGGTCACCCCGGTGTCGTACGCCGAGATCGTCGCCTCCGTGTCGTCGGTGAGTGCCGGCCCGGGCACGCGTGCCAACATCGATGAGTTCACGCGCACCACGTCGGCCGGTATCGAGACGATCGGCAGGGCGGAGCGGGGCAAGGCGATCATCATCCTCAACCCGGCGGAGCCGCCGATGATCATGCGCGACACGATCTTCTGCGCCGTCGACCCTGACGCCGACACCGACGCGATCGCCGAGTCGGTGCACCGGATGGAGGCGGCCGTCCAGGAGTACGTGCCCGGCTACCGCCTGCTCCAGGACCCGCAGTTCGACGGCCCGTCCGACTTCACCCGGGGCATGCGCCGGGTGTCGATCTTCGTCGAGGTCGAGGGCGCGGGCGACTACCTGCCGCCGTACTCCGGGAACCTCGACATCATGACCGCCGCGGCGACGCAGGTCGGTCAGAACATCGCCCGCTCGATCCTCGGGAAGGCCTGAGATGACCGACATCAACACCCTGACTCGCACCTGGTCCGGCGCCCACGGCGACGAGCCGTGGGGCGAGCTCGACCTCCGGCTGACCGACACCTGCCTCCGCGACGGGTCGCACCACAAGCGGCACCAGTTCACGGCGCAGGAGGTGGAGGACATCGTGCGCGCGCTCGACGAGTCCGGCATCCCCGTCATCGAGGTGACCCACGGCGACGGGCTGGGCGGCTCGAGCTTCAACTACGGCTTCTCGAAGACTCCCGAGCAGGAGCTCATCTCGATCGCGGCCAAGACCGCGCAGCGCGCCAAGATCGCGTTCCTGATGCTCCCCGGCCTCGGCACCAAGGACGACATCCGGGCGGCCCAGGACAACGGCGGCCAGATCTGCCGGATCGCCACCCACTGCACCGAGGCCGACGTCGCCATCCAGCACTTCGGGTTGTGCCGCGAGCTGGGCCTCGAGACCGTCGGGTTCCTGATGATGGCCCACACGCAGACACCCGAGGTGCTGGCGAAGCAGGCGCGGATCATGGTCGACGCCGGCTGCCAGTGCGTCTACGTGGTCGACTCCGCGGGCGCCCTGGTCATGGAGGAGACGGGTGACCGTGTGGCCGCCGTCGTCGCCGAGATCGGCGACCAGGCGGACGTGGGCTTCCACGGCCACGAGAACCGCGGCCTCGGGGTGGCCAACACGGTCATCGCCGCGCGGGCCGGCGCGACGCAGATCGACGGCTCGGTCCGCCGCTTCGGCGCCGGCGCGGGCAACACGCCGCTGGAGGCCTTCGTCGGCGTCGCCGACTCGCTCGGCTGGACGACCAGGGTCGACTTCATGAAGCTGATCGACGCCTCGGAGGAGGTCATCAAGCCGGCCATGCCGGAGGAGTGTCGGCTCGACCGCATGACGCTCATGATGGGCTACGCCGGCGTCTACTCCAGCTTCCTCAAGCACGCGGACAACGCGGCCGAGCGCTTCGGCGTGTCCGGCGCCGAGATCCTCCTCGAGGCGGGCAAGCGCAAGCTCATCGGCGGCCAGGAGGACCAGCTCATCGACATCGCGCTCCAGCTCAAGGCGCGACAGGACTAGCGAGTAGCAACGAGGGCCGTGCTCCCGACCCGGCGCCGCAGCGCGTCGTCGGGAGCACGGCCCTCGCGCTCTCACCGCTCGACCGTCACCTGTCCGGTCCGGGTGAGCCGCACCACGCGGTAGCGGTCGTCACCGGCGTAGGCGACCTTCAGGACCCACGTCCCCGCCGTGAGGGAGGGCACCTCGACCACGGCGGCGCCGTCCCTGGCGATCGCGGACCGCACGACCTTCCTACCCGCCTTGGTCAGCACCAGCCGCACCTTGCCGGTGGCCGCGCGGGCGTCGCCGCGCGTGCCGGTGGTCGACGGCAGCGTGACCCGTACCTTCCCCGGCCTGGTGGCGGTCGGGCGGGTGACGACCGTCGTGCGTGGGGCGACGCGTGCCTTCTCCACCTGCACGGTCGCCGTCCCCGCGCCGGACTCGAACCGGCCCTCGCCGCTGTAGGCGAGCGAGGCGGTGTAGGAGCCGGGCTGGAGCCGGGAGGGCACACGGACCGTGGCCACGCCGTCGCCGATCGCGGCGGTCTGCGCGGCGCCGAGCCCGGTCACGGTGACCGTGCCGGCGTCGACCGGCACGCCCTCGGCATCGGTCACGCTGACCTCGAGGTCGCCGCCGGCGCCGTACGGCACCGGGTCCCCGGCGAGGGAGACCTTCGTCGTCCAGCTCGGTGCCTCGCCGCCCGATCCGAACTCCCAGGTGCCGGGGCCGACCTCGAACTCGGTGTAGCCCTCCACCTGGCTGGGCACCAGGGTGGCGCCGCGCGGACCGTACGCCGCGGAGCCGTCCTCCGCGTTCGGCACCCGCACCGTCGCGGTGGTGTTGCCGGGGACCTCCACCGACATCGTCAGCACCTCGTCCGCGCGCTGCCACGAGACCGCGATGGTCCCGCGGACCGAGTCGTAGGAGGTGCTCGCGCTGTCGACGCCCTCCACGACCGCCGGCTCGACCAGCACGTGCTCGTAGGCGACGGAGCCCGGCGCCTGCCGGAGACCGGCCAGGTTGCCGTTCAGCCAGCCCTCGAGCATCCCCATCATGTAGTGGTTCTGGGAACCGGTGCCGCCGGCTCCGGACCAGTGCTCCGGCAACGACGTGGAGCCCTGGTTGACGAACTTGGCATAGCTGTTGCCGGTCGGACGCACGGCGAGGTCGTGGACCAGGTCGTGCCGTCCCTCGGCTGCGAGGACGCGCAGCAGCGCGTACAGCCCGACCTCGCCGACCATGAACTGGTTGCCGTCGGCCTCGATGCGCGCCAGGAGGGCGTCGACCGCGGCCGGGCGGAGGTCGTCGGGCACCAGGCCCTCGTCCAGCGCCAGGGCGAGGCTCGCCTGGTTGCCCACGCCCCACACGGCCGTGCTCGCGTTGTAGAAGGCGCCGCGGAACGCGTCGGCGATCTGTGCGGCCTTCTGCCGGTAGGTCCGGACCTGGGCGGGCCGGCCCAGCACCTCGGCGATGTCGGCCATCGTGCGCGTGATCTTGTGGAACGCGTAGGTCTGGACGAGGGCGGCAGGCGCCTGGTTCCGCGACTCCTCCGGGGTGGCCCAGTCGTTGAGGCCGCCGCCGAGCACGAGCTCGTTGGCCTGCGCGGTCAGGAACTGCTGGTAGCTGACCATGTTGGGCCAGAAGTCGCGCAACGGCTCGACGTCGCCGTACTCCGTGTAGGCCTGCCACGCGGAGACCGCGATGGTCGCGCCCCAGTTGGCGTCGTGGCGGAACGCGCCCGCGAACAGCGAGTCCTCCGGCGCCGTGGTGGGGATCAGCCCGTTGGGCTGCTGGGAGTCCGCGACGTCCTGGAGCAGCTTGCGGTACTGCGCCTGCATGTCGTAGCCGCGGGCGACGGTGTCGAAGTTCAGGTTGGTCTGGTCGAGCCAGCCGAGCTTCTCGCGGTGCGGGCAGTCGGTCAGCACCGAGTACATGTTGCTCTGGACCGAGCGGTCGATGATCGTGTGGATGTCGTTGAGCATGGGGTCGGACGACTCGAACTCGCCGACGTCCTCGTTGTCGGTGCGCAGCACCAGGCCCTTCACCGTCGTGGCGCCGGGATCGGTGAGTCCGCTCACCTGGAGGTAGCGCATGCCGTGGTAGCGGAACCGCGGCGTGTAGGTCTCCTCGCCGGTGCCGGCGAGGATGAAGGTGTCGTACCGGTTGTTGCCCGAGCTCGCCTGCTTGACGGTGCCGTCGGCGTTCAGCTGCTCGGCCGGTCGCATCGTGATCGTTGTCCCGGCGGGGCCCGACGTCGTGAGCTGCTGCCAGCCTGCGAAGTTCACGCCGAAGTCGTAGAGCTGGTCGCCGTTCTCGAGCTGCCGCACGGTGGTCTCGAGCTCGTCGACCTGGCGGATGGGCGGCTGCGTCCGGCCGACCAGCTCGGTCGTCTGTCGCGGTGCGCGCGACGCGACCGGGCTCGTCCACCCGGACCGGTCGGTGCCGGGCTCGTCCCACCCGTCGATGTGGCGGCGGGCGTCGACGTCCTCGCCGCCGTACCAGTTCGTGAAGGTGACCTCGCCCAGCGTCGTGCGCCAGGCGGAGTCGTCACCGGCGTCGGTGGCGACCGTGGTGGTGGTGCCGTCGCTGTGGGTGATCTCCAGCTGGCCCATCACCCGCGGTGCGCCGTGGCCGCTGGCGGTCTTCACGTAGCGGGTGGCGGCGCCGGGCACGTTGAACACGTTGAAGATGCCGTTGCCCACCTCCACGCCGAGACTGTTGTCACCCTCGGCCAGCAACGAGGTCACGTCGTACGTCGCGTAGGGCACGCGCTTGGCGTGGAACGTGTTCGCCGGCTCGAGGAGGTCGTCCGACACGGGCGTGCCGTTGATGCTGGCGTTGTAGGCGCCGAGACCGGTGACGTAGAGCCGCGCGGACTCGACGTCCGCGGCCTCGAAGTCGGTCGCGAAGACCGGGAGGGCGTCGGGCGCCTCGTGCACGGTGGAGATCGCCGGCAGCTTCTTCGCGCTGCCCACGTTGGTGTACGTCGTGCCGTCGGCCGACGTCGAGATCGTGACGTCGCGCGGATAGTTCGGCGTGGTGCCGTAGCGGCCCGGGCTGTCCCACAGCGAGTACAGCTCGACCGTGTCGAACGTCCGTGCCTCGGGGAGCTTGATCGTGAGGACGATCGGCTTGTCCTGGACGTCGGTCTCGGGGTGGTAGGTGCTCCGGTAGCCCCGCGGCGCGTTGGCGGTGGTGAGCTTGCCGTCCACCACGAAGGACGGGTGCCACACACCGGTCTGGTTCTTGTTCTCCGAGGCGGTGACGGTCGCACCCGTGACCAGGTTCTCGGGGTCACCGCCGTTGCGGAGCGCGATCTCGCCGAGCTCGAGGCGCGGGCGCCAGCCCGGGTCGTCGAGCGGTTCCTCCGGGCGACCCAGGTCAGTGACCGTCACGCGGACGTACTGCGCCGTGGTCGGTGCGCTGAGGGCGACGTCCTGGTGGAGCGGCTCCACCCACTCCGGGTGCGTGATCCAGTCGGCCTCCCAGTCGGCGGGGCTGAGCAGGCCGATCTCGAACCGGCCCGGCTCGCTCCACGCCCCGGCACGACCCGGGCCGTCCCACACGCGGACCTGCCACACGGCCCGGTCGCGGGAGTCGAGCTGGCTGCCGGCGTACGTCGTCGAGAGCGCGCTCGAGAGCACCTTCCCGGAGTCCCAGAGGTCGGGGGAGGCGAGGCGCTCGGACGACGAGGCGACACGCACCTGGTAGGCGACCTGGCGGGTGACCGACTGGTCGACCTCCCAGTGGAGGGTCGGGGTGGTGTCGCTGATGCCGAGCGGGTCCTGCAGGGCGCCGACGCGGAGCGCGGTGGGCGCCGGTTGGGGTGCGGTGGCGGCGGCGACGGCACCCGCCGGAGGCGGCACGAGACCGGCCAGGGACACGCCGAGGAGGCATGCCGTCGACGCAGCGAGCGCGCGGCGGGGCGCGCGACGAGGGAGTGGCACGAGGGTCCCTTCCGAGGAAGTGAAACGATTCAGGGGGTGGGCGCAGCGACGTTATGACCGCCGTCACACCGGCGTCAACGGCAGTGGCCGGAACCGGCCGCAGAACCGCCACCTCGACCGGCGAGCCGCCCGGCTTCTCCATTTCTAGAACGTGTTCTAGTATGGTCGGCGTGCAGGCCCACCTTGCAGACAGGAGCTCCCGATGAACCAGGCTTTCGCGCCGGAGGTGCAGGCCGTCCTCGACGGCGTACGTGACCTGCTCCCCACCTTCCGCGAGCGCGCGGACGAGGGCGAGCGGCTCCGCGTCGTGCCCGACGCCTCCATCAAGGAGCTCGAGGAGACCGGGTTCTTCCGCCTCCTCCAGCCGCGTCGCTTCGACGGCCTCGAGGCCGACCCGGTCGCGTTCTACACGGCGGTCCGCGACATCGCCTCGGCCGACGGCTCGACCGGCTGGGTGTCGAGCGTCGTCGGCGTGCACCCGTGGCAGGTCGCGCTGTTCGACGACGAGGCGCAGCAGGCGGTGTGGGGCTCCGACACCAGCGTGCGCCTCTCCTCGTCGTACGCGCCGACCGGCAAGGCGGTCGTGACCGAGGGCGGCTTCAAGCTGTCCGGCAAGTGGAGCTTCTCCTCCGGCTGCGACCACTGCAGCTGGGTGCTCCTCGGCGGCCTCGTCTTCAACGAGGACGGCCAGGTCGTCGACTTCCGCACGTTCATGGTGCCGCGGGAGAAGTACCAGGTCGTCGACGTCTGGAACGTCGTCGGACTGCGCGGCACCGGCTCCAACGACATCGTCGTCGAGGAGACGTTCATCCCCGAGGCGTTCACGCTGTCGATGGGGGAGACGGGACAGTGCAAGGGCCCCGGCCAGGCCGTCAACGACAGTGACCTCTACAAGCTGCCGTTCCACTCGATCTTCACCAGCACCATCGCCACGCCGATCATCGGCATGGCCAAGGGCGCGTACGCCGAGCACGTGGAGATGCAGCAGAAGCGGGTGCGTGCCGCCTACCTCGGTGAGAAGGCGTCGCTCGACCCGTTCGCAGCCGTGCGCATCGCCCGCTCCTCGTCGGAGATCGACGCTGCATGGGCGCTGCTGATGGCCAACATCCGCGAGGAGCAGGCCCACGTCGCGCGCGGCGAGCAGATCCCGCTCGAGCTCCGGCTGCGGGTCCGCCGCGACCAGGTGCTGGGCACGGCCCGCGCCATCGAGGCGATCGACGCCCTGTTCGAGGCCTCCGGTGGCCGCGCGCTGGCGGAGGGCACCTACCTCCAGCGCGCCTGGCGCGACGCGCACGCGGGCCGGGTCCACGCGGCCAACGACCCCGAGCGCGCACTCCAGATGTACGGCGCCCAGCAGTTCGGGCACAAGGTCGACCCGGGGATGTACTGAGTGTTCGAGAAGGAAGACGTACGGCGCTCCGCGAAGGCCGGTGACATCACCCTCAACTACTACGAGGCTGGTGAGCCGAGAGCCGACGTCGGGGGCGGCCTGCCGTTCGTGATGCTGCACGGAGGCGGCCCGGGTGCCTCGGCGTGGAGCAACTTCGGCAGCGCGCTGCCGCGTTTCGCCGGGAGCTTCCGGACGCTGCTGGTCGACCAGCCGGGCTTCGGACAGTCCGACAAGCCGCCGGTCGCGTCGAACTACTTCCGGCACTCCTCCGACTACCTCGTCAAGTTCCTCGACGAGCTCCAGATCGACCGCGTGCACCTGCTCGGCAACTCGCTCGGCGGCGGCACGGCGACCCGGTTCGCCCTGTCCTACCCCGACCGGGTGGGCCGGCTGGTGCTGATGGGCCCCGGCGGCCTTTCGCTCAACCTGTTCCACGCCGACCCGACGGAGGGCGTCCAGCGGCTGATGGACTTCAGCATGGACCCCAGCCGTGAGCGGCTTCGCGCGTTCATCTCGACCATGGTCGTCAACCAGGAGCTGGTGACCGACGAGCTGGTCGAGGAGCGGTTCGCCGACGCCACCGCGCCGGGATCGCTGGAGGCCATGCGCTCGATGGGCGCCTCGTTCTGGAACCCCGAGTGGGCCGAGGACGGCATGCTCTGGCGGGAGGTGCACGCGATCCGCAAGCACACCCTGCTGACGTGGGGACGCGAGGACCGGGTCAACCCGCTCGACGGCGCGCTCGTCGCGCTGAAGCAGATCCCGCGGGCGCAGCTGCACGTGTTCCCGAACTGCGGCCACTGGGCGCAGATCGAGGCCGCGGAGGAGTTCGCAAGCGTCTGCACCTCGTTCCTGGCGGCGCACAAGGAATCTCGACAGGCTCGATCACCGGAGGGGCGATGACGATCGACATCAAGTCCATGGGCTACGTCCGCGTCGCGAGCACCGACCTCGACGCGTGGCGCACGTTCGCCGGCAAGGTCCTCGGCCTGGCCGAGGGCAGGGGCCCCAACCCCGACCACCAGTACTGGCGGATCGACGAGGTCTCCGCGCGACTCGTGGTGTTCCCCGCCGACGTCGACCAGATGGCGTGCGTCGGTTGGGAGGTCGCCGACCACGCCGCTCTCCAGGAGGCGCGCGAGCACCTCCAGAAGGCGGGCGTCGACTTCGAGGAGGGCACCCGCGAGGAGCTCGACGAGCGCCGGGTCCAGGAGCTGGTCCGGTTCTCCGACCCCTGGGACAACGTCTTCGAGCTGTTCCACGGCATCACCTACGAGTCACGGCCCGTCGTCACGCCGTACGCCGCCCGCTTCGTCACCGCGGACCAGGGGATGGGCCACGTGGTGCTGCCCGTGCTCGACGACGTCGAGGCGCTGCGGTTCTACACCGAGGTGCTCGGATTCCGCCTGCGCGACTCGATGAGCATGCCCGGGGAGTTCGTCGGCAAGGAGCCCGGCTCGAAGGTCTGGCTGCGCTTCCTCGGCGTGAACCCGCGGCACCACTCGCTGGCGTTCCTGCCGATGCCCAACCCGAGCAAGTGCGTCCACATCATGCTCGAGGTCGACGAGCTCGACCACGTCGGCCGCGCCCTCGAACGGGTCCGCAAGCACAAGGCGCCACTGTCCGCGACGCTGGGCCGGCACATGAACGACGAGATGATCTCGTTCTACGTGAAGTCGCCCGGTGGCTTCGACGTCGAGTTCGGCACCGAGGGCCTGCGCGTCGACGACAGCAGGTGGGTCGCGCGGGAGTCCACCGCCGTGTCCTACTGGGGCCACGACTTCGGCGGCGGTCAGGGCGGCTAGCGTGCATCGGGTGGCTGACTCCGACATCCCCGAGGGCATGAGCCCCGACGCGCGCGACACCTGGCCCCATCCCGCGCTCATCGGCGACTACCTCGGCGACGCCGACGTCGACTTCGAGTTCCGCCCCGGCGAGGACGTACCGGTCCACGACGACCCGGAGGCGCAGGCGGCGGCGCGGCGGTTCCGCGACGTGCTCGGCACCTTCGCGTCCGGGATCACGGTCATCACCACGATCAGCGGCGACGCCCCGGTCGGCATGACCTGCCAGTCGTTCTCGAGCGTCTCGCTCGAGCCGCCCCTGGTGATGTTCGTGCCCGCGAAGACGTCGCGGGCCTGGCCCCTGATCCAGCGGTCCGGGCGGTTCGCGGTCAACGTGCTCGCGGCGGACCAGGAGCACGTGTCGGCCCAGATGGCGACCAAGGGGGTCGACAAGTTCGCCGGCATCGACTGGCACCCGGCCGTCGCGACCGGGTCGCCGGTCATCGACGGCACCCTCGCCCACCTCGACTGCACCATCCAGTCGGTCCACGAGGCGGGCGACCACTACGTCGTCATCGGTCGTGTCCAGCACCTGGAGACGGCGCCCGGCGACGCGAAGGAGCCCCTGCTCTACTTCCGCGGTCGCTACCGCACCACGGACGGCTGACTCCGGCTGAGTGCGACACGCTGTCAGATTGCGGGTCTCGCCCCCCGTCACCCGGCGCGTTTCCACGCGTTGCACGGGGGTAGTGTCCGCTGCACTGTGAGCCCACGATCTGGGAGGACCCGACGATGACACCCGTACGCCGACTCGGCGTCGTACTGGTTACCGGCCTGGCGCTGGTCGCTGGTACTGGAAGCATCCCCGCCAACGGAGGCGCCACCGCGCCCGCCACCACCGCCCTCGTCGCGGAGTCCGCTGACGACGACGTCTCGTCGTACGCCGGCGCCGTCGGCCCGCAGACCAGCAAGCGAGCGGTCCTCGACTACTGGACCCCGGAGCGGATGGCCGCCGCGCGACCGATCGAGGAGGTGCTGGGTCTCCTTCCCGAGGTCGACGCCTCGGTCGAGCCGGCCGGGGCCGTGCCGGCCGCGCGTGGGCGTGTGCCCGTGCCGAAGACGGCGGGCAAGCTGTTCTTCACCACCAACCAGGGCGGCGCAGTCTGCTCGGCCGCGACGGTCAAGTCACGCCGCGGCAACCAGGTGATCACCGCCGGCCACTGCGTCAACAGCGGTCCGGGCGGCCAGGGCTGGTTCGACAACTTCCTCTTCGTGCCGAAGTACCACAAGCGTCGCGCGCCTTACGGCAAGTGGGCCTACAGCCGCGTCTGGGCTTTCAACGGCTGGATCAACGACGGCAAGTTCCGCTACGACCAGGCGGTCATCCAGTTCCAGAAGCGCAACGGTCGCAAGCTGGCCCGGGTGACCGGCGCCAACCGGGTCAAGCTCGGTGCGAACCAGCGGCAGCGCGGTGTGCGCATCTGGGGCTGGCCGGCCGAGGGCCCGCGCTACAACGGCCAGGTGGCCAAGCGCTGCGACGGCCCGACCAAGCGTCGCGGTCGCACGCAGGACGCGATCATGCGCTGCCCGATGACCGGTGGCGCCAGCGGTGGCCCCTGGCTGCTGAAGAAGGGCCGGAAGAAGAACACCGGCATCATCTGGGCCGTGACCTCGCGGCGCACGATCGGCAGCCGGCCCAAGCTGCTGCTCGCCGCCCCGCTGCCGCGGGCGACCAAGCGGCTCATCCACTGAGCAGCCGCTGATCGAGCTACAACCGGACCGCCGCGCGCTGGACGTGCGGCGGTCCGGCCATGTGTGCCAGCGCGTGCGCGCGCTTGAACACCAGCTGGGCGTCGTGCTCCCAGGTGATCGCGATGCCGCCGTGGAGCTGGACGCACTCGCCGGCGAGGTCGCTCGCCGCGTCGAGGGCGTACGACGCCGCGGCCCGCGCGAGGTCGGCCGCGTCCTCGGTGCCGCGGCTGACGGCGTAGGCGGCGGCCCAGGTCGCCGACCGGGCGAGCTCGAGCCGCACCAGCATCTCGGCCATCCGGTGCTTCAGGGCCTGGAAGGATCCGATCGGCCGGCCGAACTGGACGCGCTCCTTGCTGTAGTCGACGGTCATCCGCAGCGCGCGGTCGCACAGGCCGACCGCGAGGGCGCTGGTGCCGACCGTCGACACGAGGTGGATGGCGGCGCGCGCTGCGGATCCGCTGCCGATCACCTCGCCGTCGGTCGACGCGAGTCGGCCGACGCGGATCGTCTGGTCCACCGACTCCGTCCACGTGGCGCCTGGGTCCGTCACTTCGACCAGGTCGTCGCCGACGACGGCCAGCACGATCGCTGCCCGGTCCGCGTCCAGCACCGGCTGGTCGGGCTCGAGCGCGACCGTGGCCACCTCGCCCGCCGCGATGCGAGGGAGCAGCCGGCCCTTGGCGTCGTCGGTGCCGCCGGCCCGCAGGGCCGCCGTCGCGACGGCCGTCGCCAGCAGCGGCGACGGGGCGAGCGACCGGCCCAGCTCCTCGAGGACGACAGCCGTCTCGAAGAACGTCGCCCCGGCACCGTCGTGCTCCTCGGGGATCGCGAGCGCAGCCACCCCGACCTGCTCGCACAGCGTGGCCCAGAGCGCCTCGTCGTAGCCCAGGGGAGCGGCGATCGCGGCACGCACCGCCGCCGGGTCGGCCTGCTTGGCGAGGACCGCGCGGACGATCGAGGCGAGCTCGGCCTGCTCCTCGCTCAGGGCGAACTCCATCAGCCCTGCCTCTCCGCGAGGAGGGAGTCGAGGATGCGCCGGCGGTGCTGGGCCGCGGTGCCGTAGGCCGACTGGAGCTCGCGGATCGCGGTGAACCAGGCGCTCAGCTCGAGCTCCTGGGTGTAGCCGATGGCGCCGTGGACCTGGAGGCCCGTGCGGGAGGCGAGGTACGCCGCGTCGCCGGCGCTGACCTTGGCGGCCGAGACGCTGCGCGGGCTCATGTCCAGGGCCGCGCCGTAGACGAGCGGCCGGGCGAAGTCGAGAGCGATCCGTACGTCGGCCAGGCGGTGCTTGATCGCCTGGTAGGAGCCGATCTCGCGCCCGAACTGGCGGCGCTGCTTCGCGTAGGCGACCGAGTCGGCCAGCACCCGCTCGCCGGCGCCCAGGAGGTAGGCGGCGGTGGCGACGGTGGCGAGCTCGACGTCGTCGGGGACACCCGCCGTCGACGCGACCGCATCCGGGACGGCGTACCTGCCGAGCACCTCGAACGCGACCGCGACCTCGACCGGGGAGGCGTCGACGGCGAGGTCGTTGATCCCCATCTCGTCGAGGCGCTTCCACAGGTCCGGTGCCGTGCGGTTGCCCGCGACCAACCCGTCGAGCGCGTCGCGGAGCGCGACCTGCTCCTCGTCGAGGACGAACTTCATCGACCGGCTCCCTTCGGCTCGCGGGGCAGGCCGAGGATGCGCTCGGCGACGATGTTGCGCTGGATCTCGTTGGTGCCCGCGTAGATCGGGCCGGACAGCGAGAAGAGATAGCCGTCGAGCCAGCGTGACTCCTCGGTGGCCGCCTCGCCGAGGAGCGCGAGCGCCGTCTCGTGGAGGGCGACATCCAGCTCGGACCACCAGACCTTGTTCACGGAGCCCGCGGGCCCGATGTCGCCGCCGTCGACGAGCGTGGAGACGGTGCCCCACGTGTAGAGGCGGTAGGCCTCGGCGCGGATCCAGGCGTCGACGACTCCGGTCGTGGAGGCTTCGCGATCGGGACCGTCGGCGGTGGTGGCGTAGAGGTCGAGCAGCCTGTCGGCGGCGGCCGTGAAGCGGCCGGGCGAGCGCAGCGAGAGTCCGCGCTCGTTGCCCGCGGTGCTCATCGCGACCCGCCACCCGTCGCCGGGCGCGCCGAGCACGTCGGAGTCGGGCACGAAAACGTCGTCGAAGAAGACCTCGGCGAACCCCGCCTCGCCGTCGAGCTGCGCGATCGGGCGGACCGTGACGCCGTCGGCGTCGAGCGGGAAGAGGAAGTAGGTCAGACCGCGGTGCCGCTCCGCCTCCGGGTCGGAGCGGAACAGGCCGAAGCCCCAGTGCGCGAGCGCGGCGCGCGACGACCACGTCTTCTGACCGTTCAGGACCCAGCCGCCGCGCTCGTCGTCGCGACGCGCTGTCGACTTCAGGGACGCCAGGTCGGAGCCGGCCTCGGGCTCCGACCAGCACTGCGCCCACACCTTCTCCCCGGTCGCCATCGACGGGAGGAAGCGGTCCTGCTGCTCCGTGGTGCCGTGCTCGAACAGGATCGGGGAGAGCAGGAAGATCCCGTTCTGGCCGACCCGCAGCGGAGCGTCGGCGCGGTAGTACTCCTCCTCGAACAGCACCCACTCGACCAGTGACGCGCCGCGGCCGTGGTAGTCCTCGGGCCACGACACGACCGACCAGCGCGCCGCGGCCAGCCTCGCCTCCCACTCCTGGTGGAGCACGAAGCCCTCCGGGGTGTCGAGCGAGGGCAGCGGCTCTGCCGGCACGTTGGCGGCCAGCCACTCCCGCGCCTCCTGCTGGAAGGCGCGCTCGGAATCGGTCAGGTCAAGATCCACTGCGCAGCTCCGTCTTCAGTACCTTGCCGGACAGGTTCCGCGGCAGCACGTCGATGTGCTCGACGTGTCGCGGCACCTTGAAGTTGGCGAGCCGCTCCTTCGCGAACGCGACCACCTCGTCCGCGGTCGCCGTACCGACGACGAACGCCTTGCCCACCTCGCCCATCCGCTCGTCGGGCACACCGACGACCGCGACGTCGTCGACGCCGTCGAGCCGCATCAGCGCCTGCTCGACCTCGGCGGGATAGACGTTGAAGCCGCCTGAGATGTACATGTCCTTGAGGCGGTCGGTGATCCGAAGGTTGCCGGCCTCGTCCAGCTCGCCGATGTCGCCGGTGTGCAGCCAGCCGTCGGAGTCGATCGCCTCGGCGGTGGCCTCGGGATCGTCGAGGTAGCCGAGCATCACGTAATCACCGCGCACCAGCAGCTCGCCGCCGTCGCCGATGCGCGTCTCCATCCCGGGGATCGCGCGGCCGCAGGTCGTCGCGACCAGCTCGGCGGGGTCCCCGTCGCGGCACATGGTGACGACGACGGCCTCGGTCATGCCGAACGCGGTCACGACCTGGTCGATGCCGAGCTCCTCACGCATCCGCTCGATCAGGACGACCGGCACGACCGCCGCGCCGGTCACCGCGAGCCGGAGGCTGGAGAGGTCGCGCGAGGCGCGGCCGGGAGCGGTGAGCAGCGACTGGTAGATCGTCGGCGCTCCGGGCAGCAGCGTGATCCGCTCCCGCTCGATCAGCTCCATCGTGCGGTCGACGTCGAACGTCGCCACCGGGTAGAGCGTCGCGCCGGTCAGCAGGCCGACCACGATGCCGATCTTGTAGCCGAACGAGTGGAAGAACGGGTTGACCACGAGGTAGCGGTCGTCGGCGGTCACGCCGCCGAGCTCCGCCCAGGCCCGCGCCACGCCGATCGTCTGCCGGTGGGCGCTCATCGCGCCCTTGGCGCGTCCGGTCGTGCCGGAGGTGAAGAGGATGTCGGCGACGTCGTCCGGCAGGACCGCGTCGGCGCGCGCCTCGACCTCGTCGGCCGCGACCTCCCGGACGTGGCGCTCCCCTCCCCGGTGGTCCAACGAGAGACGTGCGAGGTTGCCCATCGCGCGCACGGTCTCGAGACGGCTGGCGGCGCGCAGGTCGGCGATCTGGGACTTGCCGAGGAAGCCGTCGTGCACCAGCACGGTGGTCGCCGCGGTGCGGTCGACCAGGTCGGCGACCTCGTGAGCGGTGTAGCGCGAGTTGGCCGGGACCAGGGTGGCGCCGGCGTACGTCGTCGCGAGCGCCGCGATCACCCACTCGATGCTGTTGGGGCCCCAGATGACCACCCGCTCCTGCGGCGCGAGTCCGTGACCGACCAGCCGGCCGGCGAGCTCGCGCACCCGTGCGAGCAGGTCGGCGAAGGTCAGGGTGGTGTCACCCTCCACGTAGGCCGGCTTGTCGCCGTACCTCTCCGCCGCCTCCCGCAAGAGTGCAGGGATCGTGTCAGCAGCCATGACCGGCAGCCTACCAAGCATTTGCTTGGTATGGTGAGGCCGTGGACCTGACCGAGAGCGCCGAGGACGCGGCCTTCCGTGCAGAGGTGCGCGCCTGGCTCGAGGACAACCTCGCCGGCGAGTGGGGCGCGTTGCGGGGGCTCGGCGGCCCCGGCCGCGAGCACGAGGCCCACGACGAGCGCCACGAGTGGAACCGCCACCTGGCGGCGCACGGATGGACCGCGCTCGGGTGGCCGGAGGAGCACGGCGGCCGCGGCCTGTCGCTGTGGCAGCAGGTGATCTTCCACGAGGAGTACGCACGCGCCGACGCACCGGCCGGCGTCAACCACCTCGGCGAGACGCTGCTCGGCCCGACCCTGATCGCGTTCGGCACGCCGGAGCAGCAACAGCGGTTCCTGCCGAGGATCAGGGCGGTCGACGAGCTGTGGGCGCAGGGCTACTCCGAGCCCGGCGCCGGATCCGACCTCGCGGCCGTGCAGACCAAGGCCAGGCTCGACGGTGGGCAATGGGTGATCGACGGCCAGAAGGTGTGGACGTCGATGGCGCACGTGTCCGACTGGTGCTTCGTGGTCGCGCGCACCGAGACCGGCTCGTCGCGGCACCACGGCCTGAGCTTCCTCCTCGTGCCGCTCCGGCAGAACGGCGAGCCCGCGCCCGGGGTGGAGATCCGCCCGATCGAGCAGCTGACCGGCGGGTCGGAGTTCAACGAGGTCTTCTTCACCGGGGCCCGCACCGCTGCGGACCTGGTGGTCGGCGAGCCCGGCCGGGGGTGGGGCGTCGCCATGGGCCTGCTCGGCTTCGAGCGCGGCGTCTCGACGCTGGGCCAGACCGTCGGCTTCACGCGCGAGCTCGACGGCGTGGTGGCCAGGGCGCGGGAGAACGGTTCGATCGACGACCCGCTCGTGCGCGACCGGCTCGCCGCGCTGAAGGTCGAGCTGTCCGCGATCCGCTCCTTCGCACTGCGGTCGCTCGCGCTCGTGGAGGGCGGCCAGGACTCGGCCGCCGGCGGGGGAGCGGGCTCGATCTTCAAGCTCGCCTGGGCGCGCTGGCACCGCCGGCTCGGCGAGGTCGCGATGGACGTCGCCGGTGCCGAGGGGCTGCTGACTCGGTCGGCCTCGACCCCCGGCGACTACGACCTCGACGAGCACCAGCGGCTCTTCCTCTTCTCGCGCGCCGACACGATCTACGGCGGCAGCGACGAGATCCAGCTCAACATCCTCGCCGAGCGCGTGCTCGGCCTGCCGCGCGAACCCAAGGGGGCCTGAATGACCGCCGTCCGTCCCGAGCAGCCCATGCCGGACTACCTCCCCGGCCACGACCTGCTGGCAGGAAAGGTGGTCGTCGTGACGGCCGCCGCCGGCGCCGGCATCGGCGCGGCCGTCGTCCGGCGTGCCCTGGAGGAGGGTGCGAAGGCGGTCGTCTTCAGCGACACCCACGCACGACGCCTGGCGGAGGCCGAGGAGCTTCTGGCCAAGGAGTTCGGCGCCGACCGGGTGCGGCAGCTGGTCTGCGACGTGACCGACGAGGCGCAGGTGGGCGCCCTGCTCGACGTGGCCGACGAGCTCGGCGGTGTCGACGTCATGATCAACAACGCCGGGCTGGGCGGCACCTCGAGCATCCTGGAGATGACCGACGACGAGTGGAACAAGGTCCTCGACATCACGTTGACCGGCACCATGCGGTGCATCCGCGCCGTCGGCCAGCGGTTCGTCGCGGCCGGCAAGCAGGGCGTGATCGTCAACAACGCCTCCGTCATCGGCTGGCGCGCGCAGGAGGGGCAGGCGCACTACGCCGCGGCGAAGGCCGGCGTCATGGCGCTCACCCGCTGCGCCGCGCTCGACCTGGCGCCGTACGGCATCCGGGTCAACGCGGTCTCGCCCAGCCTGGCGATGCACCCGTTCTTGGAGAAGGTCACCTCGCCCGAGCTGCTCGCCGAGCTCAAGCAGCGCGAGGCGTTCGGCCGGGCGGCGGCGCCGTGGGAGGTCGCGAACGTGATGGTGTTCCTCGCGAGCGGGTACTCGTCGTACCTGACCGGCGAGGTCGTCTCGGTGAGCAGCCAGCATGCCTGAGCCGACCACCGTCGAGGCGCGCACCCGGCGCACCGAGCTGCTCGCGATCGCCGCGCAGCTCTTCGCCGACAAGGGCTTCCGCAACACGACCGTGCGCGACATCGCGGACGCTGCGGGCATCCTGTCCGGCTCGCTCTACCACCACTTCGACTCCAAGGAATCCATGGTCGACGAGATCCTCTCGACCTTCCAGGAGGAGCTCTTCGGCCAGTACGACGCGATCCTCGCCAGCGACGACGACGCGCGGACCAAGCTCGAGCGCGCCGTCCGGGTCTCGTTCGAGGCGATCGAGAACCACCCGCACGAGGTCGCGATCTACCAGAACGACGCCGACTTCCTCGGCACGTTCGACCGCTTCGGCTATCTCAAGGACCGCAACGCGCAGTCCCGCCAGGTGTGGGTCACGCTGATCGAGGAGGGCGTCCGGACCGGCGTCCTCCGCGACGACCTCGACGTGACCCTGACCTACCGCTTCATCCGCGACACGGTGTGGGTCGCCGTCCGGTGGTACCGCCCCGGGCGAGGGCTCAGCCACACCGACATCGCCGACCAGTACGTCCGCATCCTCCTCGACGGGATATCTGCATGAAACACCTCGACCCGCGCGCCGCCTACATCGTCGACGCGGTCCGCACCCCGGTCGGCAAGCGCGGTGGCGCCCTCGCCGGCGTCCACTCCGCCGACCTCGCCGCTCACACGATCTCCGCGCTGGTCGATCGCACGGGCATCGACCCGGGCGCGGTCGACGACGTCATCCTCGGGTGCTGCGACACGATCGGCTCGCAGGCCGGCGACGTCGCGCGTACGGCGTGGCTCGTCGCGGGACTGCCGGACCACGTGCCCGGCGTGACCATCGACCGCCAGTGCGGGTCGTCGCAGCAGGCGGTGCACTTCGCCGCACAGGGAGTGATGTCCGGGACCCAGGACCTGGTCGTGGCCGGCGGCGTGCAGAACATGAGCGCCATCCCGATCTCGGCCGCGATGGTCGTCGGCCAGCAGTACGGCTTCACGACGCCGTTCGCGGAGTCTCCCGGCTGGCTGAAGAGGTACGGCGACCAGGAGGTCTCACAATTCCGCTCGGCCGAGATGATCGCCGAGAAGTGGGACCTCTCCCGGGAAGAGATGGAGGAGTTCGCCCTCGCGTCGCACCAGCGCGCGAAGGCCGCCATCGCGGAGGGGCGGTTCGACCGCGAGATCGTGCCGTTCGCGCTCGAGGACGGCACCGTGTTCGGGACCGACCAGTGCCCGCGGGAGACCTCGCTGGAGAAGATGGCGGGGCTCGAGCCGCTGGCGCCGGGCGGGCGCATCACCGCGGGCGTCGCCTCCCAGATCTGTGACGCGTCATCCGCGCTGCTCGTCGCGTCGGCCCGCGCCGTGGAGGAGCACGGCCTCACGCCGCGGGCGCGGATCGTGCACCTGTCGGTGCGCGGCGACGACCCGGTCTGGATGCTCACCGGCCCCATCAACGCGACCAAGCACGCCCTGGACAGGGCCGGGATGACGATCGACGACATCGATCTCTTCGAGTGCAACGAGGCGTTCGCGCCGGTCGTGCTCGCGTGGATGAAGGAGACCGGCGCTCCGCACGAGAAGGTCAACGTCAACGGCGGCGGCATCGCGCTGGGTCACCCGATCGGCGCCACCGGCACCCGGCTGATGACCACCCTGCTCAACGAGCTCGAGCGCACCGGGGGTCGCTTCGGCCTCCAGACGATGTGCGAGGGCGGCGGCCAGGCCAACGTCACCATCATCGAGCGGCTCGGCTGAATCCCTCGACCCGGCACAGAACCCCGCCGGTGTCCTCTGCGTAGTGGAGGATGACACCTGAGGGGAGAGCTGATGCTCGGATCGAATGACACCGAGTTCGACGAGTTCGCCGTCGTGGCCTGGCCACGGTTGCGACGGATCGGCTACCTGCTGACCGGCGACCACCACCTTGCGGAGGACCTCGCGCAGACCGCGCTGGTCCGCACCTACGCCTCGTGGCGGCGGGTACGTCGCAACGACGCCTCGGCGTACTCGCGCCGGGTGCTGATCAACCTCAACATCGACCGGATTCGTCGGAAGCGCATCACCGAGGTCGGCGACGGCGCGCTGGCGGCCATACCGTCGAGCGACGACGGCGGCCGTGCGGAGGACCGTGACCAGATCGTGCGGCTCCTCGACGGACTGACGGAGAAGGAGCGAAGGGTCGTGGTGCTGCGGCACTACTGCGACCTCAGCGAGGCCGACGTCGCGCAGGAGCTCCGCATCGCGCCGGGCACGGTCAAGAGCACGCTCGCTCGCGCCCTCCAGAAGCTTCGGGTGTCGGTCCAGTCCGAGAACGAGGCCGTAGGAGGCACCCGATGAACACGATCGACATCCACGAGCTCGAGGGTCAGCTTGCCGGCGGCCCGGGCGATCCGGGTCGGCCCGACCTGGTGACGATCCGACGTCTCGGGCACCGGCGGCGCCGTGTTCGCGGTGCCCTGGCAGGCGGTGTGGCCGCGCTCGTGGTTGCCGGCAGCGCCGGCAGCGGCGCACTGCTCCTCGGCGACGACGGGTCCACTGCTCGCGACTCGGTGACGGTCGCCGTCCCCCCCGACGCCGAGCTCTCGCCGCTCGCCGAGCGGGCACTCGCGGAGATCCCGGGCGCTCGCCAGGTCAACAGCGGTGAGGTGGTGATCCCGGCTCCGGAGGACCGGCTGTTCATGGCGCAGCGGGTGGAGGTTGTTGGGCAGCCCGTCGAGCTGCCGCGCCACTACTACTACGGCGTCACCACCTACCGAGCCTCGGTGTGGCCCGCCTGGCTCTACGAGGGGACCGAGAAGGCGGAGCGTGCGGCCGCGGAGCCGGACGGCAGTTACGGGGCCGGCACCCGCGACGTCACCGGGATCTCGGTCGACGTCGGGCCGCGCTACCTCGCCTGCGCGCTGCCGCGCGCGGAGTGGGGCGGCGACCCGGATGATCCTTGCTCCCCGGCGATCGTGACGGACCACTCCGACAGTGGGTATGTCTTCGAGTACGGCCTTGGGACCGACGACTTCCTCACCGACGGGGCGCCGATGGAGGTGTTCGCCGAGGAGAGCTACATCTCCGGCGACCTGACAACGCTGGCGGTGGCGGGCCTGGACGGTGCTGATGTGGCGCGCGCCGAGTTCATCAGCGCCGACGGCACCCGGGTCGAAGGCCAGGTCGAAGCGGGCACCCTGATGACCGAGGAGTCGTTCGTCTTCGCCGAGGTCCCGGGCACGCTGGCACGGATCGTGGCCTACGACGCGGCGGGCGAGGTCATCGAGGACCACCAGCTCAGGGACTGCGACACCCCGGTGGAGTGCGAGGTGCGCTGACCGGCTTCGGTGGGAGGATCGGGCGGTGGCCTGGTCGACGACGTCCGACGTCCGGGCGTTCGCCGACCGGGCCTTCGCCTTCCTCGCGGCCGATCCCGTCGCGCACACGGCGCTGCTGACCGAAGTGGCCCCGCGAGCTCGGCTTCACCAGGGTCGGCGGACGCGCCCTGCTGGTGATCGGCGCGCGCGCCTAGGTGTGAGCGATGCCCGCTCGGGCACTTCGGTGTCATGGCCGTCTGTCTCGCCTGGCTCGGCGATCCGAAGCAGGTCGACGTCGTCATGGCGGCGCCCGGCCCGTGGCGCGAGGTGATCGAGGTCGGATCCGGGCTCTTGGTCCTCGAGTCCGACGAGTCGCTGTCGCGGGTCTACCACGAGGTCAAGTGGCTGCTCTCGGACGACTGTGCGCTGCTCGTCGCACCACTTGCCGAGCGGCCGAAGGCGCGCGGTGTCACGAGCGGCACCGTTTCCTGGCTCCGCGACCGGCTGCCACTTCCCTGAACGTGCCATCGCACGCCGGCCGCTCTATCCTCGAGGTCACGGCCGGATCCCGGCCGCCGGACGAGGGAGCCGTACCCGGAGCGCGACAAGACGGCCACTGAGGAGTGGTCATGGCTTGGCTCGTGCTCGTCGTCTCCGGGGTCCTGGAGGCCGTCTGGGCGGTCGCCCTCGGCAGGACCGAGGGCTTCACCCGGTTGACGCCGTCGATCGTGTTCGTCGTCGCGATCACCGCCAGCATGGGCGGTCTCGCCTTCGCGATGCGCACGCTGCCCATCGGCACGGCGTACGCCGTCTGGGTCGGCATCGGGGCGGCCCTGACCGTTGCGTTCGGCATGGTGACCGGCGACGAGGCGGTCAGTGTCGTCAAGGTGCTGCTGCTGGTCGGCTTGGTCGCCTGTGTGGTCGGCCTGAAGCTGACGCACTGACCCCCGGGATCAGTCTTCCCAGGGCGGGTCGTCGTCGAGCTTGGCGTAGTACTTCGCCAGGTGGCTCTTGATGCGCTCGGCGTCCTTGTCGGGTACGTCGACGCCGCCGCGCGCGCCCTCCATGACGCCCGCCGCGGCGAACACTCCGCGCGGCACCGCCTTGAGCTCGCCCCCGACGACGTCGGCGATGAGGAGCTTGTAGGCGGTGAAGTTGTCCTTGTTGTCGGCGTCGTACCAGACGTGCGCGTCCCGGTACTTCTCGTTGGGCTCGTCCTGCGCGTCGGCCCACTTGCGGACGCGCTTCTCGGCCGCGTCGCCGTCCCACTCACGGGCGCGATCGGCGAGGGGGAGGTCCTGGAACGTCGTGACAGCCATCGTTGCCTCCGGTGCTCTCGGGTGCTCCGTCGACCAGGAGCGGTACCCGATCAGCCCGCGACGATGAGCGGTCAGGCGAAGCAGACCCACCAGATGCCGGCGGCGAGCGGCAGGAGCGACGTGAGGTGCCACCACGACAGCAGCGGTCGCTTGTTGATGCCCAGGACCGCCGCGACACCGACGTTCCAGAACAGCGCGCCGATCACGACGAGCACGACCTGCGCGTCGGTGCGGTCACCGGCGACGTCGAGCTTCGCGGCCAGGATGAAGCCGGCGGTGAGGTGCACGACCGTCGTCAGGATCAGCGCGGACAGCACGCGGCGCTGCACGGTCTCGAGCCGCCTGATCGCCTCCGGGTCGGCGACCTTGCGGGGCTGGCTCGGGTCCATCAGGTGCCGACGCCGGGGCGCGGGCTGCTCGCTCATGCCTCCATTCTGCGGCGCTCCGGGCACCCCTCGATAATCGGTGGCGCCGTCGTAGGCGGGCGCGCATGCTGAACGTCATGGACATCACACGGTTCGGCCCCGACGACGCGGCCGCGCTCCGGGAGTGGGTCGCCCTGGCCAACGCGGTCGCCGCCGTCGACGCCCCGTGGGAGCACCCGTGGACCGTGACCACGGCCGAGGGACGGTTCCGCCACGGCTGGGACGGCGAGCCCGCGACGCCGTACCTCGCCCGGCTCGACGGCACCGTCGTCGGGATCGGCTCGGTCTCGGTGACCGAGTACGACAACCTCCACCTCGCCTGGTTCGGCGTGCAGGTGCACCCCGACCACCGTCGACGCGGCTACGGCAGCCAGATCCTGGCCTACCTCGAGCAGGAGGCGAAGGAGATCGGGCGCACCAGCGGCGGCATCGACGGCTGGGACTCCGAGGCGGCCGTCGGCTTCGCGGCCCGACACGGCTACGAGAAGAAGCACCAGGCCATCAACCGCCGCCAGTACCTCGCCGACATCGACCGCGCCGAGCTCGACAGGAGGTACGACGCCGCGCTTCCCTACGCAGCCGACTACGTGCTGGAGCGCTGGCCGGTGCCGACGCCTGACGATCAGCTCGACGACCTGGCGCGCATGGCATCGGCCATCAACGACGCGCCGACCGACGACCTCGACATCGAGGACGAGGTGTTCACCGGTGACCGCATGAAGGCCTACGAGGTGGCGACGGCCGGCAAGGGCCAGCGCCTCTACCGGGTCGTCGCCCGCCACGTGCCGACCGGCGAGCTCGCCGGGCAGACCGTCGTCGCGGTGGAGTCCGAGCGGCCGCAGATCAGCCACCAGCACGACACATCGGTCGTCCGCAGCCACCGCGGCCACCGGCTCGGCCTGCTGCTCAAGACCGACATGCTGCGCTGGCTGGCAGAGGCCGAGCCGCAGGTCACCGAGGTCGACACGTGGAACGCGGAGTCGAACGACCAGATGATCGGTGTCAACGAGGTCCTCGGCTACCGCGTCATGGGTCGCGAGCTCGCCTTCCAGAAGGACCTCTGAACCGGTCGATCCGGCAGTAGCCTGAGCCGGTGGCGACCCGGCACCAGGCACCGCCTGCCCAGGAGGTGCGGTTCTGCCGCACCGACGACGGCGTGCGGCTCGCCTGGGCGCGCCACGGCTCCGGTCCGCCCCTGCTGATCGTCTCGTGCTGGCTCAGCCATCTGCAGCACGACTGGCAGAGCCCGGTGTGGCGACACTTCCTCGACGACCTCGGCGACATCGCGACCGTCGTCCGCTACGACGAGCGCGGCTTCGGGCTCTCGGAGTGGGAGGTGGCCGACTTCTCGCTCGAGCGCCGCGTCGCCGACCTCGAGACGCTCGTGGAGGCGACCGGGCTCGACCGGTTCGCCGTCCTCGGCATGTCCGGGGGCGCGCCGGTCGCGCTGGCCTACGCGCACGCCCACCCGGAGCGGGTCACCCGGATGGTGCTGTACGGCGGCATGGCCGGCGGTGGCCTGCGGCAGGAGGACCCGGTGGAGGAGGAGGCCTTCCTCGCAATGATCCGCGCGGGCTGGGCCCGGCCCGACCCGCTCTTCCGGCGGGTCTTCACGAACGCGTTCATCCCCGACGCCACCGAGGAGCAGATGGTGTGGATGGACGAGCTGCAGCGCACGTCGACCAACACCGAGAACGCCGTGTGCAGCCGCATCGCGCGGCACCAGGTCGACGTCCGCGGGATCCTGCCCGAGATCGCCGCGCCCACCCTGGTGTTGCACGCGGACGGTGACCGGGTGGCACCGGACTGGGGGTTCGAGCTCGCGTCGGCCATCCCGGACGCGCGGCTGGTCATGCTGGACTCGCGCAACCACGTCCTGCTCGCCGACGAGCCCGCCTGGCGGGTCTTCCGGCAGGAGGTCGCGGGCTTCCTGGCGGCCGACCGCTCCGCGCCGCCGACGTCGAACCTCTCGGACCGCGAGCGCGAGATCCTGCTGCTCGCTGCCGACGGGCTCGACAACACCGAGATCGCCGATCGGCTCACCCTCAGCGTGCGCACGGTGGAGCGGCACTTCCAGAACGTCTACCTCAAGCTGGGCCTGTCGGGGCGTACGGCGCGGGCTGCCGCCGTCGCGCGGGTCCTCGCGTAGGGCGTACGCGCCGACCGCCAGCCCGGCTCCTCCTCTTACGCGTCCGCGCGGACGCGGGAGGCATGCCTCCGGACCTAGCTTCGTCGACACGGCGATCCCGCCGCCCGAGACGAAGGAGAACACCATGTCCAACAAGGCAGTGATCAGTCTTTCCACCGGCCTGGAGGACCCCGAGCGCGTGACGGTCGCGTTCCTCGTCGCGGTCGGTGCCGCCGAGCAGGGCCGACCCACGCTGATGTTCCTGACGAAGGAGGCCGTGCGGATCGCCCAGCCCGGCGTTGCCGTCGGCACCGCCTGCGACGGCTGCCCGCCGCTGCCGGAGCTGCTCGAGCGCTACCTCGCGGCCGGCGGCACCTACCTCGTGTGCCCGCTCTGCTTCAACGCCAAGGCACTCGACCCGGAGAACCTGATCAAGGGCGCCGAGCTCGGCGGCACCGTGCCGATGTGGCAGTGGATCGGGGACGAGGGCGCGACCAGCTTCAGCTACTGACGGCGCTCCTCAGCGACGAGCGGCCGCCGACCGCCGCTCGGCGTCGAACGCCGCGCGACGCAACCGGTCGGCGTGGCGGCCCGGGTCGGTGAACTCCAGCGCCACGCCGTGCCCGCCGCCGTCATACGTCGTCCGTCGCACGACCCTCGCCTCGAGGCCGAGCGTCTCGTCGTCGAGCCGGATCGTCACACCCACGGAGGCGCCGGCCGGAGGTGCGTCGCCGCCGACCGTTGCGAGCAGCCCGCCCTCGCTGAGGTCGGCCGCGACCGCCGAGAGACGGCGCTCGGTGACCTCGTCCGCGTCCTCGGCGTCCCACGTCAGCACCACGGGCACGTGCACCGGCGCTCGGAAGTGGGACCGGCGCTGGTCACGCACGGCCGGACCTGCCACCCGGGCGAGCCAGACCGGGCCGTAGTCGCGCTGGGCGCGCCGGACGACGACCGGGCAGGTGAAGCGACCGGTGTCTCCCGTCCAGGCGACCGCCGCGTCGACCTGAGCCTCTGCGTCCCCGTGCTCGGGGAGCCGCGACAGGACGAGCGTCGTGACGATCGCGTCCGCCTCGATGTCGAGCACCTGCGCCTCGTGGTCCCCGCCCGCGACCAGGGTCACGTGCTGGAGCAGGGCAGGGGCGCGCATGACCTCCGGATCGGCACGGGCGCGGCCGACCTGAGCGGGCCTGAGTGCTACAGCAGCCGGTCGACGACGTACGACGCGCCGCGCCGCAGCTCGTCGGCCGCGCGGGTGACCACGCGGTCGATCAGCTGCTCGCACGACGGGAGGTCGTCGATGACCCCCACGACCTGCCCGCTGGCCAGCACCCCGGCCGAGGTGTCGCCCTCGACCAGGCCCGCCTTGAGCATCATCGGCGTGTTGGCCGCGAGCGCCATCTGGCCGAGCGTGCGGCCCTGCTGCTTCCTCATCTCCCGGCCGTCCTTCGCGAGCTCGGCCCACGACATGCCGGAGTCGCGCTTGAACTCGAGGGTGCGGCGCAGGGTCGGCCCCATCCGCTTGACGGCTGACGTCTCCTCGAGCTCGTTCACGAGGTCGGTGCGCAGCATCCGGTGGGGCATCCCGTCGACCTTCGCCGTCACGACCGTGTCCGTGAGCCCGCGCTCGAGGTAGAGCCGCTTCACAGCGTCCGGCACCGCGGAGTCCGAGGTCAGCAGGAAGCGGGTGCCCATGCCGACGCCCGCGGCGCCGTACGACAGCGCGGCGGCGAGCCCGCGCCCGTCGAAGAACCCGCCCGCGGCGACGACGGGGATGTCGACGGCGTCCAGCACCGTCGGCAGCAGCAGGGTGGTGGGGACCGGGCCGGTGTGGCCGCCGCCCTCGCCGCCCTGCACCATCACCGCGTCGGCGCCCCAGGCGGCGACCTTCTTGGCGTGCTTGGCCGCCCCGATCGACGGCATCACGACGATGCCGTGCTCCTTGAGCCGGGCGATCAGCTCGGGCTTGGGTGCGAGCGCGAACGACGCGACCTTCACGCCATGGTCGATCAGCAGGTCGCACCGGGCCGCTGCGTCGCCGGCGTCGGCGCGGAGGTTGACGCCGAACGGCTGATCGGTGCGTCCCTTCACCTCGACGATCGCCTTCTCGAGCTCGTCGAAGGTCATCGTCGCCGAGGCGAGGATGCCGAGCCCGCCGGCGTTGGCGGTCGCCGACACGAGCCGTGGCCCGGACACCCAGCCCATGCCGGTCTGCACGACCGGGTGCCGTACGCCGACGAGGTCGGTGAACGGGGTCCGGATGAGCTGCTCGATCACTTCGCGGCCTCCGGCTCGGGCACTTCCTTGAACCGCAACCCCTTCGGGTCGAGCATCTCGCGGATGATCACGAGCTCGGCGTACGACGGCTCGCGCGTCGTCGGGACCTCGCCCTCGGGCAGCGCCAGCTCGAAGCCGGTCGCGGCGACGACCTCGTCGACCGTCACGCCCGGGTGGACCGAGACCAGGCGCACCGTGTCGTCGTGCCCGCCGACGTCGAGCACGGCCAGGTTGGTGACGATCCGGTGGATGTCGTTGAAGCGACTCGCGGCCGCGCCGGCGGCCTTCGCACGGGCCGGCCCGACGCCGGAGACGACGTCGACCTCCTCGACGAAGACGCGCGCGGAGTGCCGCGGGACCCAGTAGGACGTCCGGTTGTTGACCGTATTGCCCGGCGCGCCGCGCACCCCGAGCAGCTGCCGCTTCGGCTGGGCGAAGTCGCCGATGGCCGAGATGTTCTGGTTGCCGTGCCGGTCGACCTGCGTGGCGCCCATCATCACGTGCCGCTTGCCCCACGCGACCACGTCGAAGACCTTGCGGAACGGGATCCAACCCTCGACGACGTCCTTCTTGCCGAGCGGGGGAGTGCCGGCCAGGAACAGCGACTCCCCGTCGGAGATCACCAGGTCGGGGTTGGTGGTCAGCTTGGCGAGCCGCACCCCGAGGGTGGGGAGCAGGCCCATCGGGCTGGCGAAGATCTCGCCGTCGTCCTTGAACGCGTCGGCGATGGCGGCCGCACAGACGTCGGCTCGGGTGTAGTCGCTCACTTGTCCGTCTCCTCGCCGAACGCCTGGACGGCGGCCTGGTACGACGCCTCGTCGCCGGAGAGGAACCGGTCGTGGAACGCCTGCCAGTCCTCGTCGGAGCCGGAGGCCGCTGCGGCGTACGCCTTCTGGAAGCGCTCGTCGCGCTCGTAGTCCGGCGTGCACGTCGTGAAGTGCGCGCCGTTGGGCGTCTCGACCACGCCGTCGACCATCATCCGGCTCAGCAGCAGACGCTGCACCGGCGAGTCGACGGTAAGCCCCGCGGTGTCGACGACCTTCTCCACGGAGAGGTAGGTCTTCTTGGCGGCCATCGCGAAGAGGTCGTCGAAGTAGGGGTCGGGGCCGAGGTAGGACGCGTTGCCGTGCTCGTCGGCCCGGTTGAGGTGCACCAGCGCGACGTCGAGCTCGAGGGCCGGTACGGCGACCAGCTCCTCCGCGTCGTCGTACGGACTCGTCACGGTGCGCAGGTGCGGGTTGTTGACGAGGACGTCGGAGCCCAGGCCGGCGCGCATCGGGAGGAACGGCAGCCGCTGGGCGGCCGCGCGGAGGCCGGTCTGGAACATCCCCTCGTCGAGCTCGACGACCTCGGGGATCAGCTTGTTCTGGCGAGCGCGCTGGAAGTTGGGCTCCAGCGGGACGGAGTCGAGGGAGACGAACGCGTAGACCAGCTTGCGCACCTTGCCTGCGCGCGTCAGCAGGCCGACGTCGGCGCCGCCCCAGCTGACGATCGTGAGGTCGGTGAGGTCGGAGCCGTAGATCGCGCGGACGAGGGCCATCGGCTTGCGCCGCGGTCCCCAGCCGCCGATGCCGATCGTCATCCCGCTCTCGAGGCTGCCGACGACCTCGTCGATCGACATCCGCTTGTCGCGTGGCTTGTTGCTCACTTCTTCCCCTTCTCGGTACCGGCGAACTCGTCCCGCAGCTCGTCGCTGACGCCCATCAGGTTGAGCTCGAACGTGAAGCCCTGCTCCCACCGGTAGGACTTGTTGACGTCGATCGGGTCGATGCCGTTGAGCGCCTCCTTGGCGGCGCGGATCACCCGGGTGTCCTTGGCGGCGATCTCGCCCGCCACCTTCATCGCCGCGTCGAGCAGCTCCTCGCGTGGCACCACCTCGAGCACCGTGCCGAACGCGACCAGGTCGGCGGCCTTGATCGTGCGGGCGGTGAAGTAGAGCCTGCGCATCATCTGCTGCGGCACCAGCCGCGCCATGTGCGTGGCGGCGCCGAGCGCGCCTTGGTTGACCTCGGGCACGCCGAAGTAGGCGTCGTCGCTGGCCACCACGCAGTCGGCGTTGCCCACGAGCCCGACCCCGCCGCCGAGGCAGAACCCGTTGACCGCCGCGACGACCGGCACCGCGCACTCGTAGACCGCCTTGAAGGCCGCGTAGCAGCCCTTGTTGGCGCCGATCAGTGCGTCAAAGCCGGTGGTGTTCTGCATCTCCTTGATGTCGACGCCGGCGTTGAAGCCCCGCCCCTCGGCGCGCAGCACGACGACCTTGGTCGCCCGGTCCGCGCTCGCCTCGTCGAGGGCCGCCGCCACGTCGAACCAGCCCTGCACCGTCAGCGCGTTCACCGGGGGAGCGTCCATCGTGATGACGCGGATCCCGTCTGGCCTCAGGTCGCTGGTGATTGTCATCCGTCCTCCGTTGGTCGAGTAGCCCGAGCCGCTAGGCGAGGGCGTATCGAGACCCTACCAAGCAAATGCTTGGTAGGGTTAGGCCATGGCGCTGAACATCGACCTGTCCGGCCGGGTCGCCCTCGTCACCGGCGGTGCCCGCGGGATCGGTCGCGGCATCACCGAGGTCCTGCTCGAGGCAGGCGCGGCCGTGGTGACCTGCGGCCGCAGCGAGGCCGAGCCACCCGCGGGCGCGACCCACCGGGTCTGCGACGTCCGCGACGCCGACGCGGTCGCCGCTCTGGTCGACGGCATCGCCGCCGACCACGGCCGGCTCGACGTGCTCGTCAACAACGCGGGCGGCGCGCCGTACGCACTCGCGGCCGACGCCTCGCCGCGCTTCCACGACAAGATCGTGGGCCTCAACCTGTCGTCCGCCCTGCTCGTCAGCCAGGCGGCCAACCGTGTCATGCAGGGGCAGGACGGGGGCGGTGTCATCGTCAACATCTCCTCGGTCTCGGCTGGCCGGCCGTCGCCGGGCACCGCGGCCTACGGCGCAGCCAAGGCAGGGCTCGACGCGCTGACGACCTCGCTCGCGATGGAGTGGGGCCCGCGCGTGCGCGTGAATGCCGTCGACGTTGGTCTCGTCCGCACCCCCGACACAGCGGACCACTACGGCGGAGACGCCACGGTCGCTGCGATCGAGCGCACCATCCCGCTCGGTCGGATGGCCGGTCTCGCGGAGATCGGCAACGTCGTCGCGTTCCTCGCGAGCGACCTGTCGTCGTACGTCTCCGGCGCCCGCGTCGCCTGCCACGGCGGCGGGGAGCAGCCGGTCTTCCTGCACATCGCCCAAGCCGCAATGAAGGAGAACTGAATGTCCCGTCTGCTCGAAGGCCGCGTCGCCATCGTCACCGGCGCCGGCCGCGGCATCGGCCGCGCCCACGCCCTGGAGCTCGCGGCCCACGGTGCCAAGGTCGTCGTCAACGACTACGGCGTCTCGCTGGCAGGCGAGGGCACTGGCGAGACGCCGGCCCAGGAGGTCGTCAACGAGATCGTCGAGCGCGGCGGCCAGGCGGTCGTCAACGGCGCCGACGTCGCGGACTTCGAGGCGGCGGCCGCCATGGTTCAGCAGGCGATCGACACCTTCGGCGGGCTCGACATCCTGGTCAACAACGCCGGGTTCGTGCGCGACCGGATGCTCGTCAACACCTCGGAGGAGGAGTGGGACGCCGTCGTCCGGGTCCACCTCAAGGGTCACTTCGCGCCGCTCCGCCACGCCGGCGCCTACTGGCGGGCGGAGGCCAAGGAGGGGCGCCAGCGCGCCGCGCGGGTGATCAACACGTCGTCGGGCGCGGGTCTCCAGGGCTCGGTGGGCCAGGCGACGTACTCCGCGGCCAAGGCCGGCATCGCCGGCCTGACCCTGGTGGCGGCGCAGGAGCTGGGGCGCTACGGCGTGACCGTCAACGCCATCGCGCCGGTCGCCAAGACGCGGATGACGGAGGGCGCGTTCGACACCTCGGGCATGGCGCTGCCCGAGGACAACTCACCGATCGTCGCGTGGCTCGCCTCGGAGGAGGCCGGCGACGTCACCGGGCGGGTCATCGAGATCGACGGCGGGAAGATCACCGTCGAGGACGGCTGGCGCCACGGCCCGTCCGACGACAAGGGCTCCCGCTGGGAGGCAGCCGAGGTCGGGCCGGCGCTTCGCAAGCTGCTCGCGGAGGCGCCGGCGCCGGAGCCGGTCTACGGCGCGTAACCGCTACAGCCGCTCGATGACGGTGCCGGTGGCCATCGCGCCACCGGCGCACATCGACACCAGCGCGGTCGAGGCGTCACGGCGCTCGAGCTCGTGCAGAGCCGCGGTGATCAGGCGTACGCCGGTCGCGCCCACCGGGTGGCCCAGCGCGATCGCGCCGCCGTTGACGTTGACCTTGTCCATGTCGACCCGGTGCTGGCCCGCCCACGACAGCACGACCGAGGCGAACGCCTCGTTGACCTCGAACAGGTCGAAGTCGCTGATCGCCATGCCGGTCTTGTCGAGCACCCGCTGGGTGGCGTCGATCGGGCCGTCGAGGTGGTAGTACGGGTCCGAGCCGACGAGGCAGTGGTAGGTGATCCGGGCTCGCGGCTTGAGGCCGAGCTCCGCGGCGCGGTCCTCGTCCATGATCAGCAGCGCGGCGGCGCCGTCGGAGATCTGCGAGGAGGTGCCGGCGGTGTGCATGCCGTCGGGCAGCACGGTCTTCAGGCCGGCGAGGCCCTCGAGCGTGGTCTCGCGGAGGCCCTGGTCGGTGTCGACCACGCGCGTCTCACCGGTCGGCTTGCCGTCCTCGTCGAGGACGGGAGCCTCGATCGGGGCGATCTCGCGCTTGAAGCGGCCCTCGTCGACGGCGACGCGCGCCTTCTGCTGGGACGCGAGGCCGAACGTCTCGAGGTCGGCGCGGGTGAGCCCGCGGTTCTTGGCGATCCGGTCGGCCGCCTCGAACTGGTTGGGCATGTCGATGGTCCAGTCATCCGGACGGGGGTCGCCGAGACCCTGTGGGACGTTGCCGCCGAGCGGGATGCGCGTCATCGCCTCGACGCCGCATGCGATGCCGACGTCGATCGTGCCCGCCGCAACCATGTCGTTGACGACGTGGGCGGCCTGCTGGCCCGAGCCGCACTGGGCGTCCAGGATCGTCCCGCCGGTGTGCTGGGGAAGGCCCTGGTAGAGCCACGCCCGGCGCACCATGTCGTTGGACTGCTCGCCGGCCTGGGTGACGCAGCCGCCGACGACCTGCTCGACCAGCTCCGGGTCGACGCCGGCGCGGCGGAGCACCTCCTGCTGGACGAAGCCCAGCATCTGCGCGGGGTGCAGGCCGGCCAGCCACCCCTTGCGCTTGCCGAGAGGGGTGCGGACGGCGTCGATGATCACGGGGTTGCCCATGCGCCAAAACTAGAACACGTTCTCGCCCCGGGCAACACGACCGGGACACGCCGCCCGAGGATTTACTGAAAGCCTTTCGTATTTGCATGACTATGTGTAGCCTCCGATGAGAACGTGTTCCAGTCCGCTCGAAAGGTTCCGCAGACGTGACCGCAGTCGACCTGATCCCGCCGGGCTTCGACCCGACGAACCCCGACATCAACGCGGTCGCGCTGCCGCACGACGAGTTCAAGGCGCTCCGCTCGACTGCGCCGATCCACTGGGTGGAGCAGGAGCCGGAGGCGCGCGCCGGGTTCCTCGACACCGGTTACTGGGCGTGCACGCGGCACGAGACCGTCCGCGAGGTGTCGAAGGACAACGACAACTGGTCGACCGCCGAGAACGGCGTGATCATCCGGTTCGCCCCCGACATGACGCGTGACCAGGTCGAGGTGCAGCGGGCGATGCTCATCCACCACGACCCGCCGAGCCACACCAAGATGCGGGGCATCGTCTCGCGCGGGTTCACGCCGCGCGCGATCGCGTCGCTCAAGGAGAACCTCCGCGACCGTGCTTACAAGATCGTCGAGGAGGCCGCCGCGAAGGGCTCGGGCGACTTCGTCGAGGACCTCGCGGCGGAGCTGCCGCTGCAGGCGATCGCCGACTTCCTCGGCGTGCCGCAGGAGGACCGCAAGAAGCTCTTCGAGTGGTCCAACCAGATGATGGCCTACGACGACCCCGACTTCGAGATCGATCCCGCGGTCGCGTCGATGGAGATCCTCGCCTACTTCGATGCGCTCGCCAACGACCGTCGCGAGAACCCGCGGGACGACATCGTCACCAAGCTGATCCACGCGGGTGAGGACGACGCCCACGGCGCGCTCACCAACGACGAGTTCGGCTTCTTCGTGATCCTGCTGACCGTCGCCGGCAACGAGACGACGCGCAACGCGATCAGCCACGGCATGCACGCGTTCTTCCAGCACCCCGACCAGTGGGAGCTGTGGAAGGCCGAGCGTCCCGACACCATGGTCGACGAGGTCATCCGCTGGGCGACGCCGGTGACGGTGTTCCAGCGGACCGCCAAGCAGGACACGGTGCTGTCCGGCCAGGAGATCAAGAAGGGCGCCCGCGTCGGTCTCTTCTACGCGTCGGCCAACTTCGACGAGGACGTCTTCGACGACCCGTTCACGTTCAACATCCTCCGCGACCCGAACCCGCACGTCGCGTTCGGCGGTCACGGCGCCCACTACTGCATCGGCGCCAACCTCGCGCGGATGGAGATCAAGCTGATCTTCGACGCACTTGCTGACATCGTGCCCGGCATCAGCCAGGCTGGCGAGCCCCAGCGTCTCCGCTCCGGATGGCTCAACGCCATCAAGGAGCTCCAGGTCAACTACAAGTAGCGAGGCCGTGTGCGATGACCGCCGTCCTGCCCGAGGGCTTCGACTTCACCGATCCTGACGTCAACTGGGCGGCGGTCCCGCACGAACAGTTCCGCGAGCTGCGCCGTACCGCCCCGGTCGCCTGGATCGAGCAGAAGCCCGGCTCGTACGACGGGTTCGCGCCCGAGTCGGGGTCCGGCTACTGGGCCGCGACCAAGCACGCCGAGGTCGCGGCGGTCTCGAAGAACAGCAAGCAGTTCTCCAACGCGGAGAACGGCGCGATCATCCGGTTCCCGGAGGGCATGACGCGCGCGGACGTCGAGATGCAGCGGGTGATGATCCTCAACCAGGACCCGCCCGACCACGCGACGATGCGGCACATCGTGTCGAGGGCGTTCACGCCGCGCTCGATCAACACGCTCGAGCAGATCATGCGCGAGCGGGCGCACAAGATCGTCAGCGACGCGGTCGCGCGGGGGAGCGGCAATTTCGTCGAGGAGGTCGCGGCCGAGCTGCCCCTCCAGGCGATCGCCGACCTGATCGGCGTACCGATGGCGGACCGGCACCGCCTCTTCCACTGGTCCAACCAGATGCTCGCCAGCGAGGACCCCGACTACGCGGAGGTCGACGGCCAGGAGGCGGCGGCCGAGGTGCTCATGTACGCCATGGGGATGGCCGCGGAGCACAAGGCGCTCATCGAGGCGGGCACGCCGCGCGACGACCTCATCACCCGGCTGCTCCAGGCCGACGAGGAGGGCCGAGGTCTCAACGACGACGAGTTCGGCTACTTCGTCATCATCCTGACCGTCGCCGGCAACGAGACGACCCGCAACGCGATCAGCCACGGGATGAACGCGTTCCTCGACAACCCCGACCAGTGGGAGCTCTGGAAGCGCGAGCGGCCGGACACGATGGTCGACGAGGTCGTCCGGTGGGCGACGCCGGTGACGGTGTTCCAGCGCACCGCCCTCGAGGACGTCGAGGTCGGGGGAGTGCCGGTCAAGAAGGGCCAGCGCGTCGGCATCTTCTACGCCTCGGCCAACTTCGACGAGGACGTCTTCGAGGACCCGTTCCGCTTCGACATCACCCGCGATCCCAATCCGCACGTCGGGTTCGGCGGCCACGGCGCCCACTACTGCCTCGGCGCCAACCTCGCCCGTCAGGAGATCCGGGTGATCTTCGACGCGCTGGCCGACGTCGCGCCCGACATCAGCAAGCTCGCCGAGCCGAAGCGGCTGCGCCACGGCTGGATCAACGGGATCAAGGATCTCCAGGTCCGCTACGCGTAAGTTCGTGACGTGGATCACTCCGAGCGCGATACTTCGAACATGAGCGACATCGACGTCGAGCAGTTCCAGGGCTTCTCCGAGAACCACTACCAGCACGGCATGCACACGCTGGCCTGGATCACGCTGTGGTTGATCATCATCTCCGGCGTCGGGGCCGGGATCTTCGGGATGATCTGGGGCATCACCAGCAACTGATCGTCGGCACGAGGCGGAGAGACGGGTGACGGGCAGCCCGGTCGGCCTCCGTGCCGCAACGACAGAAGACGCGCCGATCCTCGCCGAGCTCGCCGTCGCCGCCTACTCGATCTACCTGCCGCGGCTGCCAGCGGGCGTCCGCCCCGGGCCGCTCCAGACCGACTACCAGGCCGCCGTCGAGCGGGACGAGGTGTGGGTCGCCGAGCTCGACGACGGGGTGGTCGCGGGCTTCCTGATCCTCGTCCGGCAGGAGGACCACCTGCTTCTCGAGAACGTCGCTGTCCACCCGGCGTTCCAGGGACGAGGCATCGGCCGCGCGTTTCTCGAGCTCGCGGAGCAGCGAGCGGCTGCGTACGAGCTTCCGTCGATCCGGCTGTACACCCATGCGGTCATGGTGGAGAACCAGCAGCTCTACGAGCGGTGGGGCTACGTCGAGACTGCTCGACGTCGGGACGGCGAGTTCGAGCGAGTCTTCTACGAGAAGGACCTCTGAGGCCCCGACAGGTCGTCGATCGGAAGCGTGGTCCGCAGGCGCGCAAGTCCTTCGCGTGCATACGACTTCACCGTGCCGAGCGAGAGCCCGAGACGGGCGGCGGTCTCGCGCTCGGTGAGGTCCTCGTAGTAGCGCAGCACGACCACGGCGCGCTGGCGTGGCGAGAGCTTCAGCAGGGCCGCGCGCAGGATGTCGCGCTCGGACCCGTCATCGGCGCCGACAGGGGAGTCGGGCAGCACGGCCGTTGAGACCTCCCGCCAGCGCCGGCGCCGCCAGCGGTTGATGCTCTCTCGGGCGAGCACTCGCCGCACGTAAGGCTCGGGGTGGTCGGCGATCCGCGACCACTTGGGCACGACCTTGATGAGCGTCGTCTGGACGAGGTCCTCGGCGTCGGCATGCGACCCGGTCAGCAGGTACGCCGACTTGAGGAGCGCGCCGCGGCGCGCGGCGACGAACGACTCGAAGTCGTCACGGCCGGACACGGCGCCTCCATCGGAGTACTGCGATGCCGCCCGCGAGGACGACAGCGACGCCGCCGCCGAGGACGAGACGCGGGTCCCACTGCGACGGGGGCTCGGGCGCGTCGTACGTGGGTGCCGCCCACGCGTCTGCGGCCACGAGGGGCTGGATCAGCCAGTCGGTCTGGCTCTGGTTGTCCACGAGGACGGTGCTTTCGCCCGTGCGCACGTCGACCGCCAGGAAAGGAACGCTCGACGCGGACCGATCGGTGAAGCGGCGGACAACGACGGTCCGCTCATCACGCCAGGCGACCACTTGGTGAGCTCTGGCTTCAGGGACGCGCGTGAGATCGACCGTCCCATCGCGGGCGATCGTCCCGACGACGAGGGGAGCACCCGCGCCCGAGTCGGTCCGGCTCGGGCCGTCAGTATCGAGATCCCCCGCGATCTGTCCACCGGGCCCGAGGGCGGCGTGCTCGGCCGGGAGATCCATTCGGATCCTGACGGGCTCGGCCCCGTCGAGGCTGAGTCGTGCGGTACGACCCTGCACCGACATCAGGATGTCGTCGCCGTAGGCACTCGCCTCGTAGAAGTCCGGGGCGAACGGAGCCTCCTTCCAGCCTGCGGTCGGGGCCCACTGCCAGGGGTCACCCCCGCGCGAAAGTGTGCGCGTCTTGTCGGCGAACCGGTAGGCGTCGACCCACAGGGTGTGACCGGTCCAGATCATGCCCTCCGGTGACATGCCCCAGGGGGCATCGAAGTCCCGCCGATCGGTCTCTCCGGTCACCGTGTCGTAGACGGCCACTCCTTCGACGAAGACGTCGGACGAGCTCGATGCGGTGGCCGTCCAGAATGCCAAGTAGCGCCCGTCCGGGGACAGCGCGACATCGGGAAGGCTGCTGTTCGTCAAGGCGTCGACTGGCAGATCGAGGAAGCGGTAGTCCCCGGTCTCGCCAGAGACGCCGACCACGCCGTAGTCGCCGCCGGTCCACGACGACCGCTCAGCACCGATCACGGCCACGAGCGGTCCGATGGGCCCGGATTCCTCGGTGCCGGGCAGCCAGCCGCTCGGCTCGTAGAACCGGTCCGGCAGCCGCAGCTCGGCCTCCGCCGACGCGGGTGCGACCGGACCCGGCGACTGCTGCCACCAGCCGATCCCGAGTGCAGCGACCAGGGCAACCGTGGCGCCGGCGATCACCTGGGTGCCCCGGCGGCGTCGTACCAACCGGCGCCCCCGATCCCAGAGATCCGGCTCGGCCTGGCCTGCGGGCGCGTCGGCGGCGAGGTCGACGAGGCGGTCGTGCAGCGTGGTCATGGTGTCCTCCAGGGTGGGGCTTCACCCATCACCACGCCACGACCCACTCCGAAGGAGGGGGCTCGGGTCGAGAAATCTCAGTCGCGAGCGGTGAGCACCAGCGGACCGTCGGCAGTGATGGCGACGGTGTGCTCCACGTGCGCGCCGCGCGAGCCGTCGGCCGAGCGGATGGTCCAGCCGTCGGGGTCGAACACGATCTCGTCGGTGGTGTGCAGGAACCACGGCTCGATCGCGATGACCAGGCCGGGCCGGAGCTTGAGGCCGCGGCCGGCGGGGCCGTCGTTGGGCACGTGCGGCTCGCCGTGCATGGTGCGGCCGACACCGTGGCCGCCGAACTGGAGGTTGACGCCGAGACCGTCGGCGCGGGCGACCGAGCCGATCGCGTGCGAGATGTCGCCGAGCTTGTTGCCGGCCTGGGCGGCGGCGATGCCGGCGTCGAGCGCCCGCTGGGCGGTGTCGATCAGCCGGAGGTCCTCCTCGCGCGGCGTGCCGACCACGACCGACAGGGCCGAGTCGGAGACCCAGCCGTCGACCGAGGCGGCGAAGTCGACGGACAGCAGGTCGCCGTCCTGGAGCACGTAGTCGTGGGGGAGCCCGTGCAGGACCGCGTCGTTGACCGACGTGCAGAGCACCTTGCCGAACGGGCTGGCGCCGAACGAGGGGTGGTAGTCGATGTAGCACGACTCTGCGCCGGCGTCCTTGATCATCCGGTGCGCCAGCTCGTCGAGCTCGAGCAGGTTGACCCCCACCGCAGCCTTCTCGGCGAGTGCGCTGATCACCGAGGCGACGAAGCGCCCGGCAGGACGCATCTGCTCGATCTGGGTCGGGGTACGGAGCTCGATCACCCGCCCAGCCTACGGGGTTTCGAGGCTCGGCCGCGGGCGGCCTCGCACCTCAACCACCGAGAGGGGATCAGTCGCGGAACTCGGGAGCGCGCTTCTCCTTGCGGGCGGCGACGGCCTCCTCGAAGTTCTGCGTGAGCAGCCGGACCAGCAGCTGGCCTGTCCCCTCGGCGTGCATGTGCTGCTCGAAGGAGGAGGCGTCGAGGGAGTCGACCAGGGTCCGCTTGGTCAGCTCGACACCGGGGCGGCTCCACCGGGTGATGTCCGCCGCCGTCTCCAGGCACGAGTCGAGCAGCTGGTCGTCGGGCACGACCCGCGAGACGAGGCCGATGGCCGCCGCCTCGGTCGCGTCGACGTCGCGGCCGGTGAGCATGATCTCGGCGGCGCGCGACGACCCGATGGCGCGGGGGAGCAGGTAGGAGAGCCCGAGCTCGCTGGCGGTGAGGCCGTTGTTGATGCCTGCTGCCCGGAAGTACGCCGACTCCGCGGCCACCCGTACGTCGCACGCCAGCGCGAGGCACAGCCCGCCGCCGATCGCCGGGCCGTTGACCGCGGCGATGACCGGCTGGTGCATCTTGCGCAGCGTCACCTGGATCTCGTCGAGCAGCTCCATCGCCCGCAACGCGATGGTCACGGCGGTGAGCCCGCCGATGTTGGGCATCCGGCCCCGCTCGCCGCTCTGGTCCGCGCCGGAGCAGAACCCGCGCCCGGCGCCGGTGAGGACCACGACCCGCACCGCGTTGTCGTCGGAGATGCCGCGCAGCACGTCGCGGAGCGGCACCATCACGTCGAACGCCATCGAGTTCATCCGCTCGGGGCGGTTGAGCGTGACGACCGCGACGTCGTCCTTGGGGCGGTCGACGAGGACGAAGCCGTGGCCCTCGGTCATCGGTCGTGGCCCATCAGTTGGTGGGCTTGTCGGCGCCGACGACCCACATCGCGAAGAACTGCGACCCGCCGCCGTAGGCGTGGCCCAGCGCCTTGCGCGCCCCGTCGACCTGGTGGTCGCCCGCGGCGCCGCGCACCTGGAGCGCCGCCTCGCCGAACCGCAGCATCCCGGACGCGCCGATCGGGTTGGACGAGAGCACGCCGCCGGAGCAGTTGATCGGGAGCTTGCCGTCCATGCCGGTCTCGCCGGCCTCGGTCAGCTTCCACCCGGCGCCCTCCTCGGTGAAGCCGAGGTTCTCCAGCCACATCGGCTCGAACCAGGAGAACGGCACGTAGATCTCGGCCGCGTCGATCTCCTCGAGCGGGTTGGTGATGCCGGCCTGCCGCCAGAGCGTCGCGGCCGCCTCGCGGCCCGCCTGCGGGTTGACCTGGTCGCGCTCGGCGGCGGTCGTGGGCTCCGAGCGCATCACCGTGCCGTGGATCCAGGCCGGGTTGCTCGAGCTGCGCGCAACGTCCTCGTCGACGATCACCAGCGCGCATGCGCCGTCGGACGACGGGCAGGTCTCGTCGTAGCGGATCGGGTCCCAGAGCATGGTCGAGCCGAGGACCTGCTCGACGGTCTTCTCCTCGCGCAGGTGGGCGTAGGGGTTGTTCAGTGCGTTGGTGCGGTCCTTCGCCGCGACCATGGCGCCGACCTCCGTCGGCGCGCCCGACCGCCGGATGTACGACCGCACGTGGGGAGCGAAGTAGCCACCCGCACCGGCGTGCACCGGCATCACGAACGGCACGGGCACGGACAGCGCCCACATCGCGTTGGACTCCGACTGCTTCTCGAACGCGACGGTCAGCACCTTCTTGTGTACGCCCGCCTGGACGAGGGACGACGCCACGATCGCCGTGGAGCCGCCGACCGAGCCGGCGGTGTGCACGCGGAGCAGCGGCTTGCCGGCAGCGCCGAGCGCCTCGGCGAGGTACAGCTCGGGCATCATCACGCCCTCGAAGAGGTCGGGGGCCTTGCCGACGACGATCGCGTCGATCTCGTCGAGCGTCATGCCGGCGTCCTCGAGGGCCCGGTCCATCGCCTCCCGGCACAGGCCGGCCATCGAGACGTCCTCACGCTTCGCGCGGTGGTGGGTCTGCCCGACCCCGACGACCGCCGCAGGAACCTTCGCCATCTCTACTTCGCCTCCATCACGCACACGAGGTTCTGCTGCAGGGCCGGTCCGCTGGTCGCGTGGCCCGCCACCTTGTCGGCGGTCCCGTCCCACACCCGGCGAGCCGCCTCGCCGATCCGGATCGCGCCGCCGGTGAACATCGGGTTGCCCGCGAGCGGTCCGCCCGACGGGTTGATCCGTACGTCGTCCGCGAGCCCGAGCGCACCGCGGAGGATGACCTCCTGGTGGCTGAACGGCGCATGCACCTCGGCGATCTCGACGCCGTCGAGGCCGCCCACTGACGCGGCGGCCCGCTCGGCGGACTCCGACTGGGTGAGGTCGCGGGTGCCGAGGTGGAGGCCGTCGGACACGTGGCCGAGACCGGTGATCCAGGCCGGCCGGTCGCGCACCTCGCGGGCACGGTCGCCGGCCGCCAGCACGATCGCGGCCGCGCCGTCGGTCACCGGGGCGCAGTCGTGCTTGCGCAGCGGGTCGGCGAACATCGGCCGGGCCAGGAGGTCCTCGACGGACGACCCGCCCGCGCGGACGGCGTACTCGTTCTTCTCGGCGTCGGTCAGGGAGCGGTCGACGACCTCGGCCATCGCCCGCTCGTCCCACAGGCCCGCGTCGATGCCGAGGCGCGCCTGGAGGGCGGCGATCGAGACGGTGTCGGGCCACAGCGGCGTCATCGTGTACGGGTCGAGCTGCAGCGCGAGCGTACGGCGCAGCACGCCCGCGGAGGACTTTCCGAAGCCGTAGACCAGGGCCGTGTCGACCTCGCCGGTCTGGATCTTCAGCCAGGCCTCGTAGAGCGCCCACGCGGCGTCCATCTCCACGTGCGACTCGTTGACGGGCGGCAGCACGCCGATCGCGTCGATCGCCGACACGAACGAGAACGCCCGTCCGGCGAGGTAGTCCGACGAGCCGGAGCACCAGAACCCGATGTCCTTCTTGGTCCAGCCGGTCTGCTCGTAGCACTCCGCGAGCAGCGGCACCAGCAGCTCCGCGCACTGCGGCGACCCGTCGTAGTCGGTCATCTGTCGCTGGGCGAACCCGACGACGGCAACGTCTCTCATGATCCGCTCCTCACAGGTGCTGCTTGTAGGTCTCGTAGTCCGCGTCCGGGTCACCGGTCGGCGCGAAGTGGCTGATGTTCTCGATCGTGGTGCCCCACTCCTCGCGCGGCTTCCAGACGGCCTTCACCCGCAGCCCCATCCGCACCTCGTCCGCCGGGATGTCGAGGATCAGGTGCTGGATCGCGATGTCGGCGCCGTCGAGCAGCACGTAGGCGGCGACGTACGGCGGCTTGATCTTCTGGCCCTGGAACGGCACGTTCACGATGCAGAAGGTCGTGACGGTGCCGGTGTCGGACAGCTCGATCTCGCCCTCGGTCGGGACGCCGTCGACCGGGCACGCGGGCCGCGGCGGCACGTAGACCTTCTGGCACTTCGGGCACCGCTGGCCGAGGATCCGGCCCTCCGAGAGGCCGCGGAAGAACGCGGACTCCTCCGGGGAGGCGGCGTAGACGTAGTCGAGGCTGACCGGGGTGATGATCCCGCTCACCGCGTCGCCTTCCTCGGTGGTCGAGGTGCGAGGCGCCCCGGTGCCGAGCCTCGACACCTCCGAGGACCCGTCCGGCTCGAACACGAAGTCCGTGATCACTCCCGCCCGCTCCTCGGCCCACCGCGCCCGTACCCGCATCCCGGTGGACATCTCCTCCGGGCCCGCCGCGTCGACGGCGTGCAGGATCGGCGCGTCGGCGCCGTCGAGGGTCACCAGCGCGAACGCGAACGGCCGGTCGAAGGGCTGGCCGGCGACCGGCTCGCTGACCCACGTCCACGAGGTCACGGTCCCGGTGTCGGGGAGGTCGACGAAGTCGGCGGTCGCCCGGTGCGTGAGAGGGTCGAACTCGGGCGGCGGTACGACGACCCGGCCGTCGCTCGTGCGTGCTCCCACGAAGCGGCCTTCGCGAAGGCCGGTCAGGAAACGACCGAGCACCGGGCCGACCGATCGAGTGTAGTCGAAGGCGACCGTCACGGGCGCCTGCAGGGTGCGGCTCATGCGGCAAAGTGAAACACGTTCTAGTATTCGGATCAACGACCACCCGGAGGTATGAGATGAAGCTGGGCCTGCAGCTGGGCTACTGGGGCGCGCAGCCCCCGACGGGGACCGCGGAGCTCGTGGCCGCGGCGGAGGAGGCCGGTTTCGACGCCGTCTTCACGGCGGAGGCGTGGGGGAGCGACGCGTTCACCCCGCTGGCGTGGTGGGGGCGGGAGACCTCCCGGGTGCGCCTCGGCACGTCCATCGTGCAGATGTCGGGGCGGACGCCGACGTCGATCGCGATGCACGCGCTGACGCTCGACCACCTCACCGGCGGCCGCGTGGTCCTCGGCATGGGCGTGAGCGGCCCGCAGGTCGTCGAGGGCTGGTACGGCCAGCCGTTCTCGAAGCCGCTCGCGCGCACGCGTGAGGTCGTCTCGATCATCCGCAAGGTGCTGGCCCGCGAGGCGCCCGTCACCAACGACGGCCCGCACCACCCGCTGCCCTACAACGGCCCCGGATCGGTCGGTCTCGGCAAGCCGCTCAAGCCGATCGTGCACCCGCTGCGCGCCGACATCCCGATCTGGCTCGGTGCCGAGGGTCCGAAGAACGTCGCGCAGACCGCCGAGATCGCGGACGGCTGGATCCCGATCTTCTACACGCCGAAGAGCGCCGGCATGTACCAGCCGTGGCTCGACGAGGGCTTCGCGCGGCCCGGCGCCCGCCGGACGCGCGACTCGTTCGAGATCGCGGCCACCTGTCACCTCCAGGTCGTCGAGGACGGCGACGAGAAGCAGGCCGTCGTCGAGGCGATGAAGCCGTTCGTCTCCCTCTACATGGGCGGCATGGGTGCGAAGGAGCAGAACTTCCACCACCAGGTCTTCACCCGCATGGGGTACGGCGCGCTCGCCGACAAGGTCCAGGAGCTCTACCTGTCGGGGCGCAAGGACGAGGCGACCGCGCTGATCCCGGACGAGCTGGTCACCGACATGCACATCATCGGGACCGCGTCGGAGGTGAAGGAGCGGGTCGCCCAGTGGGAGGAGACGGGCGTGACCACGCTGCTCCTCAGCTGCCGGAGCGCCGGCGAGATCCGCCAGGTCGCGGAGCTGCTCGCCTGACCGGGGCGCGTCTGCTTGCGCGAATCCGTGACGGTGTCGGAGCCAGCGACTAGCGTTGCTCCATGCTGCGGCATCCCCACGAGAACGTCGCGACGGTCCTGGTGGACCCGCGCGTGCTGGAGGACGTCGAGCTGACGCTGATGGAGCTCGACCTGCGGGTGTGGCCGGTGCGCACCGCGCCGATCTGCGTCGACGGCCCGCGCACGGAGTTCCAGGTCCGGCGCCGCCTGATCATGCAGAAGCGTGGCGCCTGGGACGACGCGGCCGAATGGGTGCCGGTGTGGATCAGCTTCGGTGACAGCTGGCGCCGGGGCGCCGACCCGCTGCCGTGGGAGGCCCACCAGACGCTGTGGCGCACCCTCGAGGGCTACGCCGACCACGTGCGCTACCAGAAGCGACTGGGCGGGGTCCGGCCGCTCGAGGTGCCCGCGGAGCGGGTCTCGTAGGCGCCCGCCCCTCAACCGGTCAGCAGGTCGCGCTCGCGGGCGAAGGTCAGTGCCCGGGCGACCAGGTCCTCCTGCTCCTCGCGGAAGAAGCCCGCGGTGTGGGTGCTCAACAGCACGGTGATGTCCTCGCGTTGGTGGTGCACCAGCTTCCGGTCGTCGTGTCGCTCGCCCGCGGGAGCGGTGGGCCGCGCGCCCGGCGGGGCCGGTAGCAGGACCGCGCCGCGCGCACGCTCCGACGCCGCGAGGTTCAGCTCCGCGGCGTAGACCAGGCGACCGTGGATCCCGCCTCCCAGGTCGCCCCGCATCGCGGCCACCACGCGGCCGGGCACCGGGAGCGAGGGAAACGCGCGGTGCAGCTCGTCGACGTCCTCCATCGCGAGTCCGAGTCGCGTCGCGACCTGGATGTAGCCGTCGCGCCACGCCGGCGTCACCTCGGGGTGCTCCGACCTGGGCGACGGGAGCGGCTCGGAGAACGGGCGCGGGGACAGCTCGGGCAGGCAGGCGTCCGCGACAGCGTCCGCGATCGTCACTGCGTCCGCGGCGAGCTGGTCGAGCGCCGACGGGTCGAGCAGGTAGCCGTTGCGACGCACCACCAGCGTGCCGCGGAGGAGCAGGACGCCGAAGTACGGGTCCGCGTGACGGCGGGCCAGCACCTCGCGCACCGGCCCGGAGAGCATGCGGCTCAGCAGGTCGTGGCCGACCGGGTGCACGTGCGTCCGCAGTCGCCAGCCCGGAAGGCCGGCCGGCTCGAGGGCGATCTGGTGGGTGAAGTCGTAGGGCGCGAGCTTGTCGCGGCGGTCGAGCCGGGTGAGGAACAACTGGAGCACGCTCTCGGGCACGTGGGTCGCGACGACGGTCGTCGGGATCCACACGGCGTCGGTGTCCAAGGGCTCGCGCGGGCTGTGGTCGGTCGGCGGGTCGAGGAAGTCGCCGATGATCGGGATGTCGGTGCGGTTGGGCCAGCTCGGCATCCACCACCGGCCACCGGTCCGCACGACCGAGCCGTGGAGGGTGCCGCTGACGTTGGGGGAGCCGGTGACCGGCACCTCCATCAGCTGGTGCATGAGCACGCCGTACCGGCCACCGGGGAGCTCGCCGCGCAGCACGCTGTAGCGGTACTCGTCGAAGCCCGGCGCCGCCGCGGCGAAACCCAGTGGCCGCGCGTGGTCGAGCCACGCGAGCCCGCGGGCGGCGCCGTACTCGCGGAGCTCGGCGGGCGGGCGTCCCGCCCGTGCGTCCGCGACGTCCTCCGGGGCGAAGGCGGCATAGCCGTGGTTGCGGGGGCGCTTCGCCATGCCGGGGAACGTACCGCCGCCGTCGCCGGTGGACGTGGATCTTGCGAGGGCCGGCTCAGCCGATCGCGCGGAACTCCGCCCAGGTGGCCTGCATCCGGGTGACCTGGCCCGGCGTGAACTCGAACATGCAGCTGTCCTGCGTGTAGTCCATGAAGTTGTGGATCGGGTCCGAGCCCGCGGCCGCGCAGGTGTCGCGGCCGACCGGGCACTGGAACGCCGGCGACGCCTCGGCAGGCGTGTCGCCCACGTGGTCGCCCGGCTCGGTGCAGCCGCCCTGGAAGGTGTGGAACAGCCCGAGCCAGTGGCCGACCTCGTGGGTGGCCGTGTCGCCCTCGCCGTAGATCGCGAACGCCGTGCTGTCGCCGGTGTCACCGGCGACCTGGGGCAGCGACCGGTAGTCGAGCACGACGCCGTCGAAGAAGCGGGGCAGCGCCTCGCCGGTCGTCGGGGCGAAGTCCCACGGCAGGTAGGCCCAGCCGAGCAGGAACTGGCCGAGGCTGGCGGTGTAGATGTTCAGCGTCTCGGAGTCGCCCTCGTGCAGGCGCTGCTTCATCTTGATCTCCTTGCCGCTGCCCCGGAAGTAGCGCGGGTCGGAGCCGTTGGCGGAGATCAGGTTGAACCACTGCGGCTCGTAGGTCCGGGTGACCTCGACCAGGTCGAAGGAGAACCCGGAGCCGGCGTACGCGTCGTTGAGGACGTCGATCTGCGCCTCGATCCGCTCCTGCGACAGGTTGCCGCCGGCGTTGCCGCGGTCCTTGGCGACCACGTGGAAATGCACCGGGATGGTGCCCGGCTCCGCGGCCGCCGCGGCTGCGGACCTCGTCGTACGCCGCTCCGCGAGCACCTCTGCGAGCGGGTCCTGGCGCACGATCTGGTGGTCGTCGCGGGGGATGAAGCCCTTCGGGGCCTCGGCGACCTCGCCGTAGTCGGTGCAGTCCTCCCCGCCGGCGGAGGGCGCCGCGACCGAGACGCCGGGTGCCGAGGTGAGGAAGCCGACGGCGAGGCTGGCGGCTGCGAGACGGGTGACGACGCGGGACCTGACGACCATGACAGTGCCTTTCCGAGACGGGGATGGCTCAGGTTAGGCCCGAATCGCGCCCATGGACAGCCCCGTCGCGGAGCGCGCTTGTCCCCGAATAGAACACGTTCTAGTCTGCTCGCCATGGACACGATGCGGATGCCCGGTCACAACGGTCACCTGATGGTGGCGGCGCTCAAGCGACACGCCCAGCGCCCGATCGTCCACCTCGGTGACGTGACGCTCACGGGCAAGGAGACGGCCGACCGGATCTCGCAATACATCCAGGCCTACGAGTCCCTCGGCGCCGGCCGCGGCACCCCCGGGGCGCTCCTCGCGCTCAACCGCCCCGAGGTGCTGTTCATCATGGGCGCCGGGCAGACCCAGGGCTACCAGCGCACGTCCCTGCACCCGCTCGGGTCCGCCGACGACCACGCCTACGTCATCAACGACGCCGGCATCACGACGATCACGATCGACCCCTACTTCGCCGACCGTGCCGTCGAGCTGCTCGACAAGTGCCCGGGCCTCAAGCAGGTGCTGACCATCGGCCCCGTCCCGGACGCCCTCGCCGAGGTGGGCACCGACCTGACCGCCGTTGCGGCGTCGTTCGAGCCGCGGCCGTTCGAGGCGGCGCTGCTCGAGCCCGACCACACGACGTCGATCACCTACACCGGCGGCACCACCGGCAAGCCGAAGGGCGTGATCGGGCAGGTGCGCGCGTTCTCGACGATGACCCAGGTGCAGATGGCCGAGTGGGAGTGGCCCGAGGAGCCGCGCTTTCTCATGTGCACCCCGCTCTCGCACGCCGGCGCGGCCTTCTTCGTGCCGGTCGTGCTCAAGGGCGGCACGCTCTTCGTCTCCTCCCGCTTCGACCCCGCCGAGGTGCTCGCGACCATCGAGGAGAAGCGCATCAACTCGCTGATGCTGGTGCCGACGATGCTCTACGCACTGATGGACCACCCCGACAGCCGCACCCGGGACCTCTCCTCCCTGGAGACCGTCTACTACGGCGCGTCGGCGATCAATCCGGTGCGCCTGAAGGAGGCGATCGAGCGGTTCGGGCCGGTCTTCGCCCAGTACTACGGCCAGTCCGAGGCGCCGATGGTCATCAGCTACTTCGCCAAGCGCGACCACGTCGACGCCGACGGGAAGCCGATCGAGTCCCGGCTCACCTCGTGCGGCCGGCCGTCGGCCTACGTCCGCACCGCCCTGCTCGGCGAGGACGGTACGCCGGTCGCGCCCGGTGAGCCGGGGGAGATCTGCGTCGCCGGCCCCCTGCTCGCCGGCGGCTACTGGCAGCTGCCCGACGAGACGGCGCAGACCTTCCGCGACGGCTGGATGCACACGGGCGACGTCGCCCGCGAGGACGAGGACGGCTTCTGGCACATCGTCGACCGCACCAAGGACATGATCGTGACCGGCGGGTTCAACGTCTTCCCGCGCGAGGTCGAGGACGTCGTCGCGCAGCACCCGGCGGTCGCGCAGGTCGGTGTCATCGGCGTGCCCCACGAGAAGTTCGGCGAGGCGGTCACCGCGGTCGTCGTGCTCAGGGAGGGGCACGAGCTCACCGACGACGTCGTCGCCGAGATCCAGTCCATGGTCAAGGAGCGCAAGGGCTCCGTGCAGGCGCCGAAGCAGGTGATCGCCGTCGACGCCCTGCCGCTCACCGGCCTCGGCAAGCCGGACAAGAAGGCGCTCCGCGCGCAGTTCTGGACGGGGGACCGGAGCGTCGGCTGACGGTCCTTGCCGGATGGGGTGAGATGGCCCCATGCGGCTGCGCAACGGACAGCACGGCTACGGCGCCGTCACCAAGGCGCTGCACTGGCTGACCGTGGCGCTGTTCGCCACGCAGTTCGTCGTGGGCTACACGATGGACACCGACCCGGACCTGCCGCAGGTGGAGTGCGACCCGGTGGGCGAGGGACGCAGCGGCGGCGACACCTCCGACGCGGAGGACGAGCGGCTCGACCGGGTCGAGGAGCGCTGCGAGGCGCGCGAGGACGCTCGGGAGCAGGCGGCGGAGGAGCAGATCCCGACCCTGCACGTGGTTCTCGGCATCGCGATCCTCGCGGTCGGCCTGGTGCGGGTCGCCTGGCGCCGGCTGACACCGCTGCCGCCGTGGGACCCGCGGCTCTCGACCACCGACCAGCGCGTGGTCCACGCGACCGAGGCGGTCCTGCTCTCCCTGATGTTCGTCGTGCCCGCGACCGGCCTGCTCCTCGTCGCCGACCGCGACCTCGTGGCCCTGCACGTGGTGGCGCACGTCTGCTTCTTCGTGGCGCTCGGCGCACACCTGACGATGGTGCTCGGGCGGCGGCTGCTGCCGCGGATGCTCCCGGGGAGCCGCCCCGTCGCCTAGCGCGGCTGCTCGCCCCGCAGCTTGTCCATGACGTGCGGAGGGATCCGGTCGAGGATCGCGTCCATGAAGTGGAGCTTGGCCTCGACCTCCTGCGGGCTGTGCTCGCCGTTGCGGATGACGAGCATCGAGTCCTGCTCGAACCGCCAGGCCAGGTGCGGGTGGTGGCGGACCACGTCGAGGATCCCGGGGTGCAGCACGTCGCGCGCGAACTCGGGGGAGTGCGACGTGACCGTGAACGCCTGGTCGAACGCCGGGTCCCCGATGGGTATGTCGCGGCCGGTGACCGCGTTGACGAGGCGGCCGAAGGTGCCGGTCGGCGCCACGGACAGCCCCGGTGTCTGCACGCCGAGGTTGAGCGCGACGACCGAGTGCGTGTGGGTGCTGCTCGAGCGGTCGTCGCCGCTGCCCGACGTCGTGGTGTAGCGGTAGTCGAACGCCACGAACGGTCGGCCGTCGTGCCGTCCGAGGAGCACGTTGGTCGCGGCCATGCTGTGCCCGCGACCGAACGGAGCGCCGTGGAACCGCCCGACCAGGGACGGGTCGGCGGGCCGGTACTCCCACTCCTTGTGGTGCGCGAAGCCCGCCATCCCCTGCTGCCGCTCCCGCGCCCGGCGCTGCCCGACGATCGCGAGCCCGATGACCAGGGCGAACAGGCCGACCACGACCAGGCCGAACAGGAGGAACAGAAGGATCCCGGCTTCCATGGCCGGACGCTACCCGCGCGGGCGGCGTACCTAACTCAACGCCCCTTGAACTCCGGCTTCCGCTTCTCCAGGAACGCCCGCGGGCCCTCCTTGGCGTCGTCGGAGGAGAACACCGCCGCACCGATCTTCGCGTCGGCCGCCCAGCACTCGTCCTCGTGCTTGCCCTCGGACTCCCGCATCGTCCGCAAGATCGCCTGCACGGCGAGCGGCCCGTTGGCGGCGATCATGTCGGCGATCTCGTGCGCCTTCGCCAGCGCCTCGCCGTCCGGCACCACGTGGCCGATCAGTCCCAGCTCCTTCGCCTCCGGTGCGAGCAGCGTGCGGCCGGTGAGCAGCAGCTCGGCGGCGACGGTGTAGGGGATCTGGCGAGGCAGCCGTACGGCGCTGCCGCCCATCGGGTAGAGGCTCCACCGCGCCTCGGCCACACCGAACTTCGCCGACTCGCCCGCGACCCGGATGTCGGTGCCCTGGAGGATCTCGGTCCCGCCGGCAATCGCGGGGCCCTCGACCGCCGCGATCAGCGGCTTGGTGAGACGGAAGCCCTTGAGCAGCCCCTTGATGACCGTCGGGTCGTACTCGCCGGACTCGAAGCTCTCCGACGGCGGCTTCTCGTTCGCGGTCTTCAGGTCCATCCCCGCGCAGAAGTAGCCGCCGGCGCCGGTCAGGATGCAGACCCGGATCTCCTGGTCCTCGTTCACCCGGTCCCAGGCTTCCTCCATGATCCGCAGCATCTCCGTCGACAGCGCGTTGCGCCGCTCGGGCCGGTTCATGGTGACGATCAGCTTGTGGCCGTCCTGCTCGACGAGGCAGTCGGGCGACGTGCGGACGGGTGCGGCATCGGTGCTCATACGAACCACGCTAGCGAAAAAGTGAAACGTGTTCTACTCTCGCGACGTGGCCTTGAACATCGCTGACCTCTTCGAGCACGCCGTCGACGCCGTACCCGATGCCCCTGCCGTGCAGGTGGGGGAGCGCACCGTCACCTTCGCCGGGCTGGAGGCCGACTCCAACCGGCTCGCCCACTTCCTCGCGAGCCGCGGGATCGGCGCCGGTGACCACGTCGGGCTCTACGCCAAGAACAGCATCGAGCACGTCATCGCGCTGCTCGCGATCCTCAAGGTCCGCGCAGTGGCGATCAACGTGAACTACCGCTACGTCGCGGGCGAGCTCGACTACATCTTCGACAACGCCGACCTCAAGGGCCTGGTGCTCGACCGGGTCTACAGCGACCTGGTCGCCGAGGTGTCTCCGAAGCACGAGAAGCTCCAGACCTTCGTGGTGCTGCCCGACCCGATCGAGGTCGACGACGCCTCCGACGTCTCCCCGTTCGGCGGCGTGCTGCTGTCCGATGCGCTCGAGGGGCAGAGCGCCGAGCGCGACTTCGGCGAGCGCAGCCCCGACGACATCCACATCATCTACACCGGCGGCACGACGGGCTACCCGAAGGGCGTCATGTGGCGCCACGAGGACTTCTGGCGCGTGCTCGGCGGGGGCATCGACTTCATGACCGGCGAGCCGCTCGAGGAGTACGACCAGTCCAAGAAGGCGGCGGAGGGCAACAGCCTGGTGACGCTGCCGCTGAGCCCGCTCATGCACGGCGGGGCGCAGGCCTCGCTGCTGATGCACCTCTTCGCCGGCCAGGTGACCATCCTCGAGCCGAAGTTCGACCCGGTGCGCACGTGGGAGCTCGTCGACAAGCACCAGGTGCAGATGCTCTTCATGACCGGAGACGCCATGGCGCGCCCGCTGATCGAGGCCTACGAGGCGGGCGACTACAGCGGCCAGACGCTGTTCGCGATCGCGTCGAGCGCCGCGATCTTCTCCAAGTCCGTCAAGGAGCGCTGGATGGCGCGGTTCCCGAACGCCGTCTTCACCGACTCGATCGGCTCCTCCGAGACCGGGTTCCAGGGCACCGGCCTCCAGGACGCGAGCGCACTGTCGACCGACGGCCCGGTCGTGTCCATCCCGAAGACGACCGCGATCATCGCCGACGACGGCACGATCCTCGACCCGGCGACCGACATCGGCAAGATCGGCCGTACGGCGCGCGCGGGCAACGTCCCGGTCGGCTACTACAAGGACCCCGAGAAGTCCGCGCGCACGTTCGTCGAGATCGACGGCGTCCGCTACTCGATCCCCGGCGACTACGCCCGGATCGAGGAGGGCAACCGGATCACCCTGCTGGGCCGCGGTTCCAACTGCATCAACACCGGCGGGGAGAAGGTCTACCCGGAGGAGGTCGAGCAGGCGATCAAGGCGCACCCGTCCGTCTACGACACGCTCGTCGTCGGCCTGCCCGACGACAAGTACGGCCAGACCGTCGCGGCTGTCGTCCAGCCGCGGGAGGGCGAGACCGTCGAGCTCGAGGAGCTGCGGACGTTCCTGCGCAGCCACATCTCCGGCTACAAGCTGCCCCGGTTCCTGACCCTCGTCGACCAGATCCCGCGCAACGCGACCGGCAAGGCGCAGTACCCGAAGGCCAAGGACCTCGCGATCGCCGCCCAGACCGCCGGCACCGCCCAGACCTCCGACAGCACCGCCGTCCCGAACGGAGCCAACGTCTGATGCGCACCCCGCTGTGCGATGCCTTCGGCATCGACTACCCGATCTTCGCGTTCACCCCGTCCGAGCACGTCGCCGCGGCGGTCTCGCGTGCCGGCGGCCTGGGCGTCCTCGGCTGCGTCCGGTTCAACGACGCCGAGGAGCTCGACCGCACGCTGACGTGGATGGACGAGAACACCGACGGCAAGCCGTACGGCGTCGACGTCGTGATGCCGATGAAGGTGCCCGAGGAGGTCAAGGGACTCGACGTCTCCTCGATGATCCCCGAGGACCACAAGAAGTTCGTCGACGACACGCTGCGCAAGCTCGGCGTGCCGCCGCTGCCGGAGGGCGAGGGCCGCGAGGGCGTGCTGGGCTGGCTGCACTCGGTCGCGCGGTCCCACGTCGACGTCGCGCTCCAGCACCGCCCGGTGCTGATCGCCAACGCGCTCGGCTCGCCGCCGGTGGACGTCATCGAGCAGTGCCACGCCGCCGGCCTGAAGGTCGCGGCCCTGGCCGGGGCGCCCAAGCACGCGCTCAGCCACGTCAACAACGGCGTCGACATCATCGTCGCCCAGGGCTACGAGGCCGGCGGCCACACCGGCGAGATCGCCAGCATGGTGCTCACACCCGACATCGTCGACGCCGTCGGTCCCGACGTGCCGGTGCTCGGTGCCGGCGGCATCGGCTCCGGCCGCCAGATCGCCGCTTCGCTCGCACTCGGCTCGCAGGGCGTGTGGACCGGCTCGATCTGGCTCGGCACCGAGGAGTACCGCAACCTCACGAGCAACCAGGGCTGGGAGACCGCGTTCCTGCGCGCCACCTCCTCCGACACCACCCGCACCCGCATCTACACCGGCAAGCCGGCGCGACTGCTCAAGACGAAGTGGACCGAGGCCTGGGCCGAGGACGACGCTCCCGAGCCGCTGCCCATGCCGCTGCAGAACCTGCTCGTCGCCGACGCGCACAACCGCATCAACGCCTCCGGCGACCCCGACGTCATCTCGATGCCCGTCGGCCAGATCGTCGGGCGGATGAACGAGGTCCGACCCGTCGCCCAGGTCATGGCCGACCTGGTCGCCGAGTTCGAGGCGACGGTCAAGAAGCTGGACGGCCTGGCGGGGATCTGACACGGTGACGCGCATGACCGCCGGCCCGCTCCGCCGGCTCGCCGTCGCCGGTGCGGCGGCCGCGGCCCTCGTCGCCGGCGCCGTGGCGGGGATGGGCTCCTCGTCCGCGGAGCTGCCGCTGCACGGCGTGCCGCGGGCCGACTGCGCGCCCGGCGACCTCGTGGAGACCGGCATCCAGGGTCGGGTGCCCACCGCCGACTACGACTCGGGCCGCGCCGCGCAGGGGTACACGTGCAACACGGTGGCCGTCGGCCGCCACGGCAGGTCCGGCGGGTTCAAGGTCCAGCGCTACACCGACGCCGCCGGCCGCACCTGCGCCTACTACGACTCGACCCGGATGCTGGGCACCAACCTCGACAACCTGCTCAACGAGACCGGGCTCGGCGTCGTGGTGCTCGACATGACCGATCCCGCGCACCCGCGCAAGACGGCCAACCTGATCACGCCCGCCATGCTCAGCCCCCACGAGTCGCTGCTCGTCAACCAGGAGCGCGGGCTGCTCGCGGGCGTGATGGGCACGGCCGCGACGGCACCCGGGATCCTCGACGTCTACGACATCAGCCAGGACTGCCGGCGGCCGCGGCTGATGTCGTCCACCATCTCGGCCGTCTTCGGTCACGAGAGCGGGTTCGCCCCCGACGGCAGGACGTTCTGGTCGGCGGGCGCCGCGGGCTTCACCCTCACCGCCGTCGACCTCACCAACCCGCGCGCCCCGAAGCGGATCTTCACGAAGACCGGCGTCGTCTACCACGGGCTCCGGCTCTCCGACGACGGCCGCACGATGTACGTCGCCAACATGGGCACGCCCAACCAGAACAGCATCCTCGACGACCCGGGCCTGCACATCCTCGACGTGTCCGAGGTCCAGGACCGCAAGCCGAGCCCCCAGGTGCGGACCCTGTCCGAGCTCGGCTGGCCGGAGGCGTCGATCCCGCAGGTCGCCGAGCCGTTCACCCGCGACGGCCGGCAGTACGTCCTCGAGGTCGACGAGTTCACCGACTGGTTCGGGCACAACTGGAAGGTCGACTTCCTGCGCAGCGGCGTCGGTGCCGCACGCATCATCGACGTCACCGACCCCCGGGCGCCGTACGTCGTCTCCAACGTCCGCCTCGAGGTGCACGACCCGGCGCTGCGCGACGACGACGTGCTGTCCGACCCCGGCGCCAACCAGGTCATCAAGAGCTACTCCGCGCACTACTGCTCGGTGCCGACGCGCGACGAGCCGCAGATCGCGGGCTGCTCGATGATCGCCTCGGGCCTGCGGCTGTTCGACATCTCCGACCTCGAGAACCCGCGCGAGGTGGGCTACTTCAACCAGCCCGGCACCGACGGCGGCAACGCCCTGTCGCAGCCCGCCTGGGACCTCGAGCGAGGACAGGTCTGGTACACCGACGCCGACGACGGCCTGTACGTCGTGGGCCTGCGCGGGCGTGCCCGCGAGCTGCTCGGTCCCTGACGGGGCCGGTCGTCGCCGTCAGAACGCCGAGACCGACTCCGGCGCGCGCTGCGGACGGCTGAGCGCACGCACCACGGCGGCCTGCCCGTGTCGTCGTACGGCGACGCCGGCGAGCAGCCGCAGCACCTCGGCGACCAGGTCGTCGGGGAACTCCGGCGTCGGCAGCCCGACGCTCGCCGCGAGGTCGTCGGAGTGGACGACGATCTCCATCGCCCGGGTGGTGAGGAAGTCCTCGGTGGTGAGCGACCAGCCCTGCCAGGGGATGTGCACCTGGTCGGGCACGCGATGCGTCTCGAGCGCCGAGGGCAGCAGGTCGAGGGCGTGCGCGGCCTGCTCGAGCACCCGCTCGGGACCTCCCTCGGCACCGGCGTCGGCCGACTCGCGGATCGTCACGTTGGCCTCGTCGTCCTGCCCCGCCTCGACCCAGGCCGCTCGGGCGTAGTGGTCGAGCAGCCCGATCGGGGGCTCCGCGACGGGCTCCATCTGGACGAGCCGCACCGTGTTGGACGCCTGCTGGAGCAGGTGGTGGGCCAGCCCGCCCACGGTCATGCCGGCACAGGCGCTCTCCTCGCCCCAGCGGTCGGCGACCTCGCTCGCGGACGCGAGGTCGAAGGCGGTCTTGGCGGCGACGACGAATGACGTGCGGTTCACGGAGCCGAGCGTACGGCGTCAGGCGTCGGCGAGGGACCTGCCGATCGCCAGGGCCTGCTCGGTGGCGCCGCCGAAGAGGAACTCGAACCGCTTCGCGCTCGTGAAGTAGCGGTGGGCCTCGCCGTCGAGGTCGATGCCGACGCCCCCGTGCACGTGGACCGTCGTGTGCGCGAGCCGGTGGCCCGCGTCCGCGGCCCAGAGCTTCGCGACCGCGACCTCCGTCGCGGCCTGCAGGCCCTCGGCGAGCCGCCAGACCGCCTGCCAGAGCGTGAGCCGCTGGCCGAGCACGTCGATGAAGCCGTCGGCGAGCCGCTGCGAGACCGCCTGGAACGTCGCGATCGGCCGGCCGAACTGCTCACGTGACTTCGCGTACGACGACGTCAGCGTGAGCGCGCCCTCGGTGACGCCGAGCTGCTCGGCGGCGGCGAGGACCGTCAGCAGCTGTCCGAGGCGCTCGGCCGCTGCGGCGTCGCCGACCTTCGTCGACGGCGTGCCGGCGAACGTGACGAGGGCGGTCGCGTCGCCGTCGCTCGTGTGCTGGGCCTGGCGGTCGGTGGCGCCCGCGTCGACCAGGTGGACGCCGACCCCCTCGGGACCGGTCGCGGTCACCAGCAGCACGTCGGCCGCCATGCCGGCACGGACGAGCGTCTTGGTGCCGGTGAGGGCGCCGGACCCGTCGGCGGTGACGGTCGGGGTGGCGGGCAGGTGGGAGCGCTCCTCGGCGACCGCCGCGGCGTACAGGCCCGCGTCGGCAGCCTCGCCGGCGTCGGCGAGGAACCGGACGCAGGCACCGTGGACGGCGAGCGGCACCGGGGCGACCTTGCGGCCGACCTCGACGAGCACACGTGCGAGGGTGACGAGGTCGAGGTCCGCCCAGTCGAACGCCTCGCCGAGCGTGGCCCACAGCTCCCGGTCGAACCGGTCGCCGGCGGCCTCGACCTGCTTCATCCGCGCGGGCGTGGCCTTGTCGCCGACGATCCGCGCCGCCAGTGCCGCGGCCTCGTCCTGCTCGGGTGTGAAGAGAAAGTCCATGGGGTGCCCCTTACCGCTTCGCCGCGGGCAGCCCGAGGCCCACGTAGCCGATGATGTCGCGCTGGATCTCGTTGGTGCCGCCGCCGAACGTCATCACCAGTGAGGACCGGTGGAAGCGCTCGAGGCGCCCGGCGAGCGCCGCGCCGGGGGAGTCGCCGGTGACGCCGGCGTGCGGGCCGACGACCTCCATCAGGCTGCGGTAGACCTCGGTCGCCAGCTCGGAGCCGTAGATCTTCGTCGCCGACGCCTCGGCGGGGGAGAGCGCGACGCCGTGGTCGGCGTCGGCGGCGAGCTTCCAGTTGATCAGCGAGAGCGCCTCGATGCGCGCGTGCGCGCGGCCGAGCGCGATCCGCACCCACTCGGTGTCGATCACGCGTGACCCGTCGGGGTTGCGGGTCTCGGCGGCCCAGTCGCGCACCAGCTGGAGCGAGTGCACCAGGGGAGCGGCCGAGGTGAGCGCCACCCGCTCGTGGTTGAGCTGGTTGGTCATCAGCGCCCAGCCGCCGCCGCGCTCGCTGATCAGGTTGGAGGCGGGCACGCGCACGTCCTCGTAGTACGTCGCCGAGGTCCCGACGCCGGCGACCGTGTGCACCGGGGTGTAGGAGACGCCCTTCGCGTCGGCCGGCACCAGGATCATCGACAGGCCCTTGTGACGCGGGGCGTCGGGCTCCGTGCGGCACGCCAGCCAGATCCAGTCGGCGTACTGGATCAGCGATGTCCACATCTTCTGGCCGTTGATCACCCACTCGTCGCCCTCCAGCGTCGCCCGCGTCTGGAGCGAGGCGAGGTCGGTGCCCGAGCCGGGCTCGGAGTAGCCGATCGAGAAGTGGAGCTCGCCGGCGAGGATCTTCGGGAGGAAGTACTCCTTCTGCTCGTCGCTGCCGAAGCGCATGATCGTGGGCCCGACCGTGTTGAGGGTCAGGTAGGGGATCGGCACGCCGGCGATGGCCGCGACGTCGGTGAAGATCAGCTGCTCGACCATGGAGCGGGCCTGACCGCCGTACTCCTTCGGCCAGCCGATGCCGAGCCAGCCGTCCTTGCCGATCTGGCGGATCACGTCCTTGTAGACGCCCGCCTCGCCGAACTCGCCGGTGGCCGACGCGAGCCCGGCGCGGATCTCGGGCGTCACGAGGTCGGCGAAGTACTCCTTGAGCTCCTCGCGCAGGGCGACCTGCTGCGAGTTGAGATTGATGTGCACAAGAGAAAACTATAACGTGTTCTACATGAGTGACACCCATGCCTCGAATGTGCGGAGCCTCGACCAGGGGACCACCCCCTTGCGCTACGCCAGGGGCTGGCACTGCCTCGGCCTGGCGTCCACCTTCGCGGACGGGAAGCCGCATGCGATCCACGGCTTCGGCACCAAGCTCGTCGTGTGGCAGGACAGCAAGGGCGAGCTCAACGTGCTCGACGGCTACTGCCGTCACATGGGCGGCGACCTGACCCAGGGCGAGGTGAAGGGTGACGAGGTGGCGTGCCCCTTCCACGACTGGCGCTGGGGCGGCGACGGCAAGTGCAAGCAGATCCCCTACGCCCGGCGGGTGCCGCTGCGGGCGCGCACCAAGCGCTACGAGACCGCGATCCGCAACGGCCAGCTGATGATCTGGAACGACCCCGAGGGCTCGGCCGCCGACCACGACCTGCTGCCGCCGGAGCTGCCCGACGTGCTGACGGACAAGTACACGCCGTGGTCGTGGCACATCAAGGAGATCAACGGCTCCCACTGCCGCGAGCTCATCGACAACGTCGCCGACATGGCGCACTTCTACTACGTGCACTTCGCGTTCCCCACGAGCTTCCGCAACATCTTCGAGGGGCACACCGCGACCCAGTTCATGGAGTCGAAGGGCCGGCCCGACAAGTCCGAGGGCGGCTACAGCGGCGAGGACTCCACGCTGAGCTCCGTGGCGACCTACTACGGACCGTCGTACATGATCAACTGGCTCACGGTCGACTACAAGGGATTCGTCACCGAGGTGATCCTCATCAACTGCCACATCCCGACCGGCCCCGACTCGTTCACGCTCCAGTACGGCATCAGCGTGAAGAAGCCCGAGGGACTCGACGACAAGACCGTCGACTACATCGCGGAGCGCTACACCGAGTCGTTCGGTGACGGCTTCCTCCAGGACGTGCACATCTGGGAGAACAAGGTCGCCGTCCAGAACCCGCTGCTGTGCGAGGAGGACGGCCCGGTCTACCAGCTGCGCCGCTGGTACGAGCAGTTCTACACCGACGTCGCCGACATCAAGCCAGAGATGACGGACCGGTTCGAGTTCGAGGTCGACACCACGAAGGCCAACGAGTACTGGCACGCCGAGGTGGAGGCCAACCTGGCGCGGCGTGCCGAGGAGCAAGCGACCGCGACCGCGGACGCCTGACCATGCCTTCCTTCGTCCCGACCAGCCAGGAGACGCTCGCCGACGCCGAGCGCTACACCCAGGCGCGGCTGGTGGACGTCCGGTGCCTCGACTGCCTGGCGCAGGTGCGCGTCAAGAAGAACAGCGAGCACCACACGTCGATCCAGTGGACCGCGGAGGCCATGGCTGCCTGCCCGCAACTGTGTCGAACGTCGCCATCCGATGACCGGGACAAGCACCGGGGATGCCCCCGGCTCGCGGCTAGCATCGACGCCGCGGTGCGCACGGGCGAGGTGCCCGTGGGCGCCGAAGACGGTTACTAGGATTTGGGAGACGCGTGGACATCGAGTCCTTCCTGCTGACGGTCGTCGATGTCGTCGACGAGACAGCGGACGCCCGATCGATCAGCTTCGCCGTGCCCGAGGGCGCGGAGGAGAAGTTCGTCTACCGACCCGGCCAGTTCCTCACCCTGGCGGTGCCGAGCGACCAGACCGTGATCGCCGCGCGCTGCTACTCCCTGTCGTCGAGCCCGCACGACGGCGGCCCGCTCACGGTGACGGTCAAGCGCACCGACGGGGGCTACGCGTCCAACTGGGTGTGTGACCACCTGACCGTCGGCGAGACGATCCGGGTGCTCCCGCCCTCGGGCATCTTCACCCCGGCCTCGCTGGACGCGGACTTCCTGCTCTTCGCCGGAGGATCCGGCGTGACACCGATCATGTCGATCACGCGCACCGCGCTGGCCGAGGGCAAGGGCAAGGTCGTCGTGTTCTACGCCAACCGCGACGAGAGGTCGGTGATCTTCGCCAAGGAGCTCACGCGGCTTGCCGCGGCGTACCCGGACCGGCTCCAGGTCATCCACTGGCTGGAGTCGGTGCAGGGGCTGCCCACGCCCGAGCAGATCAAGGCGTTCGCGTCGCAGTACCTGTCCTACGACGCCTTCGTGTGCGGGCCCGCGCCGTACATGAAGATGGTGACGACCGCGCTGCGGGAGCTGGACTTCCCGCGCGACCGACGCCACCAGGAGAAGTTCGTCTCGCTCGGCGGCAACCCGTTCGGCGACCTCGCGCAGCTGCAGGAGGCCGAGCAGGAGATCGCCCTCGCCGAGGCCGACGAGGACGGATCGGCCGCGGAGGTGTTCGCGCCCGGCGGACCGACCGCGCCGGTCAAGGTCGAGGTCGAGCTCGACGGCCAGGACTACACGTTCGACGACTGGGACCCGAAGACCAAGCTGCTCGACTTCCTCGAGAGCAAGGGCGTCCAGGCGCCGTACTCCTGCCGCGAGGGGGAGTGCTCGGCGTGCGCGATCCGGCTCCTGGAGGGCGAGGTCCACATGCTCCACAACGACGTGCTCGACGACGAGGACCTCGCGGACGGGATCCGGCTCGGCTGCCAGTCGCTGCCGGCGACCGACACCGTGAAGGTCACCTACAGCTGACCGCTGCCGGCTGGTCCTCCGGCCACCCCCAGAGCGGCCGGAGGACCGATCCGTTCACTAGGTACCTGTCATGGCCGCGACAGGTCGTTACGTCATCCGTGCGATCGGCCAGGGATGGTGCCGCCTGACCGGTTCGCTGGTAGCGTGGTCGGTGTTGAAGAGGCCCGGCCACCGGTCGGGTACTCCCGGGTCGTGAGGCTCGGTTCGCTGTAGTTGTACTTCCTGTGGTGACCACACGCTGGTCAGTCCTCGAGGCGCGGTGCAGGTGGTTTCAGCCCGCGCCGGCGCGGTGTCTGCGCGGACCTCGTAGGAGAAGAAGGAAGAACATCAAGATGGCTACTGGCATCGTCAAGTGGTTCAACGACACCAAGGGCTTCGGCTTCATCGCCCAGGACAGCGGCGAGGGCGACGTCTTCGTCCACCACACCGGCATCTCCGGCACCGGCTTCAAGTCGCTCGCCGAGGACCAGAAGGTCGAGTTCGACGTCACCCGCGGCCCGAAGGGCCTGCAGGCGGAGAACGTCCGCGCGGTCTGAGCGTCCGCTCGTCCTACGGGGCCCGTCAGTCACCTCGTGTGACTGGCGGGTTCCTGCGATTTACCAGCCCCGCTCGCGCCACTCCGCGAGGTGCGGGCGCTCCGAGCCGAGCGTCGAGTCGTCCCCGTGGCCGGGGTAGAACCAGGTGTCGTCGGGCAAGGCTCCGAAGAGCTTGGCCTCGACGTCGTCGATGAGGCTCGCGAACGCGTCGGCGTCGCCGAACGTGTTGCCGACGCCGCCGGGGAAGAGCGAGTCGCCGGTGAACAGGTGCGGCGAGCCCTCGGGGTCGCGGTAGAGCAGGCAGATCGAGCCGGGGGTGTGGCCGGTGACGCGGATGACCTCGAGCGTCGCGTTGCCCACGGTGACGGTGTCGCCGTCCTCGACGCGGCGGGTGACCTCGACACCGGTCTGGTCGGTGATGGCGTCGGCGTCCGGCGCGCCGGCGACGACCTCCGCGCCGGTGGCGCGCGCCACCTCGGAGAGCGCGCGGTGGTGGTCCCAGTGCTGGTGGGTGGTGACGATCGTCGCCAGGCCGTGGTCGCCGATCAGCGCCTCGAGCACGTCGGGCTCGTCGGCGGCGTCGACGAGCAGCTGCTCACCGGTCGCGCGGCACGCGAGCAGGTAGGCGTTGTTGGCCATCTTCTCGTCGACCGCGACCTTGGTGATCGTCAGGTGCGGGAGCTCGCGGACGTCTGCGGGTCCGCCGGGCTTCACCTCGCCGGTGTAGGTCATCGCCACCTCATCTCCATGGGCCCAGCGTAGGGAGCGGCCGGGTGGATGTCAGTCCCTCGCCCCCGCCGCGGCCGACCAGCCACCACGCGAGGTCGCCGGCGCCCCCGGCGACGCCTTGGCCGCCGCGGCCGAGCAGGAACGTGCGGTCGAGGTCGCGGGCGTGGAGCGTGAGGTCGACCTCGGGGGAGCGGTCGCGCGCCACCTGCTCGAGGAGGTACGTCGCGAACGGCGCGGGCCAGTCGGACGGCCGGTAGCCCACCAGCAGGTCGGCGTGGTGGATCTCGACCTCCCGCCACCGCATCTCGACCAGGTCGGGGGCGGCGATCTCGGGCCCGCCGGGGGTGCGCTCGATGGTGGCGAGCGCCTTCATCAGCCGGATCTCGCCGGCGAGCCGGAGGGCGGCCATCTGGTTGAACGCGGCCAGGTCTCCCGCGGAGCCGGTGGCGCGCTCCTCGATGTCGGCGTCGCGGACCTCCTGGGAGTCGTACATCGGGACCGGCTCTCCGGTGCGCGCCCCGCGTAGCGCGCGGGCCATGCCGTGTGCGTTGAGCGCCACGTGCGCCGCGACGTGCCCGCGGGTCCACCCGGGGAGTGCGCTGGGGGCACGGAGCTCGTCGTCGGTGAGCGCTCCGACGGTCTCCAGGTAGCGGGTGGTCGCCTCGAGCAGGGCCTCGATCGGGTTCACCGGGCCATCATCCTCCCCGGCCCGGGGGAGTGTGACGCAGGTCCTCCTCGCCGCGAAACGGGTGTTGTCGGCGCCCGTCCGTAGGGTTGGGGGCGTGCAAGACCAGCTGATCGTCCGGGGCGCCCGCGAGCACAACCTCAAGGACGTCTCGATCGACCTCCCGCGCGACTCCCTCATCGTCTTCACCGGCCTGTCGGGGAGCGGCAAGTCGAGCCTTGCGTTCGACACGATCTTCGCGGAGGGCCAGCGCCGCTACGTCGAGTCGCTGTCGGCGTACGCCCGCCAGTTCCTGGGGCAGATGGACAAGCCCGACGTCGACTTCATCGAGGGCCTGTCCCCGGCGGTGTCGATCGACCAGAAGTCGACCAGCAAGAACCCGCGGTCCACGGTCGGCACGATCACCGAGGTCTACGACTACCTCCGGCTGCTCTACGCCCGCGCCGGACGCCCGCACTGCCCGACGTGTGGTGCCCCGATCGAGCGGCAGACGCCGCAGCAGATCGTCGACCGGGTGCTCGCGCTCGAGGAGGGGCAGCGGTTCCAGGTCCTCGCGCCGGTGATCCGCGGCCGCAAGGGCGAGTACGTCGACCTGTTCAAGCAGCTCCAGGCGCAGGGCTTCTCCCGGGCTCGTGTCGACGGCGAGATCCACACCCTGGACTCCCCGCCCAAGCTCGACAAGAAGATCAAGCACACGATCGAGGTGGTCGTCGACCGCCTCAAGGTCGCCGAGTCGTCCAAGCGACGGCTCACCGACTCGGTCGAGACCGCCCTCGGGCTGTCCGGCGGCCTGGTGCTGCTCGACTTCGTCGACCTCGACCCCGCCGACCCCCACCGCGAGCACCGGTTCAGCGAGAAGATGGCGTGCCCCAACGAGCACCCCATCGACACCGACGAGCTCGAGCCCCGCTCGTTCTCGTTCAACAGCCCGTTCGGCGCGTGCCCGGCCTGCACCGGCCTCGGCACCCGGATGGAGGTCGACCCCGAGCTCGTCGTGCCCGACCCGACCGCGACCCTCGCCGAGGGAGCGCTGCAGCCCTGGAGCCACGCGCACGTCGCCGACTACTTCGGCAAGCTGCTCGTCGCGCTCGGCGAGGAGCTCGGCTTCGACGTCGACACCCCCTGGGAGCAGCTGCCCGCCAAGGCGCAGCGCGCCGTGCTCGACGGTCACCCGACCAAGGTCCACGTCGTCACCCGCAACCGCTACGGCCGCCAGCGGTCCTACTACGCCGAGTTCGAGGGCGTCCGGAAGTACGTCGAGCGCCGCCACCGCGAGGCCGAGAGCGACACGAGCCGCGAGCGGTTCGAGGGCTTCATGCGCGAGGTCCCGTGCCCGACGTGCGCCGGGTCGCGGCTCAAGCCGGTGTCCATGGCGGTCACGCTCGGCGCGAAGGACGCCGGCGGGCTCAACATCGCCGAGGTCTGCCGCCTCCCGATCAACGAGGCCTCCGACTACCTGCGCAACCTCGACCTGTCGGCGCGCGAGCGCCAGATCGGCGAGCGGGTGCTCAAGGAGATCCAGGAGCGCCTGCAGTTCCTGCTCGACGTCGGTCTCGACTACCTCAGCCTCGACCGGCCGTCGGGGTCGCTGTCCGGTGGCGAGGCGCAGCGGATCCGGCTCGCCACCCAGATCGGCGCCGGCCTCGTCGGCGTCCTCTACGTCCTCGACGAGCCGTCGATCGGCCTCCACCAGCGTGACAACCACCGGCTGATCGAGACCCTGGTGCGCCTCAAGGACCTCGGCAACACACTGATCGTCGTCGAGCACGACGAGGACACGATCAAGGTGGCCGACTGGATCGTCGACATCGGCCCCGGCGCCGGCGAGCACGGCGGCCAGGTCGTCCACTCCGGCCCGGTCGCCGACCTGCTGACCCACCCCGACTCGATGACGGGCCAGTACCTCTCGGGCAGGCGCGAGATCGCCGTACCCGCCGTCCGGCGGCCGCGCACGGTCGGCCGGGAGCTCAAGGTGGTCGGCGCGAAGGAGCACAACCTCCGCGGTATCGACGTCACGTTCCCGCTGGGGATGTTCGTGGCCGTCACGGGTGTCTCCGGGTCCGGCAAGTCGACCCTGGTCAACGACATCCTCTACACCTCGCTCGCGAAGCAGATCTACAACGCCCGCACCATCCCGGGGCGCCACCAGAAGATCACCGGGCTCGAGCACGTCGACAAGGTGATCCACGTCGACCAGGGGCCGATCGGCCGCACCCCGCGGTCCAACCCGGCGACCTACACGGGGGTCTTCGACCACATCCGCAAGCTGTTCGCGCAGACGCCCGAGGCGAAGATGCGCGGCTACCAGCAGGGCAGGTTCTCGTTCAACGTCAAGGGCGGTCGCTGCGAGGCGTGCGCCGGCGACGGCACGATCAAGATCGAGATGAACTTCCTGCCCGACGTCTACGTCCCGTGCGAGGTGTGCCACGGCGCGCGCTACAACCGCGAGACGCTCGAGGTCCACTACAAGGGCAAGACCATCGCCGAGGTCCTCGACATGCCGATCGAGGAGGCGCTCGACTTCTTCGCCGCCGTGCCGGCGATCGCGCGGCACATGAAGACCCTGGTGGAGGTGGGCCTCGGCTACGTGCGGCTCGGCCAGCCGGCCACCACGCTGTCGGGCGGCGAGGCGCAGCGGGTGAAGCTGTCGACCGAACTCCAGAAGCGGTCGACCGGCCGCACCCTCTACGTGCTCGACGAGCCGACGACCGGCCTGCACTTCGAGGACATCCGCAAGCTCCTCGGCGTGCTGTCGTCGCTCGTCGACAAGGGCAACACCGTGCTGGTGATCGAGCACAACCTCGACGTCATCAAGACCGCCGACTGGATCGTCGACATGGGCCCCGAGGGCGGCTCGCGCGGCGGCACGGTCGTCGCCGAGGGCACGCCGGAGGACGTCGCGGCCGTGCCCGGCAGCTACACGGGCCAGTTCCTCAAGCCGATGCTCGACGGCCGCGAGGCCGCGCAGCCGAAGCGCAGGCGCGCGGCGCCCGCCGATCCGGCGAAGCCGGCGGCCAAGAAGGCCGCAGCGAGGAAGACCGCCCCGGCCAAGAAGACCGCGGCCCGCAAGCGCGCCGCCTCGCGCTGACGAGCTCTCATCCAGCTCTCATTGCATTTTCAACTGCTCCGTCTACTCTCTGTCGCATGACAGCTCCGGTCAGCAGGCGGATCGTCTTCCAGGGTCTCGGCGCGCTCGGCGTGGCTGCCGCGCTGGCAGGCTGCGGCGGGTCGGACGACCCGGACACCGACGCGGGCACCGGCGGCGCCGACCCGCAGTCCAGCGGCGGCACGACCGACGAGCCCACGAGCGGCGGCGGGTCGGGGACCGGCGGCGCCGGTGGCGGCACCGAGCTGGCGACCACCGACGAGGTCCCCGTCGGCGGCGGCCTGATCCTCGGCGACGAGAAGATCGTCATCACCCAGCCGACCGAGGGCGACTTCAAGGCGTTCACGGCGGTGTGCACCCACCAGGGACTCACCGTCACGTCCGTCGAGGACGGCACCATCCACTGCGCCAACCACGGCAGCGCCTTCTCCGCCGAGACCGGTGACGTCGAGAACCCGCCTGCGGCCGCGCCGCTCGCGGAGGTGCAGATCACGGTCGAGGGCGACCGCATCCTCCTCGCCGCCTGACGGGCGTGGGACGGAGCGGTTCCGCCGCGGTCGTGGCGACCGCGCTCGTCGCGCTCTCGGCGTGCGGCACCGGTGACGACGAGTCGCCGGCGCCGGGTGCGCGCTCGCCCGACTCGTCGTCGGCCGCGCCGTCGGCCCGGCCGACCACGTCGTCGCCGACGACTGCGACGACTCCGACGACCGGGCCCACCGAGACGGCGACGCGCACACGAAGCCCCCGCCCGCCCCGCCGTTCTCCCGAGCCGGACCCGCGCTGGGCCTTCTACACCGACGACCGCACCCCGCAACGCTCGCCGTGGTACGCCGGCGCGCACCCCGTGATGATCCCGTTCGGCTGCACCCCGGCGCCGTACTACGACCCGGACCCCGCCTGCACCGACGGCCAGGGGTTCCACCACGGGATCGACGTCGCGATGCCGTGCGGCACGCCGCTCCTCGCCGCGCGCCCCGCCCAGGTGCTCGACAACGCGAGCCTCGGGTCGGCGTACGGCAGCAACCCGGTGCTGCTGCGGGTCGACGGCCAGGACGTCGTCATCGGCCACACGACCGAGGTGTACGTCGAGCCGGGAGAGACCGTGGCGCGCGGCGAGAGGTTCGCGCTGGCCGGCGACTCGGGCGCGCCGGACGGCTGCCACCTCCACTTCGAGGTGCGGCCCGCCGGGGGCAGCTACCTCGACGCCGTCGACCCGGCCTCCCTCCTCTCACTTCATGTCCGTGGCGGTCCGTAGGCTGGTGGCGTGCCCGACCCGCTGAGCTATCGCCCCAAGCCCGGGTCGATCCCGACCCAGCCGGGTGTCTACCGGTTCAAGGACCCGCGCGGGCGGGTGATCTACGTCGGCAAGGCGAAGAACCTGCGGGCGAGGCTGTCGTCGTACTTCCAGGACATCGCCGGGCTGCACCCGCGCACCGCGACGATGGTGACGACTGCGGGCAGCGTCGAGTGGACCGTCGTCAACACCGAGGTCGAGGCGCTCCAGCTGGAGTACTCCTGGATCAAGGAGTACGACCCGCGGTTCAACGTGAAGTACCGCGACGACAAGTCCTACCCGTGGCTCGCCGTCACCTACGGCGAGGAGTTCCCGCGGGTGATGGTCGGCCGCGGCGCCAAGCGGCGCGGCACCCGCTACTTCGGGCCCTACAGCCACGCGTGGGCGATCCGCGAGACCGTCGACATCCTGCTCCGGGTGTTTCCCATGCGCTCGTGCAGCAACGGCGTCTTCAAGCGGTCGCAGCAGATCGGACGGCCCTGCCTGCTGGGCTACATCGACAAGTGCGTGGCCCCGTGCGTCGGCAACGTGACCGAGCAGGAGCACCGCGCGATCGTCGACGACTTCTGTGAGTTCATGGCCGGCCGCACGCGGCCGTTCACGCGCCGGATCGAGCAGGAGATGTTCGCCGCGAGCGAGGCGCTCGACTTCGAGCGGGCGGCGCGACTGCGCGACGACCTGGCCGCGATGCAGAAGGCGCTCGAGAAGCAGGCGGTGGTGCTCGGCGACGGCGCCGACGCCGACGTGATCGCCCTCGCCGAGGACCCGCTCGAGGTGGCGGTCCAGATCTTCTACGTCCGCGGCGGCCGGATCCGCGGCCAGCGCGGTTGGGTCGCCGACCGCACCGACGAGGGGGGCACCGCCGACCTGGTCGCCGACTTCCTGCTCCAGCTCTACGGCGGCCTCGACCGCGACGAGGCGCGGGACGCGGTGCCCCGCGAGATCCTCGTGCCGGAGGTGCCGCCCGAGGCGGAGACGTTCGAGCAGCTGCTGACCGAGCTGCGCGGCGCCAAGGTCGCCATCCGGGTGCCGCAGCGCGGCGACAAGCGCACGCTCCAGGAGACCGTCGCCCGCAACGCAAAGGAATCGCTGGCCCTCCACAAGACCCGCCGCGCGAGCGACCTCACCACCCGCAACCGGGCGCTGTCGGAGATCGCCGAGGCGCTCGGGCTGTCCGAGGCGCCGTTGCGGATCGAGTGCTACGACGTGTCTCACATCCAGGGCACCGAGATCGTGGCGTCGATGGTGGTGTTCGAGGACGGCCTGGCGCGCAAGGGGGAGTACCGCCGGTTCGTGATCCGCGACCAGGAGGGCTCCGACGACGTCAAGGCCATGCACGAGGTGATCACCCGCAGGTTCAAGCGGCTGCTGGACGAGCAGTCCCGCTCGGAGCTGCGGCCGGGCGACCCGGAGGCGGGCACCGGCCCGATGCTGGTCGACCCCGACACCGGGCGGCCGCGCAAGTTCGCCTACGCGCCCGGACTGGTGGTCGTCGACGGCGGCGCGCCCCAGGTCGCGGCGGCCCAGCGGGCGCTCGACGAGCTCGGCATCGACGACATCCCCGTCTGCGGCCTGGCGAAGCGGCTCGAGGAGGTCTGGGTCCCCGGCGAGCCCGACCCGGTGATCCTGCCCCGCACGTCCGAGGGCCTCTACCTGCTCCAGCGGGTGCGCGACGAGGCCCACCGGTTCGCGATCGGCCACCACCGCTCGCGGCGCTCCAAGTCGATGGTCGAGAGCACCCTCGACGCGGTCCCGGGGCTCGGCGAGGTGCGGCGCCGTACCCTCCTGCGGCACTTCGGGTCGCTGAAGAAGCTGCGCGAGGCGAGCGTCGAGGAGATCGCCGAGGTGCCAGGGATCGGTCCCCGCACTGCGGCCGCGATCAAGGATGCGGTCGCGGCGTCCGACGCGACACGGAAGACTGCGGCACCATGAGCGACCACCCCTCGTCCGCCCGGAAGCCTGCCGGCGAGCTGGTGGTCGTCACCGGCATGACCGGCGCCGGGCGCAGCACCGCGGCCAAGGAGCTGGAGGATCTCGGCTTCTACGTCGTCGACAACCTCCCGCCGAGCCTGCTGCCCGACGTGGTGCGGCTCGTCGACGAGAGCCAGGGCCGGGCGCAGCGGATCGCCGTGGTGGTCGACGTCCGCTCGGGGTCGTTCTTCTCCGGCCTCCGCAGCACGCTCGCCCAGGGGACGACCGGCCGCGACGCGACGCTGGTGTTCCTCGACGCGACCGACGAGGTCCTCGTCCGCCGGCAGGAGGCGGCCCGCCGCCCGCATCCGTTGCAGCAGGGCGACCGGCTGATCGACGGGCTGGCGCGGGAGCGGAAGGTGCTCGGCGACCTGCGCAGCGAGGCCGACCTCGTGATCGACACCTCCAGCCTCAACGTGCACCAGCTGTGCGACCGGATCGCCGAGGCGTTCGGCACGCCGGAGACGACCCTGCTGCGGGTGAGCGTGATCAGCTTCGGCTTCAAGTACGGCATTCCGGTCGACGCCGACTACGTCGCCGACATGCGGTTCCTGCCCAACCCGCACTGGGTGCCCGAGCTGCGGCCCTACACCGGTCGCGACGCCTCCGTGTCCGACTTCGTCCTCGCCCAGCCCGGCGCCGCCGACTTCCTCGAGCGCTTCGTGCCGCTGCTGGGCAGCGTCGCCGACGGCTACCTGCGCGAGGGCAAGCGGTTCATGCGGGTGGCGATCGGCTGCACGGGCGGCAAGCATCGCAGCGTCGCGATGAGCGAGGAGATCGCGCGCCTTCTCCAGGACCGGGGGTACGTCGCCCGCGCCGTCCACCGCGACCTGGGGCGGGAATGAGCAGCGGCCAGAGGCAGCCGGCGAGCAAGGCCCCCGACCGGGCCCAGTCCGTGGTCGCCCTCGGTGGCGGCCACGGACTGCACGCCTCTCTCAGCGCGCTGCGGATGCTCGTCGACGACCTCACGGTCGACGAGCTCACCGCGGTGGTGACCGTGGCCGACAACGGCGGGTCCTCGGGCCGGCTGCGCGAGCAGTTCCGGGTGCTGCCGCCCGGCGACCTCAGGATGGCCCTCGCCGCGCTCTGCGGCGACGACGAGTGGGGCGACACCTGGGCGCGCGTGCTCCAGCACCGGTTCGCCGGCGACGGTGACATGCGCGGCCACGTCGTGGGCAACCTGCTCATCGTCGGCCTCTGGGAGCTGCTCGGCGACGAGGTCGATCCAGTCGACGCGCTCGACTGGGTCGGCCGGCTGCTGGGCGCGAAGGGCCGGGTGCTGCCGATGGCGCTCACGCCGATGGACATCACCGCCGACGTGCGCGGCCTGAAGGACAACCCCTACGAGCTGGTGACCGTGCGCGGCCAGGTGCAGGTGGCGACGACCGAGGGGGTGATCGCCGCGATCGCGCTCGACCCGCCCGACCCGGCGGTCAGCCCGGCCGTGCTCGAGGCGATCGCCGAGGCCGACTGGACCGTGCTCGGACCCGGGTCCTGGTTCACCTCGGTGATCCCGCACCTCATGGTCCCGCAGGTGCGCGACGCCCTCGTGGAGACCGACGCCCGCCTGATCGTCGTCCTCAACCTCGGCGAGCAGCCGGGGGAGACCCACGGCTTCGGGCCGGCCGACCACCTGGCGGTGCTCGCCGAGCATGCCCCGGACCTGGCGATCCACACCGTCATCGCCGACCGCGAGAGCGTCGGCGGCGACGTCGAGGACCTGCGCGCGCTCGTCGCCGCGCTCGGCGCCCGCCTGGTGCTCGACGACGTGGCGCTGGGCGACGGCACACCCCGGCACAGCCCGGCCAAGCTGGCGGCGGCGTACGCCCGCGTGATGGCCGAGGGGGACGGCTGAGGGTTGTTGACCCGCGTGGGAGGATTCCCTTCATGGCGATGACGGCGCAGGTGAAGGCGGAGCTCGCGAACACGTCGGTCACCAAGGCGTGCTGCCGCAAGGCCGAAGTGGCCTCGACGCTCCGGTTCGCCGGCGGGCTCCACATCGTCGCCGGACGCATCGTGGTGGAGGCCGAGCTCGACACCGGAGCGGCCGCGCGGCGGCTCCGCAGGGACATCGCCGAGATCTACGGTCAGTCGTCCGACGTCGTCATGGTCCAGGGCAACGGCATCCGCAAGGGCAGTCGCTACATCGTGCGCGTCGCGAAGGACGGAGAGGCGCTCGCACGCCAGACCGGCCTCCTCGACCAGCGCGGCCGCCCGGTGCGCGGCCTGCCGCCGGCAGTCGTCTCGGGCGGGGCGTGCGACGCGGTCGCCGCGTGGCGCGGCGCCTTCCTCGCCCACGGCTCGCTGACCGAGCCCGGCCGGTCCTCGTCGCTCGAGGTCACCTGCCCCGGCTCCGAGGCCGCGCTCGCCCTGGTGGGCGTGGCCCGCCGGCTCGGCATCCAGTCCAAGGCCCGCGAGGTCCGCGGCGTCGACCGGGTCGTGATCCGCGACGGCGACGCGATCGGCCAGCTGCTCACCCGGCTCGGCGCCCACGAGACCCTGATGGCCTGGGAGGAGCGGCGGATGCGGCGCGAGGTGCGCGCCACCGCCAACCGCCTCGCGAACTTCGACGACGCCAACCTGCGGCGCTCCGCGCGCGCCGCCGTCACGGCCGGCGCCCGCGTCGAGCGGGCGATGGAGATCCTCGCCGACGAGGTGCCCGACCACCTGCGGATGGCGGGCGAGCTGCGGCTCCAGCACAAGCAGGCCTCGCTGGAGGAGCTCGGGCAGCTGCACGACCCGGTGCTCACCAAGGACGCGATCGCGGGCCGGATCCGCCGCCTCCTCGCGATGGCCGACAAGCGCGCCGAGGAGCTCGGCATCCCCGACACCGAGGCGTCGCTGACGCCCGAGATGCTCGCCGAGGGCTGATCGCCGCGCTCCTCGGAGGCGTGACGCGGGTTACTCGCACGTACGGCGGGACGCGTCGCCGTACGGACAGACGCTGGCGGTAGGGTCGGAAACCGTGCCCGGTGACTGAACACCGGACATTCCGTCAAGGCGGGTGACCAAACGCCCACCACCGAGACAAGGAGCAACGCTGTGACCGTACGCGTAGGCATCAACGGATTCGGCCGGATCGGCCGCAACTTCTTCCGCGCGGTTCGCGCGAGTGGCCTGGACATCGAGATCGTCGGCGTCAACGACCTGACCGACAACGCCTCGCTCGCGCACCTGCTCAAGTTCGACTCGATCCTGGGCCGCCTCGACGGCGAGGTCTCGTCCACCGAGGACGCGATCATCGTCGACGGCAAGGAGATCCGCGCGTTCGCCGAGCGCGACCCCTCCGCCCTGAAGTGGGGCGAGCTGGGCGTCGACGTCGTCGTCGAGTCCACCGGCTTCTTCACCGACGCGACCAAGGCCAAGGCCCACGTCGACGCGGGCGCCAAGAAGGTCATCATCTCCGCGCCCGCCTCCAACGAGGACATCACGATCGTGATGGGCGTCAACCACGACCTCTACGACCCGGCCGCGCACACCGTCATCTCCAACGCGTCCTGCACGACCAACTGCCTCGCGCCGATGGCAAAGGCCCTCAACGACGGCCTCGGCATCAACAAGGGCCTGATGACGACCATCCACGCCTACACGGCCGACCAGAACCTGCAGGACAACATCCACAAGGACCCGCGTCGCGCCCGCGCCGCCGCCCTGAACATCGTCCCGACGTCGACCGGCGCCGCGAAGGCCATCGGCCTGGTGCTGCCGGAGCTCAAGGGCAAGCTCGACGGCTACGCGCTCCGCGTGCCCACCCCGACCGGGTCGCTCACCGACCTCTCCTTCGAAGCCTCTCGCGAGACCTCGGTCGAGGAGGTCAACGAGATCGTCAAGGCCGCTGCCGACGGCAAGATCCTGCGCTACTCGACCGACCCGATCGTCTCCTCGGACATCGTGACCGACTCCGCGTCGTGCATCTTCGACGCGCCGCTGACCAAGGTCATCGGCAACCAGGTCAAGGTCGCCGGCTGGTACGACAACGAGTGGGGCTACTCCAACCGCCTCGCCGACCTGATCGTCCACGTCGGCGCCTCCCTCTGACCGTGGGGCAGTACGCCGGGCTGGGCGAGGTCGCCGGGAAGCGCGTCCTCGTCCGGTCGGACCTCAACGTGCCCCTCGAGCAGCGCGAGGGCAGTGACCCGGTCATCACCGACGACGGCCGGATCCGGGCCAGCGTGCCGACCATCAAGGCACTCGCCGACGCCGGCGCGCGGGTCATCGTCACCGCGCACCTCGGTCGGCCGAAGGGCGAGCGGGACCCGCAGTACACGCTCGCCCCGGTCGCCGTACGCCTGGGCGAGCTGCTCGGTGCGCCCGTCGAGTTCGCGACCGACACCGTCGGCGAGTCGGCGCAGCAGGTCGTCGCCGGCCTGGCCGAAGGCCAGGTCGCGGTGCTGGAGAACGTGCGGTTCAACGCCGGGGAGACGTCGAAGGACGACGCCGAGCGCGGCGCGTTCGCCGACCAGCTCGCGGCGCTCGCCGACGCCTTCGTGTCCGACGGCTTCGGCGTCGTCCACCGCAAGCAGGCCAGCGTCTACGACGTCGCGCAGCGCCTGCCGCACGCGATGGGCGCGCTGGTGGCGGCCGAGGTCGACGTGCTGCGCCGCCTGACCGTCGACCCCGAGCGGCCCTACGTGGTCGTCCTCGGCGGCTCGAAGGTCTCCGACAAGCTCGGCGTCATCGACAACCTGCTCGGCAAGGCCGACAAGCTGCTGATCGGCGGCGGCATGGTGTTCACGTTCCTGAAGGCCCAGGGCCACGAGGTCGGCAAGAGCCTGCTGGAGGAGGACCAGGTCGACACCTGCGTCGAGTACCTCAAGCGCGCGCACGAGGCCGGCGTCGAGCTGGTGCTGCCCACCGACGTCGTCGTCGACACGGCGTTCCCGTCGGGCGACCGCACGCCGTCCCCGGAGGTCGTGCTGGCGGCCGAGATCCCGGCCGACGCGCTCGGGCTCGACATCGGCCCGGAGTCGACCGACGCGTTTGCCCGGGCGCTGGCCGACGCGCGGACGGTGTTCTGGAACGGCCCGATGGGCGTGTTCGAGGTCCCGGCGTTCGCCGAGGGCACCCGCGCGGTCGCCGAGGCGCTCACCAAGGTCAGTGCCGGCGGGGGCCTGACGGTCGTCGGCGGCGGTGACTCCGCGGCCGCCGTACGCACGCTCGGCTTCGACGAGGCCGCGTTCGGCCACATCTCCACCGGCGGCGGCGCCAGCCTGGAGTACCTGGAGGGCAAGGAACTGCCCGGCATCACCGTTCTGGAGGACTGAGAGTGGCCAGCAGCACGCGCACGCCGATCATGGCGGGCAACTGGAAGATGAACCTCAACCACCAGGAAGCGGTGGTGCTCGTCCAGAAGCTCGCCTGGACGCTGTCCGACAAGCGTCACGACTACGGGAAGGTCGAGGTCGTCGTGGTGCCGCCGTTCACCGACATCCGGTCCGTGCAGACGCTCGTCGACGGCGACCGGCTGTCGGTGAAGTACGGCGCGCAGGACGTGTCCGTGCACGAGAGCGGCGCCTACACGGGCGAGATCTCGGCCGGCATGCTCGCGAAGCTCGGCTGCTCCTACGTGGTCGTCGGTCACTCCGAGCGGCGTCAGTACCACGGGGAGACCGACGACCTGGTCGCCAAGAAGGGCAAGGCGGCGCTCAAGGCAGGCATCACGCCGATCGTGTGCGTCGGCGAGGGCCTGGAGATCCGCCAGCAGGGCACGCACGTCGAGCACTGCACGGCGCAGGTCGTCGGCTCGCTGGCCGGCTTCACCGAGAAGCAGGTCGCGAAGTCCGTCATCGCCTACGAGCCGGTCTGGGCGATCGGCACCGGTGAGGTCGCCACGCCCGACGACGCGCAGGAGGTGTGCGCGGCGATCCGCGCCCAGGTCCGGGAGTCGTACGGCGACGAGGCCGCGGACGCCGTACGCATCCAGTACGGCGGCTCGGTCAAGGCCGCGAACGTCGCCGGCATCATGGCGCAGGCCGACGTCGACGGCTGCCTGGTCGGCGGCGCGAGCCTGCAGGCCGACGAGTTCGGCGGCATCTGCCGGTTCTACGACATGCCAGTGCTGTCCTGATTCACCCGCTGACGTAGGATTCCCGACGTGCTGTCGACGCTTCTCACTGTCCTGCTCGTGATCACGAGCATGCTCATGATCCTCATGGTGCTCCTGCACAAGGGGCGCGGCGGCGGGCTCTCGGACATGTTCGGTGGCGGCGTCTCCAGCTCCCTGGGTGGCTCCTCCGTCGCCGAGCGCAACCTCGACCGGTTCACGGTCGGCATCGGCATCATCTGGTTCGCCTGCGTCATCGCCCTCGGGCTCCTGCTGGCCTACTGAACAACTAAGAGTCCCGTCCGGCCCTGGGCCGGCTTGAGGTGAGGAGAGTCCGTTGGCCGGTGGAGGCAACGCGATCCGAGGCAGCCGTGTCGGCGCCGGACCGATGGGTGAGGCCGAGCGGGGCGAGGCCGCGCCGCGCCAGGCGGTCACCTACTTCTGCGCCCACGGACACCGCTCCGTGATCACCTTCTCGGTCGAGGCGGCCGTGCCCGAGTCGTGGGACTGCCCCAAGTGCGGCCTCCCCGGCTCGCTCGACTCCGACAACCCGCCGCCGGCCCCGAAGATCGAGCCCTACAAGACCCACCTCGCCTACGTGAAGGAGCGCCGCTCCGACAAGGAGGCCCAGGTGATCCTCGACGAGGCCATCCAGCTCCTCCGCTCCCGCCGCAAGTCCGGCGAGATCATCTTCTGATCCACCGAGTCGTCAGAAGCTGGCCTGCGTAGAGGCGCGAGTCGGCAGAAGTTCGCACGCGTGGAGGCGCGAGTCGGCAGAAGTTCGCACGCGCACGGCGCCCAGTCGGCAGAAGTTCGCTCTAGGCGGGGAGCCGGATCCCAAACCGTCGGCGGGCCTCGGCGACGCTGGCAACCAGGATCTCCTGCGCGTTCTGCCGCTGGCCGAACAGGTTCTCCTTGCGCAGGGCCACCACGTGCCAGTTGCCTCGTTCCGACACGTCAGTACGGCGCCGCCGGTCGTGCTCGAGCTGCTCCGGGGTGTCGTGCCACTCGGCGCCGTCGTACTCCGCGCCGAATTGCAGCTCGGCGTTGCCGATGTCGAGGCGCGCGAGGAATTCGCCGTCGACCCAGACCTCGTACTGGGGGCACGGCTCGGGTAGGTGGGCCTCGATCCAGCGGAGTCGCAAGATCGACTCGGGCGGCGACTCAGCGCGGCCGTCGGCGTACGGCGCGACCGCGCGCAAGGTCGTGACCCACCGCATCCCGCGAAACCGCTCGATGCCGGCGAGGAACTCGTCCTTGGAGAATGCGCCGAGGCGGAGCAACTGGTCGATGGCGGCGAGGGAAGAGTCGGGCCAGCGGCTGCGACCCAGGTCCCATGCGGTGCGGATCGCCGTACTCACTCGAACCCCGTTGATCTCGACAACGTCGCCCGGGCGCAGGTTGCGCTCACCGCTGTCGCTGAGCTGGTTGCGCACCCGCCCGTGGCCGGAGGGCCGGAACACTGCGGTCGGGCGCAGCGCCAGGTGCTCACCGGGCGCAAGGACCATCTCGGCTCCATGCAGCCAGCCGGCGTGGCGGTCGACGACCACGGCGTCCTCGGGTACGACGAGCCGGAGGCACGCGCAACGCGTTTCGATCGTGTCGCCGATCTGCGCAACGAGATAGACCCCGCGGATCGGGTGCTGCAGGAGACCGTCGTCGACCAGCCTCTTCAGTTGTCGATAGCCCAGGCCTGCCTCGATGCGGGCGGTCGCTGCAGTGAACGGCCGGTCGAGCGGCAGGTTCGACGAGTCGTCGAGAAAGGCGATGCCCTCGAAATGCGGTTGTCGGGTCATGCAGAGGGGGTTCCATGACGGGCCGCGACCTAACCACCCGCTCGCGACACCTGTGGACAGCAGTCAGCAGGTCGCTCGGTCCACTGCGAGCTTCTGCCGACTCGGCGTCGTACGAGCGCGAACTTCTGCCGACTCGCGCCCTCTGGGCTGCGATCTTCTGCCGAGTCGGGGTTACAGGAGGGAGGCGGCGGCGGTGTCGAGGAACCAGATGGTCTCGGCCTGGCCGGTGACGCCGCGGGCGGGGGTCTCCTGGACCGAGCCGTCGTCGGCGAGGGCGCGGCGGACGGCGTCGGCCTTGCCGTCGCCGGACACGAGGAACCACACCGACGCGGCGGCGGACGTCGTCTCGAACGTCAGGGTGACCCGTTCCGGCGGCGGCTTCGGCGAGCCGGTGACGCCGGCGGTGGGGCCGGTGGCCGTCAGCTGCGGGAAGCCCGGGAACAGCGAGTTGACGTGGCCGTCGGGTCCCACGCCGAGCATCATCACGTCGAACCTGCCGGGCCAGTGCGCCCGCAGCTCCTCGGCGTAGCGGGCGGCGGCCTCGTCGACGTCGGCGGCGTCGGCGGTCGAGGGGAACTCGTGCACGTTGGCGTCGGGTACGCCGACCGCGTCGATGAACGCGGCGCGTGCCTGCCCGGCGTTCCGGTCGGGCGAGTCGGGGGCGACGAAGCGCTCGTCGCCGAACCAGACGTGCACCGCGCCCCAGTCGACGCCCGACGCGGGCGCGTGCCGCGCGACCTCCTCGTGGATCGCGACGGCGATCGTGCCGCCGGTGAGCGAGATGTGCGGGACGTGGCCGGCGGCCTGGGCGTCGGCGATCCGGTTGAGCAGCTCGCCCGCGACCGCGGTGGCGAGCAGCTCGGGGGAGTCGTGGACCTCGACGAGCGGGGCAGGGTCGGTCATCGGCGGCGGTGCTCCCGGTAGTAGCGGATGAGTGACTGCGTCGAGGCGTCCTGCTCGGCGAGGGCGCTCTCGTCACCGGACACGGCCGGCGTGACCTGCTGGGCGAGCTGCTTGCCGAGCTCGACCCCCCACTGGTCGAAGCTGTCGATGCCCCAGACGACGCCCTGGACGAACGTGATGTGCTCGTAGAGCGCGACCAGCTGCCCGAGCACCGACGGCGTGAGCGCGGGCGCCATGATCGACGTGGTCGGCCGGTTGCCGGTGAACACGCGCGCGGGCACCAGCTCCTCCGCGGTGCCCTCGGCGCGCACCTCGTCGGCCGTCTTGCCGAACGCGAGCGCCTTGGTCTGGGCGAAGAAGTTGGCCAGGAAGAGCTCGTGGACGTCGGTGTCGCCGTCGGCCAGCGGGTGGGCCGGGTTGGCGACCGCGATGAAGTCGGCGGGGATCAGCCGGGTGCCCTGGTGGATCAGCTGGTAGAACGCGTGCTGCCCGTTGGTGCCCTGCTCGCCCCAGAAGACCTCGCCGGTCTCGGAGGTGACTGGCGTGCCGTCCCACCGCACGCCCTTGCCGTTGGACTCCATCGTGAGCTGCTGGAGGTACGCCGGGAAGCGGTGCAGCGCCTGCGCGTAGGGGAGGACGGCGTGGGTGTGCGCTCCGAGGAAGTTGACGTACCAGACGTTGAGCAGACCCATCAGCAGCGGCACGTTGTGCTCGGCGTCCGCCGTACGGAAGTGCTCGTCCATCGCGTGGAAGCCGGCCAGCAGCTCGGAGAACCGCTCCGGACCGATCGCGATGACCAGGGACAGCCCGATCGCGGAGTCGACCGAGTAGCGGCCGCCCACCCAGTCCCAGAACCCGAACGCGTTGGCCGGGTCGATGCCGAACGCCTCGACCTTGTCGAGCGCCGTCGACACCGCGACGAAGTGCCGCTTGACCGCGTCGGCGCGGTCGGCGCCGGGCAGCCCGTCCAGCAGCCACTCGCGGCACAGCCGCGCGTTGGTCAGCGTCTCGAGCGTGCCGAACGTCTTGCTCGCCACGATGAACAACGTCGTCGCGGGGTCGAGCCCGGCCAGGGTGACCGCGGTGTCGGCCGGGTCGATGTTGCTGATGAACCGGCACTCCAGGCCGTCCTGGACGTACGGCTCGAGCGACTCGTAGGCCATCACCGGCCCGAGGTCGGAGCCGCCGATGCCGATGTTGACCACCGTGCGGATCCGCTCGCCGGTGGCGCCCCGCCACGCGCCGGACCGCACCTCGTCGGCGAACCCGTACATCCGCTGCAGCACCTCGTGGACGCCGGCGACGACATCAGCCCCGTCGACCTCCAGTACGGCGCCCGCCGGCTTGCGCAGGGCGGTGTGCAGCACCGCGCGGTCCTCGGTCACGTTGATGTGCTCACCCGCGAACATCGCGTCGCGCCGGCCTGCAAGCCCGACCTGGTCAGCAAGGTCGCGGAGCGCCCGCCAGATCTCGGGGCTGACCAGGTTCTTCGACAGGTCGACGAACAGGTCCCCGGCGGTGAGCGAGGACCGCTCCACCCACTCGCGGTCGGCGAGCTGCGCCCGGAGGTCGGGGGAGAAGCCGTCTGCGAGGGCCCGGAGCGTCGCCCAGGCCTCGGTGGTGGTGGCGTCGACCGGTGGGTTCGACCCGCCCATCTCTGCGCGCCGACCTCAGGAGGCGGCCGCGGCCATCTGGCCCTTGACCGTCTCGACCAGCTCGATCCAGGACGCCTTGAACTTGTCGACGCCCTCCGACTCGAGCACGAGGAAGACGTCGTCGAGGTCGACACCGACGGCGGCCAGCTGGTCGAACAGCTCCTGCGCCTCCTGGGCACGGCCGGTCACCATGTCGCCGTTGACCTCGCCGTGGTCGGCGAAGGCCTCCAGCGTCTTCTCCGGCATCGTGTTGACGGTGTCGGCGACGACGAGGTCGGTGACGTAGAGGGTGTCGGGGTACTCGGGGTTCTTGACGCCGGTCGAGGCCCACAGCGGACGCTGCACGTTGGCGCCCTTGCCCTTGAGCGCCTGCCACCGGTCGGACGAGAAGACCTCCTCGAACGCCGCGTAGGCGAGCCGGGCGTTGGCGACCGCGGCCTTGCCGCGCAGGCCGAGCGCCTCGTCGCTGCCGATCTTCTCCAGCCGCGCGTCGATCTCGGTGTCGACGCGGGACACGAAGAACGACGCCACCGAGCGGATGGTCGACAGGTCGATGCCCGCGTCGGCGGCCTGCTCCAGGCCGGCGAGGTAGGCGTCCATGACGGCGCGGTAGCGCTCGGTGGAGAAGATCAGCGTCACGTTGACCGAGATGCCCGAGCCGATGGCCTCGGTGATGGCCGGCAGGCCCTCGAGCGTCGCCGGGATCTTGATCAGCGCGTTCGGGCGGTCCACCGCGGTCCACAGCGCCTTGGCCGAGGCGATGGTGCCGGGGGTGTCGTTGGCCAGGGTCGGCTCCACCTCGATCGAGACCCGGCCGTCGTCCTTGGTGGACGCCGAGACCGGAGCGAGGATGTCGCAGGCGTTGCGCACGTCGTCGGTGGTGAGCTCGAAGATCACCTTGTCGACGTCGGCCCCGTCGGCCACCAGCTTGCGCACCTGCGCGTCGTAGCGCTCGCCGTTGCTGATGGCGGAGGCGAAGATCGTCGGGTTGGTGGTCACGCCGACCACCGACTTCTGGTCGACGAGCTCGGCGAGGTTGCCGGTCTCGATCCGCTCGCGGGACAGGTCGTCCAGCCAGATGGACACACCGGCGTCGGCCAGTGCCTTCAAACGATCACTCATCGGGTTCTCCTTCGGATCGGTCTGGTGACTGGGTCTCGTGACGGCCGGTGCGGCCTCCTCGACCAACGTGCTACTTCGCGGCCGCCTCGATGCTGTCCTTCGCCGCCTGCGCGACGGCCTCGGGGGTGAACCCGAACTCGGTGAAGATCCGCGCGCCGTCGGCCGAGGCGCCGTAGTGCTCGAGGCTGACCATCCGGCCGGCGTCGCCGACGTACTCGCGCCAGCCCAAGCGCAGGCCCGCCTCGACGCTCACCCGCGCCTTGACCGTCGGCGGCAGCACCTCGTCGCGGTAGGCCTGGCTCTGCTGCTCGAACCACTCGATCGAGGGCATCGAGACGACCCGGGCGTTGATGCCGTCGGCCGCGAGCAGCTCACGGGCCTTGACCGCCAGCTGCACCTCGGAGCCGGTGCCGATGAGGATGACGTCGGGCTCGCCGCCGTCGGCCTCGAGCAGGACGTAGCCGCCCTTGCCGACGTTGTCGGTGGTGGCGAACCCGTCGGTGCCGCGCGGGAACGTCGGCACGTTCTGCCGGCTGAGGATCAGGCCGGCCGGGCGGTCGGAGTTCTTGAGGACCTGCAGCCACGCGGCAGCGGTCTCGTTGGCGTCGGCCGGTCGTACGACGTCGAGGCCGGGGATCGCGCGCAGCGCCCAGAGGTGCTCGACCGGCTGGTGGGTCGGGCCGTCCTCGCCGAGGCCGATGGAGTCGTGCGTCCAGACGTAGATGACCGGCGCCTGCATCAGCGCGCCGACGCGTACGGCGCCGCGCATGTAGTCGGAGAACGTGAGGAACGTGCCGCCGAAGACGCGGGTGCCGCCGTGGACGGCGATGCCGTTCATCATCGCACCCATGCCGTGCTCGCGGATGCCGAAGTGGAGGACCCGGCCCTGGTAGGGGTCGCCCTCCCACTCCTCGACCGAGCGGTCCTTCGGCAGGAAGGACTTGGCGTCCTTGATGGTCGTGTTGTTGGAGCCGGCGAGGTCGGCCGAGCCGCCCCACAGCTCGGGCATGACGGGCGCGATCGCGTTGATGACCTTGCCGGACGCGGCACGGGTGGCGACGCCCTTGGCGTCGGCCTCGAACACCGGCAACGCGGCCTCGAGGCCCTCGGGCACGGCGCGCTGCTTCATCCGCTGCAGGATCGCGAGCTGCTCCGGGTGCGACGACGCCCAGGCGTCGTACTGCTCGTCCCACTCGGCGCGGAGCGCCTTGCCGCGCTCGACGAGCCCGCGGGTGTGGGTGATCACGTCGTCGGGCACCGCGAAGGTCTGCGCCGGGTCGAAGCCGAGCACCTCCTTGGTCGCCGCGACCTCCTCCTCGCCGAGCGCCGAGCCGTGGGCGGCCTCGGTGTTCTGCGCGTTGGGAGCGGGCCAGGCGATGACGGTCTTGAGGACGATCATCGACGGCCGGTCGGTGACCGCGGCGGCCGCCTTGATCGCCTCGTAGAGCGCCGGCACGTCCTCCTCGTAGTTGGCGAGGTCGCTGTGGTTGGTGCCGGTCCAGTCGACCTCCTGCACGTGCCAGCCGTAGGCCTCGTAGCGCTGGGCGACGTCCTCGTTGAGCGCGATCAGGGTGTCGCCCTCGATCGAGATGCGGTTGGCGTCGTAGATGACGGTCAGGTTGCCGAGCCGCTGCGTGCCGGCGATCGACGAGGCCTCGCTGCTGACGCCCTCCTCGAGGTCGCCGTCGGACGCGATGCAGTAGACGTGGTGGTCGAAGATCGAGTCGCGGTCGGCCGCGTCGGGGTCGAGGATGCCGCGCTCGCGACGAGCGGCCATCGCCATGCCGACGGCGTTGGAGATGCCCTGGCCGAGCGGGCCCGTCGTCACCTCGACGCCCGCGGTGTGGCCGTGCTCGGGGTGGCCGGGGGTCTTGGAGCCCCAGGTGCGCAGCGACTTGAGGTCGTCGAGCTCGAGGCCGAAGCCGCCGAGGTAGAGCTGCGTGTAGAGCGTGATCGAGCTGTGGCCGGCGCTGAGGACGAACCGGTCGCGCGCCATCCAGTCGGGGTCGGCCGGGTCGTGGCGCATGACCTTCTGGAAGAGCAGGTACGCCGCGGGCGCGAGGCTCATCGCGGTGCCCGGGTGCCCGTTGCCGACCTTCTGGACGGCGTCCATCGCGAGGACCCGAGCGGTGTCGACCGCCTTGTCGTCGAGGTCGGTCCACTCCAGGCTGGGAAGCTCGTTAGTCACACGGCCGAGCCTACTCAGTGGCCGAGCGGACTCGATACCCGCGTCGGACCGGTGGACCGTTACACTCAGGGGCGCCCGACCGCCCTGTGCACTCCGCACCGTGAGGAACTCCGTGACCTACGTCGACCCTGCCGTGCCCGCTGCTGAGCAGCCGGTGACGCCGGTCACTGACGGGGTCCGGGCGGAGCCTTCGGGGCAGCCGGACGGCCGGGCGACGGCCCGCGACGTCGTGATGGCCTACGTCGGGCTCACCAAGCCGCGGGTGATCGAGCTCCTGCTCCTCACCACCGTGCCGGTGATGTTCTTCGCCGCGAAGGGCGTGCCGGACCTGTGGCTGGTGGTGGCGACCGTCATCGGCGGCACGCTGTCGGCCGGCTCCGCGTCGGTCTTCAACTGCGTCTACGACCGCGACATCGACGAGCAGATGCGCCGCACCCGCCGGCGCGCGCTGCCGCGCCACATCGTCACGCCCGGCGCGGCGCTGGTGTTCGGCACCGTGCTCGGCGTCGTGTCGACGGTCGTGCTCTGGGCGTGGGTCAACCCGCTGTCGGCGGTGCTCTCCGTCTCGGCCAACGCGTTCTACGTGTTCGTCTACACGATGCTGCTGAAACGCCGTACGACCCAGAACATCGTCTGGGGCGGCATCGCCGGCTGCTTCCCGGCGCTGATCGGCTGGACCGCCGTCACCAACGAGCTCTCGTGGGTGCCCATCGTGCTGTTCGCCGTGGTGTTCTTCTGGACGCCGCCGCACACCTGGGCCCTGGCGCTGCGCTACCGCGAGGACTACGCCCAGGTCGACGTGCCGATGCTCCCGGTGGTGAAGTCGGCCCACAACGTGGCGGTCCAGATCGTCCTCTACAGCTGGGTCATGGTCGCGACGTCGCTGCTGCTGTGGCCGGTCGCCGGCACCGGCCCGGTCTACCCGATCGTGGCCGTCGCGCTCGGCGCGGTCTTCCTGGTGCAGGCCCACCAGATGGAGCGGCGCGCCGCCCGGTCCGACGACCTGTCGGTGATCCGGCC